>NZ_WFLL01000009.1:0-155817 GCF_009208755.1 Janthinobacterium sp. FT14W | reverse complement strand
GATAGCACCTGGTTGCCGCCTTTCAGGAAGCACAGATCGCAGTTGCCGTGCATCGTCTTGCCGCTCATATTCGGCAGGCCCAGGTCAAAATCTTGTGCTGCCCAAAATGCGCTGACGTCAGCCACGGTCAGGCCGGCCGCCGCCAGGGGCGCTTCTTTCACTTCGTGCTTGCCGTAGTCCTGCGTCGACAGCCGCGCCACGCGCATGGGCTCGTCGGCGCGCATGCCGATAAACGTGGTCCACTCGACCAGGCCTATCGATTTCAAATAGCGCTGCATCGGGCGTACCTTGAGTTCCGCCGTGCAGAAGCGCGCCACAGGGTTCGGGAGGAATTTCTTTTCGTCGTGCAGATCAGCGAACGGCTCGCCGCGGCGGCTGGCCGTAGCAAAGTCCACGATGGCAAATTCCTTGCCGCGCGCTTCATTGCGAGGGCGGTTTTCTATCCAGACGATGGGAACGCCCCAGCGTTCGCCGCAGTCGCGCACGAATTCAAGGGTTGCTTCCTCTTCCTTGCCAGTGTTGGCGAAGCACACCACCACGTCGGCCGGCAGCGTGCCGCCGTAGGCTTGCAGCGTCATCCACAGCATCATGCCGCTGGTACGGCCGCCGCTGAACGAAATGACGCCCGGGCCGTCGAACAGGAATGGACTGTTCATGCTGGCACCGCGCAGCGTTGAGCCAGGGCCACCAGCCAATGCGCCAGCTCGGGCGGCGTATGCTCGCGTTCTGCCTTGCCGCACTCCGGGCGCCAGCCCGGATCGCCTTTTCGGCGCCGCTCGCCGACGCGGTTGCGGCCGGATGGCGCGATCACATGCGAGGCTTCGCCCAGGACGATGGGCATGGCCGGTATTTGCGCTGGCGGACAGCCGACGATGTACAGCAAGGTAGCCTTTTCGGCGCGGTGACCAAACGAGCTTTGGAAAATCGGCAGCGTCCAGCCGCCAAATCTGTCCCGCTCGCCGACCGCAGGCAAGCCACAGTGTGGCCAAAGGGTCGAGCGCTTCGGGTGCTCGAGCACGCCGCCGAACTTGCGCACCTGGGCGACGGCCCACACCGCCAGTTCCTTTTCGTCCGGGCGCGGCTTGGCCAGATGGCGCAGCGTGCCCCAGGAGCGGCAAGGCGGATGCGCCACCACTGGCACGCCACCCGGCCAGGCGCGGGCGTCGCGCTCCGCGTCCCAGGCGTCAACTGCCGGCATGGTTTTGTAGATCGAATTGGCGCGCACGAACAAGGCCGCCACGGCAGGTAATGAGCGTTCCCTTGTCATGCTGGGCACCCGACAGGCGCGGTTGCCTTCTTGACCGCCTCGATGGCTCCCAGCGGCACCGCCCGGAACATACCCGCCCACTGATGATCCAGCTCCACCCACGCATGCAGCTCCCCATTGCCCACGTCGCGGCGCAGGTCGTTGACGGTGCCGGCCTGGTAGCCTTCGTCGGTATCGAACGTCACGCGGTCGCCCAGGGCGATTTGCCGCGGTGAATCGGTCAGGATGGTCAGCATTGCGGTGCTCCTTTCAGTTTGGCGGTAACGCCGCACACGCCGTAGCGGTCGATGGCGGCGTCGATCACGTCACCGCTGGATGCGGCAACCTCAAAAAATTCAATGCGTTCGGTTTGCGTGCGAACGATCACGGCATAGGTGCTCATGTGCCATTTCCTTCTTGGGGTGGGGTGTCGGGGACGATCAGCCAGGGCCACGGGCAGGCGTTGACGGCCGCCCAGGCGGCAATCAGCGCTGTTTTTGCCTCGTCCGACAAATTAGGGACGGGCGCCGCCGGCGGCGTGGCCGGGGTAGGGCGGTCGGGGTGCGTACAGTTATTTACACGAGTCCGAGGAACGGCAACCCCAACAGCCACCCCGCGCCCGCCTGTGGCCTGTACCGGCGTCCACGTATGGCGCACGGACTTGAAGACCACGCCGATGAGGTCGCTGCAGCGCACGCCGTAGGGCGTGGTGCGCAGCGTTTCGCCATAGCGGCCGATGACGGTCTTTTCGTCTTTGGCCAGGGTGACGACCAGCTCTTTGCGCGGCACCAGGGCGCCGCCCTGGGCGCGCAGGTATTCGGCCCAGCAGGCGCGCTTTTCGCCGTCGATCTTTTGCACGGCGTCCCAGGCGCGGCGCATGGCGGCCGGGGCTTCGTTGAGCATGCTTTCCTCGATGCGGCGCAATTCGCGCCATACGGTGACGGGTGCGCCGCCCCATTGCTGGAATTGACGGATGCCCCAGCACGCGGCCCAGGACTCGACCCGCGCCGATGGCGTCAGCTCGACATCGCCTTCGGTGTCGGCCGTGACGACGTAGCCTTCCTTCGTCTTGTGCTCGGCCACGCCGTCGATGTTCTTGGCCACGTACTTGGCGATGTAGCCGGCGGCGCTGCCCTTGGCCCAGTCGATGCGTTTCACGTCCAGGCGGCGCGCGAAGGCGCCGGGCTCGCCACGGTCCACGCGCCAGGCGTAGCGCTTCATAATGCGGATGGCGCGGCCGGCCACGTCCTGCAGGTGGGCCGTTTTGTATTTCGCCGTGGGGCGCACGAACAGCAGCAGATGCCAGTGCGGACAGCCATCGTGGTGCGGCTCGGCGATGCGAAAGCCGTACAGCCCTATGCCACGGCGCGCCAGCGCGGAGCGGCACAGCGACGTCATCTTGCCCAGGTAGGTATTGGCTTCGCGCGGCGTGGAGCCGTCGAACTTGTCGTTCGGTTTGCCGCTGTGCTGCATGGCGTGGAAGCGCGACGGGCACGTCCAGGTGATGAAAATGCCCTGGTCGCCGCACTCGCGGGCGATCTGCTCAAAGCCGTTGATGCGCAACATCAGCTCGCCGCGCCGGATGGCCTTGTTGGCCGTTGTCTTCTCGGCCAGCTCGGCGATGCTGAATTGTTGGCCGTTCTCGTTCTGTACCAAGGTGGAGGCCAGCGCCGCCGCGTTGCGGCGGTTCTGCGCCAGGCGCGACAGCACGGCGTCGTTGCTGGCGTAGGGTTCGCCGCGATAGTTCACATAGCCCAGTCGGATATTGCCCGCTTCAAATGCGCGTTTGACGCGCTTGCGCAGTTGGCGGCGCCACCAGCGGGCATCCACCAGGCGGGCGATGGTGTCGGTCATCGTGTCGAACTCAGGCAGCTCGATGCCATACGAGGCGCATTCGTCCTCCATGATCTGCAAGGCGTGTTTGTCGGACACGGCCATCCATAGCATTTTGGTCACGCCGGCCGCCGCGCGCTCGGCGGTGGCCACAATGTCGGCGTCGCTTTGCGACAGATCGACGCCGGCCGGCACGTACTGTTCGGCGAATTCGCGCACAAAGCTGGTGGCGATGGACTCATAGACTTTGTACCAGGACGACCAGGCCATCTTGGCCAGGGCCGCCGTGATGACGCGGTTGCGCCATTTGTAGGGGATGCGGGCCAGCTCGGGCGCGAAGTACGGGGAGCGCAAAAACGCCTCGTGACGCTGGGCAGGCTTGAGAATTTCTTTAGATGGCATTCGACAGTCTTTCGTACACACGGATAGCGGCAGAGGTAGCGGCGCGCAGCTCGATGCGCTCTTCCTCGGTAAATGAGTTAATCGGCGATTCCCAGCGGTCGGCGTCCAGGCCGGCGGCGATCAGCACGGAGCGGCGCGCGCCGCGTGGCGACAATCCCCAGGCCTGGGCCACGAAGGGCGCCAGATTGCGCGGCTTGATGCTGCGAAGCTGGGCCTTGGCTTCGGCGATGGCGGCCAGCGCATGCCCGGCGCCTGGTGGCGTCGGCATATCCTTGTCGCGTGCGGCCAGAATCTCGGTGGCAGGCTGGAAGGATAGGTGGTTGTCGATAAGGGACGCCGGCATGGTTCAGTCCTTAATGGCGCCGATGGCCCGCAGCACGCCAGGGGCAATGACGATCAGGAGCGACAGCAGCCAGATGCCGCAGGTTTTGGCCACGCGCAGCATCAACGTGTTCCTGCCTTGAGAAAATGTTCTGCCCAGTACGGGAGCGTGTGCGATGCGCCGCAGCAGTGGCGGGAACCCGCTTCGTTGGCGAAAATGTAGTTCACCTCGATGGGCAGCTTGCCGACCAGGGCGCGTTGCTTGGTTGGCGCGAAAAAGCCGTCGCGCTCCAGTGCTTGCGCATCGCTGACGATGAAGGTCAGATTGGCAGCGCCGTAGGCGTGATAGGTCTTGGCAATCTCATGGATGCGGACGGTCAGCGCCGCGATGCCTATGTCCGCGCTGGCTTGCAGCAAAAAACACGTTGGTGCCACCGGGACAATGCAATTTTGCAAGGTCGGGCGGATCGTGCTCGATGCCATGGATTGGTCGGCGTGACGGGTGGCGTGCAGCGTGTTTTGCATCGGTTTTCCTTATTTTGGGTTGAACGAATCCTGCACGCTCAAAAAGGAGCGCAGCGGGGCACAGCAAAAGAGGGGAGTTACGGCGGCCGGGTTACGGCAGCGCGAGGATCGGGATAGTCATCAGCAGCCCACAGTCAGGTCCAGGGCCAGCTGGCTGGTGGTTGCCGTGCGCGCATGCTGGGACAGCGGGATGCGGATACACTTGCATCATTCAACGCACGTAATTCCGCGCTGGAAGGGAATTTCCTCATGCCGCACGCGTGTCGGCGGCGGCGGCATCTGTTACGGAAATCCCCGCATCGATGAGCGCCAACAGTTCGGCGTTCATGCTGCGACGATTCTTCTCTGCGCGAGACTTGATGGCTTCGCGCTGTTTCCCGTCAAATCTGATTATAAATTTGTCCATCTTGGCTTCCTTGGTGTCGGTGCTCATGTTAAATTCCTTCTTATGGCTTAGAGCCATATTGCAAATATATGGCATTGAGCCACTATAGGCAAGATTTATTTATGGCTAAGTGCCAGTATTGCAAAATGGCTCAATGCCAGTATCCTTTGCTGTATGAAAAGTCACACACCTCCACTAAGAACAACGCCGCCGCCAAAAACTCCACGGGCCGCAGCGTCGGCTCGCACTGCGCAAGATTCCGACAAGTACATCGTTCGCTTTCCCGATGGCATGCGGGATAGGATTGCTGCTGCTGCAAAGGCAAATAATCGTTCGATGAACGCGGAGATCGTGAAGTGTTTGGAGTGGGCTCTAAACGTCATCGGCGAGCCCACGAGCCAACCCAACATTCCAAATGTAACGGGTGATATTCCGTTTACCATGGCTCAAGATATTGCTCGGCTGGCCATTGATGCCGAGGTTTCTTTCGACGAGATGCTTGCGCGAACATTTGTCGCAGGCTTGCACAAGGACGCACCGCAGGTTGTGTACATACCGATTTTGCCTGGCGTCACAGCATCTGAAATTAAATCTGTGCTCCGGGAGGCAGGGGAATTTGTCCGTCCCGATGCAACGATAATGACCGAGCTTATTACTCGTTGGTCTGGGGTGCTGGTTCCTGTCAAGGCTAACCCATCTGATCTCCCTGTTAAGCGGGTTCGGCGCACAACTCCTACGTGAAAGTAGAACTTAATCCAATCCACCTTATAAGTACTAGGGAAGCGCTGATCAATTTGGGTTTTTAACGAGGTGGCCGCGCCAAATGGTTGACCGGCAAACCGCTCAAGCTCGTTTTTTGTTCAATTTGACGCGATGCTTCGCGTCTTTCTGCAATCAAGACGGATTACGGGATTCGATGATCGAAAAGCGCCTGCCGGTCAGTACTTGGTTGGCAAAGGTGAACAAGGTAAAAAGCTGTGCAGTGTTGTTGTCCAAGCCGCGATAGCGCGTCTTACGATGACGGAAGAGGTTCTTGATGACGTGAAACGGATGCTCGACTTTTGCCCGCACGCTCGCCTTCAGATGCTCCAGTTTTTCGGTCAGGCGCCCCAATTTATTCTTGGGCAGCGATTTGCGTTTGGAGCGCTTCATGGCCACATGCCACGTCACCGATTTGCCGATATTTTCAAGCCGCTTTTCCACACCTTGGTAGCCGGCGTCGCCAAACGCGGCGATCTCGTCACCATGCAGCAAGGCATGCGCCTGCGTCACATCAGCGACATTTCCTGCCGTGCCGATGACCGTATGCACCAAGCCCGAAGCGGCGTCCACGCCGACATGCCTCTTCATGCCAAAGTGCCAGTCGTTGCCTTTCTTCGATTGGTGCCTTCGCGCATCATCAAGCCTTTCTCGGCCAAGTGCCCGTTGATCGTGGCGAAGATCTGGCGCGTCAGTCCGTTGGCCTCAAGCAGGTGGCGGAACTTCAGCAAGGTCGTCGCGTCCGGCGCCGATTCGCGGCCCAAGTCGATGCTGACGAAAGCACGAATGGACTGGTTGTCATAGATCGCGTCTTCGATACCTTCATCGGACAAACCAAAGCACTGCTGGGGCACGTACATGCGCAGCATGCGCGCCAGCCCAATCGGTGGCCGACCGACACCTTCAACTTTCGGATAGAACGGCTCGATCACCTTGTACAATTTCCCCCACGGCGTCACGCTGTTAATCTTGGCCAGGAAGCGGTCGCGCCGCGTCAATTTCTTCGTGGCGGCGTATTCAAGGTCGGAAAAGCTTTCTTGCATGATGGTTCGCGGGTGTTGATGCAGTGTCATTCTCCCAGGGCAGCGCGACGCATGGAACAGTATCGCGTGAATTAATCAGTATTTCCTTAGGCGTTCTAAGATTATTCTAGAGTGGACTAGATTTCAATGGATATTCCCAGTATGACCCTGACTTTTCGTAGAAATGTATGCTGCACAAATTTTTTATATTTTACAATTTGACATTTTTCCGTGAAGGTGTAAAAATATTGACGGATAAATTGTGCTCGTGATAATTGGTATTCGGAAGAAAATATTTAAAATTTTCTTGTGCTTGGCTAAATGTCTAATTATTATTGTAGTAGATTGTCATATTTGGTGTGTTGAATTTTCAGTTAACCGTAAAAATAATCATTAATTATAACTATCATGATATTTCGCAAAAAATTTTTCAAGATGGGTATCTGTCTTTTCTTCGCCCTGTTGAGCAGTAATGCAATAGCTGGTTGGACGACGGCAAAAATAGCGTCAATTGTGGTCTGGGAAGGAGGTGATCTCATCTATGTTTTTCCTGAAGGTGGCGTGAAGAACACACCAGCATGCGATGCTTCTGGCGCCACCTATCTTTCATTTTCCTTGAAACGCCCGCGTGCCAGGGAGTATTACGCAGGATTACTTGCTGCCTATATTGCCGGAAAAACTGTTCAGTTCAGGGGCGCTGACGCCTGCACCGATCAATCAACATCTGAGACACTCCAGTATTTTCAACTTGATTAAATCCATCATGTATCCGTTAGCTTTACTCTCCGTTTGATTAATGTAGAGTAGAGAGCCACTGGTCAATTTGATTTGAGGCAGTAATACCTACGCTCACTCCCGGACTCGATGACGCGAAAATGTGGCTCCATCCTCGAATGCGCAGCTATGGAGCCAATGAGTCGACTCGACATCCGCTCACCAAGCGCATCTCCCCGAATGAGGCAGTCCGCGTATTGATCGGACTGGCGCGTAAGTTGCGTGTGTAGGTGTATCCAAATAATGCGTTGGTGTATCGGATGAAGATATTGAAGATGTGCGCCACGACAGCTAGTCTATTCACGCTTATTGGGGAATCGCGCTTACCCGTGAGTCGGTGCCGGGCATGACTAACTTGGTGCTGGTCTGCAGGTATGTTACGTTCGCAGAGTTCCGCCGTCCGTCTGAATTGTTGCACGATGGGGAACATCACGTTAAATCGAGCAAAAACATGCTGGATAAGGCTACTGCTTGAGCAGTAGGCGCATGAACTTAGTCAAAAAAGCGAATTGATCGGCACCTCTCTAGGTGCCACGTCATTTAATTTTTCAAGATTCAATGTATCCTTTCAAAAAATTACAGCTATTCCATTTCTCAGTACGCTACTACTGGCCGTGGATGGCGGTCGGTTTATTGCTATGCGGGTCGGTGTGGCTGGGTTCATATGAATTGCCGGCGAAGCGGTCCGAGAACGCAATACTAGCGACCAAAATACGCCTGCTGGAAGCCCAGTCTCGTGCGCAAGCGGCTGATTCTGTTACAGCGCAACAGAATTTGGCAGTACAACTGGCCAGCTTCGACAGCCTGTCACTGGTGACGGCGGACTTGCAGTCGCTGGCTACGCAAAACGGCTTGCTGATGTCGGATGCGAGCTTCAAGCCAGCCGCCGACAGTCAAGCCGCTGCCGGAATCGGGCGCGTCGAGGTCAGTGCACGTATCAAAGGTGCCTATTTACCGCTGAAGAAAACCCTGGCCGCGATAATGGCCATGCACGGCGGACTCGCGCTGGACTCGATGTCGCTGCGCCGCGCCCGCGCCAGCGATATCGTCATGGATATCGATGTGCGTTTCATTTACTTTTACCGGAAGCCAAGCTGATGGCAATATCGATGCCGGCCTTGCCATCCAGACGGCAAGGCCTATGGCTGGCAGCGCTGCTCACGGCGATCTTGTGCGGTTGGACCGCTTGGCGAGAGCAGGAAAGCCTTACCTTGTCCACCCAGGATGCGGTGCCGCGACGGCAAGCCGCCCCGACCGTTCCGATGGCGCCGGTAACCAGCGCTGGAGAGGCCGCTAGTTTGCTGGAACGCGACCCCATGGTGGAATCAAAAACAGACCTGTTTCGTTACATCAGTTTCCAGGCGCCCGCACCAAAGGCTTTGGCGCCACCGCCACCATCACCGCCACCAAAACCGAGCGCGCCGACCTTTCCCTATCAGTACTTCGGGCGCATGGTCGACGTCGACGGACGGACGGTCACTTATTTAACGCGTGGCGACACACTTATTCCCATCCAGGCGCGCCAGTTGTTGGATAATACATACCGCATCGACGCAGTGACCGAGACGCAGATTGTGGTGACGTACGTGCCGCTGGAAGAAAAAATAGTGATCGCCGTGCAGACCGGCAATTAAAGGCTGCGCCAGCAGGGCGTTCATGCATAACAGGGAGTAGGGCATTGCGTTACAAGGCACATTATTTAGGCTGGGCTGGCGCGGTATGCAGCGCCGTCTTGCTGGCGGGATGCGGCACGCAGTATATACGCGACGATGCACAGCGCCAGATCGGCGCTGGCAAGTATGAGGAAGCGCTGATGGCCTACGATACGGCCTTGCAGCGTGATCCGGAAAGTGTGATTTTGCGCACTGGCCAGCTTGCCGCACGTGACACCATTCTGGCACGCTTGCTGACGGCAGCGACGGCAGCGCGCTCGCGCGGCAATGAGACACAGGCGAAGGAAATTCTGCAGCGAGCACTGGCGATACAACCCAATGAGGACAGAGCCAGGGCCATGTTGCTGGAAATCGAACGAGACGCCCGGCAAAAAGCCGCCGTGGCCAACGCCCGCGAGCTGATTGAAAAAGGCATGCGCGAGCGTGCAACGCTGGTGATCGAAGCAGCGCTGAAAGATACGCCAAGAAATGCCGAATTGCTCGGCCTGCAGCGGCAACTGGAGCTGGCCAGCAAACAGTCCGAGCTGAGTGTCGCTCGGCTTGCCGAAACGCGTCCCATCTCGCTCGACTTCCGCGATGCCAACCTGCGCATGGTGCTTGAGGCTCTGACGCGCAACAGCGGCATCAATTTTGTGCTCGACAAGGACGTGCGCCAGGATTTGCGCGCCACTATTTTCTTGCGCCAGACACGTCTTGACGATGCGCTTGAGCTGCTGACCTCGACGAGCCAGCTGACCTTCAAGGTGCTCGATGCATCCACCGTGTTGATCTATCCGAAGACAGCAGAAAAAGCCAAGGAATACCAGGACCTGGTGATTCGCGCCTTTTATCTGTCCAGCGCGGACGTCAAGCAAACCGCCTCGCTACTGAAAACCATGCTGAAAATACGCGAGCCTTTTGTCGATGAAAAGCTGAACCTGATCATGGTGCGTGAAACGCCGGAGACAATACGCCTGGCCGAACGCCTGATCGCACTGCATGATTTGTCCGAACCAGAAGTCATGATGGAAGTCGAAGTGCTGGAAATCAAGCGCTCCAGCCTGACCGAACTGGGTATCAAGTATCCGGACGGCTTCAACCTGACGCCACTCGCGCCTGCAGGCTCTGACGGTTTTACGCTGGGTAACCTGAAAAGCCTGAATCGCGATTCCATCGGCATCAATTTGCCCGATGTCCGCATCAATCTGCACCGCGATGTAGGCGACGTCAATATACTGGCCAATCCCAAGATTCGCGCGCGCAACCGCGAAAAGGCCAAGATCCTGATTGGCGACAAGTTACCAGTGGTCACCACGACCGGCAGCTCCAACAATAACAGTTTCATCTCTGAATCGGTGCAGTATGTCGAAGTCGGCTTGAAACTCGACGTCGAACCGAATATCTACCTGGATGACGAAGTGGCGATCAAGGTCGGACTGGAAGTGAGCTCGCTAGTGCGCGAGATCAAGACAGCTGCCGGTTCGCTGGTGTACCAGATCGGCACGCGCACCGCCAGCACGGTCCTGCGTCTACGCGATGGGGAAACCCAGTTGCTGGCCGGCTTGATCAGCAATGAAGAGCGCATGAGCGCAAACCGCGTGCCCGGCATCGGAGATTTGCCTTTGGTCGGCCGGTTGTTCTCTTCGCAGCGCGACGATGGCCAGCGCACGGAGATCGTACTGTCGATCACGCCGCGTATCGTGCGCAATATCCGCAGACCAGACCTGAACCAAGCGGAGTTCTGGTCGGGGACCGAAAACGATGTGCGCAGCCGGCCTTTGACCCTGCCGGCTGTGGAAAAGCCAGGCGCGGTCAAGGGCACGCCACCGATGCCCGGCCTGCCAGGTGCGGTGCCGATGCCGATGGCCCCGGGAGCGCCACAGGGTGCGGCGCCGATGATGGTACTGCCGCCGGAGGGAGGGGCACCCGTAACGGCGGCACCGCAAGTAGCCGTATTTCTGGTGGGGCCACATGAGGTCAAGGCTGGCGACACGTTTACCGTGCATGCCAATGTGAAGGCAGCTACTGCTTTACGGGGTATGCCGCTGAAGCTGCAGTTTTCGCCGCAGAACCTGCAAGTGGTCGATGCGGATGAGGGGGCTTTTTTCACCCAGGATGGCGCTTCTGCCAGCGCGAGCAAATCGATGGAGCAAGCCAAGGGGCAGGCATCGATGGCCATCCTGCGTACCGGTGCGGCCGGTGTGAAAGGAGAAGGCACGATGATGAGCTTCAAGTTCAAGGCGCTTGCGGCGGGTCCCGCCGAGATCCGCGTGCTGTCTGCCAAATCGATTTCCTCTACGCCGATCGACGCCGAAGCATTGCCGGCGCCGCTGCGCGTCATGGTCAAGTGAGTACGGGCCATGCTTAAACCGCGCGAGTCCGGACATCTTCTGCGCGCCGGCTATACCACCGTCGAGCTTTTGGTGGTGATGGCCGTAATGGGTATTTTGGCGACGGCCGCCATGCCGCTGGTCGAGCTGACGGCGACCCGCAATAAGGAGCGCGAGCTGAAGCAGTCCCTGTGGGAGATCCGCCGTGCCATCGACGGTTACAAGCAGGCCTATGATGCCGGGAGGATCGGCAAAAACGGCCAGGGCAGCGGGTATCCGCCGTCGCTGTCAGTACTGGTGCAGGGCGTGCCAGACCTGGCAGCTGGCGGCCAGACGATGTACTTGCTGCGGCGCATCCCGAAAGATCCGTTCGCGCCTGCCGATGTGAAGGCGGAATTATCCTGGGGCTTGCGCAGCTACCTGTCTCCACCCGAGGAACCGAAAGAGGGCGCGGACGTGTTTGACGTCTATTCCACCTCGGACAAGGTCGGCATGAATGGCATCGCGTACCGGCTATGGTGACGCGTCCCTTACAACGCGGCTTCACGCTGATCGAACTCCTAGTGGTGATGGCGCTGATCGGCATGCTGCTGTCGCTGTCGGTGCCACGCTATTTCGGCAATGTCGACAAGGCCAAGGAATCGGTGCTGCGGCAAAACCTGGCCCAGACGCGCGATGCGATCGATAAATATTTTGGCGACAATGGCCGCTATCCCGATTCGCTCGATGAAATCGTCACACGCCGCTACCTGCGCAGGTTGCCGGTCGATCCGATTACCGACCGCAGCGACAGCTGGGTCATCGTGGCACCGGAAAAAAAGGACATGGGCGGCGTATTTGATGTCAGGAGCGGTGCGACCGGCCGCGCGCGCGACGGGAGCGAATATGCCTCGTGGTAACACCATTGGAACGCAGCACGGTTTTACCTACGTCGCCATGCTATTTGCGCTGGCGATGTTCGGTATCGGGCTGGCTGCCGTCGGCGAAGCATGGAGCACCGCGACCCAACGCGAGCGGGAGGAGGAGTTGATCCAGATCGGACAGGCGTATGTGCGCGCCATCGGCACCTACTACATGCAGGCGCCCGGTACGGCGAAAGCGTACCCGCCTGCATTGCAGGACCTGGTCGAGGACAGGCGTTTTGTCGGCGTGCGGCGCCACTTGCGCAAGATTTATCGCGATCCGGTGGGCAAGGACGCGGAATGGGGACTCGTGAAGGCAGCCGATGGCGGTATCGCCGGCGTGTACAGCCTGAGCGAAAAAGTTACCTTGCGGCGCCAGCCTCTGCTCCTGCCCGGCGCCGCTCCGGTGATGGGTGGGCGCTACGCCGACTGGAAATTTGTATATGTGGCGGCGCCATGAAGGGCATCCCCCATATGGTAGCAGCTACCCGTCAAAATGGATTGGATCTTCATGCAATTTAAGATACGCACCTTTCATGCCGCCAGCGGCGCCATTGCGGAACGCACGGTGGACGCTGAGGATACGGCCGCCGTGACACAGATGGTGGAGCAGCAGGGATACACAGTATTGTCGGTCGCGGCGCAGGGCCGGCGCACCCGTACACGCAGGGTTTCCGGCATTCGGGGCTTCAACTTGGTGCTGTTTTGCGATGAACTGCGTACCTTGTTGTCATCCGGCATGTCGCTAGTGGAAGCGATCGACACCTTGTGTAGCAAGGATAATGATGACACCAAGCGCACCGTGCTGCTGGAAATCAGGCAACTGCTTTTGGAGGGCAAGCCGCTGTCCTCGGCGCTGGAACTGAACCGACTGGGTTTCCCCCCTCTGTTGATTGCCTCTATCCGCGCCAGCGAGCGTACCAGCCGTCTCGACGAGGCGCTGGAAGAGTATGTGGCGTATGAAAAGGTGGGACAGGAACTGGGCCGCAAGGTGGTCAGCGCAGCAATCTATCCCAGCCTGGTCGTCGGCTTTGGCATGCTGGTGTGCCTGTTCATGATTTCTTATGTCGTGCCCCGATTTGCCAAAGTGTACGACGATTTTTCGCAAAAACTGAGTGTTTCCACCGTCATCCTGATGAAAGTAGGGCAGATTTCCAGCGATTACCTGGGCCTGATTCTCGCCGCGCTGGCGGGCTTGGTGGTGCTGGCCGTGATCGGCCACCGCAACGGCAAACTAAAGATATTCCTGCTGCGGGCGATGGGGCGTTTCCGGTTCGTCCAGCATTATCTGCGCCTGTATCAGCTGGCGCGCATCTATCAAACCATGTCGATGCTGCTCAAGGGGGGCTATACGCTGAGCGACGCCATACCGCTGGCGCAGAACCTGGCTTTTGAAAAGAAACTCCAGGATCAAATACTGCGTGCGCGCGGCGTGATTCAGGAGGGCAAGCGCCTATCGACTGCCTTTGCCGAGAACGGTCTGACGGACACGGTGACCGAGCGGTTGCTGCAGGTCGGCGAACGATCCGGCAACCTGGCGCGCATCATGGACATCATTGCGCAGACGTACCGCCAGGAATTTACCGTATTTATCGATCGCGCCACCCGAGTCGCTGAACCGATCCTGCTGATGGCCGTTGGCATCATGATTGGTGCAATTATTATTTTGATGTACATGCCGGTATTCGACCTGGCTGGAGGAATTTGATACATGAGCAGCGACTCCGCTTTATCCGGTATGCCGCCATTGAACACCTTGCTGGCGCAGGCACGGACCCGCGCCCGCGCCAGTGGCGGGACGCTAGCAACTGAACTAGCGGCACTTGCTGGCTGCACGGTTGCCGACCTCGCCACGGCGGCGCCGGCCCAGCTGGATATGGCATATTACCCACAAGCCACCATGCTTGCCTGCACTCCCGAATTCTCGCTGCTGAGCTTTACGGATTGCGTCAAGCGCGTCATCTATCCGCTGCGGCTAGCGGGCGGCGACAGTTTCGTCGTGGCCGACCCATGGGATGACCACGCGTTACAATGGCTGGCCAACAAGGTCGGCGGCTATCCCGCGCTGGCCTGGGGCGACAAAACGGACATTTTAGCTGCGCTGGACCAGGCACAGCACCGTATCAAGGCATCGAGCAACCTGTCAGCCGGTACGCCGGAAGAGCGCAGCAGCGTTGGTGATGGCGCCGGAAATGTGATTTCAATCGAAACCATTGAGCGCAGCACCAGTCCCATCGTGCGCTTTGTCGATGCGGCCATTTACGATGCCTGGAAAGCTGGTGCCAGCGACATCCATTTTGAATGCGACCGCAACGGCGTGAAGGTCAAGCTGCGCCTCGATGGCGTGCTGGTGCCGGCGTCCGAGTTGCCGGACCGCGTGCGCGCCGAGGAAGTGATCTCGCGCATCAAGGTGCTCGCGCAGCTCGATATTGCCGAGCGCCGCGTGCCGCAGGACGGTCGGTTCCGCATCGAGCTAGGCTCGCGCGAACTGGACTTCAGGGTTTCCATCATGCCGAGCATTTTTGGCGAGGATGCCGTTGTACGGCTTCTCGACAAGACGCAGTTGCGCGGCGACGCCCATGCGATTTCGCTGGCCAGCCTCGGTCTCGATGCCGACGCCATCGAGCGCATCCGCCGCCTGGCGAAGAAGCCGCATGGCATGCTGCTGGTCACCGGGCCGACGGGCAGCGGCAAGACCACTACCCTGTACGCGGCGCTGACGGAGATCCAGACCGGCCAGGAAAAAATCATTACCATCGAAGACCCGGTAGAGTACGAATTGCCGGGCGTATTGCAAATCCCCGTCAATGAAAAAAAGGGGCTGACGTTTTCCCAAGGCCTGCGCTCCATCCTGCGCCACGACCCAGACAAAATACTGGTGGGCGAGATCCGCGATGCCGAAACGGCCGAAATCGCCGTACAGGCGGCATTGACGGGCCATCTGGTGTTTACCACCGTGCATGCGAACAGCGTATTTGATGTGATCAGCCGTTTTGCGCACATGGATATCGACTTATATAGTCTCATGTCGGCGTTGAACGGCGTGGTGGCTCAACGCCTGATCCGCTCGAACTGTCCTGTTTGCAGCGAGCCGGAGCCAGCCAGCGGCGACATTCTCGAACGCTTGAAGGTGGCTGGCATGATACCTGCCCAGGTCACGCTGACGCGCGGACGTGGCTGTGAGCATTGCCGCAATACCGGCTATAAGGGCCGCCACGCGCTGGCCGAAGTTCTGCCATTTGACGATACCCTGCGCACCATGATATTGAACCGCGCCGATGTCATCGAGATCAAGCGCTACGCGCTGAAACTCGGCGTGCGCCCGCTCTATGTACGCGCGATGGACCTGGTGGCCAGTGGTGCCACCACCATGGAGGAAATTGACCGCGTGGTGGCGCATGATTGATGCATACCATATTTACCTGAATGGCAGCGAGGCGATGCTGCGTCGTCAGACAGGATGGGGGCGATGGCGCCGTGTCGAAGAAATGGCTCGCTGGCAGTGGGAGGCTGGCATGCCGGCCAGCCTGAATTTCGGAGCGCTGGAGCTACGTAAACGCCGGTATGCGACGCTGGCGGTGCACCTCGGCTCGGCGCTGGGCAAGTTCATGATACTGGAACTGCCGGCCGGGTTGCAGGGCGAGCAGGAGGAGCGCGCCGCCGCAGAGGCGCAGATGCAGCATCAGCTGGGCCTGAACCCAGGGCAGTGGGAGTTCACGTTGGACCATTTGCCAGGGCGGAAAAAGGTGGTCGCCTGCGCGCTGCGCGTCGATATTGGGGCGAGGTTGCGCCAACTGGCAAGTGAGCACGGCCTACGGCTGCTGTCTATGCGGCCCTATGTGACCGGCGTATGGAATGCGATGCAATTGCGGCGTGGTTCGTCGGCCCCTGCCTTCCCGCACAACAGGGCCGTTATCATGATAGAACGAGATGCTTTCACGATCGTGATTGAAAAGGACGGTGCAATGGAGGCGATGAGTGCCATGACGCATCGCCGCGAGCCCGATATGATCAACCGCGAGATGCGGCGCATGGCGTATTCCCTGGGGGAGGACGCGCAGCAGCACTTCCGCCTGGCAGTAGCGGGCGAACTCCTGCCGTTGGCACAGCTGCACGCCGAGAAAGTGCTGAAGCTGGATGACTATCTGCAGCCCGTCCTGTATGCCGATTTCCGCGACCTGCTGTTCCAGTCTCCTGCGCAGGTGACGCCATGATGCTGCAACTTGAATTCATTCGTCGCCGCCGCGTTCCGTGGCTGGGACTGTTTTTCATGGGCGGCGCGCTGGTCTGGGGGGCAGTACTGCTGGCGGAATCGCTCGCCTTGCGCGAAGTGGCGATGCAGGATGCGCAACGCGCCGTGCAGCTGGAGCAGTCGCTCAAGGAGCGGCGTCTAGCCGCGTTGAAGTTGCAGGCCAAAAACGATCCGGAAACACTGCGCCGTCAAAAGGAACAGGAAAAAATCATTGCCGCTTTGCGTTATCCATGGACGAGAGTGTTGTCGACAATTGAGCAGGCCGATTCCAATGACGTCGCCGTTTTATCGCTGTCGCATGAACAAGCGGGCGGCCAAACACAAATTACCCTTGAAGCGCTGGACAGCCAGGCGCTGGTGCATTTTGTCAATGCGCTCAATGAGGAGAACATTACCAATTCTCCAGGAGAGAAAGTCGATGGACAAGCGCAATGGTATATCACGAATTATCAGAGCCAGCGCCAGGACGGTCCGCAGACGGTGAAGGGGGCCATCTTGAATAAATAGCTGCCAGCATGTTGGATCCATCAACTTCGCAGAAGAATACCCTCGCATACCTAATCATTCATCTCTCAGAAATATTGCTCCTATTCAGAAAAATATGCCAATCTATAAAAACACTTGCATGAAAATATTAGGCTTGAATTGTGTATTTTGCAATTAAAAAATGAGCATACAGTATTAATTCGCTGCGGGATTAATCCAACTATCATAATGCTGCAATAGAATATAGAAATTACCATAATGCATGATAGCGATTTCGAGTGCAGGCGTCACGGAAATGCAGTTTCAATCAACAAAAATCACAATGATTTAATTGTGCCAAGCTACGACGTACATCTTGCAGGAATACGGACGCATCTTAGCCCGCTACCAGTTGTGCGATGCCATCGAGTCTGTAACGCCATGGCAATTCTAGTTCAATCAGCATCGACTACTAAAATCGCTTTGCTATTCGTCGTGGGCCAGAGCTGAGACATCCTATTATGAACACCGTGTCGTGCAAGACTTCTTTACCTAACTTTCATAAAACAGGCGCTTCCAACACGAGAATGGTGCATATTAATGTGTGGGGACCGTTGTGTATGAATTTTAGCATTCATGTTTTTGCACTTTTCAATGATGTGCCGCGAAGAATGCACGGGCAAAGTGAAATTTCAGCAAAAAATATACAGGCACGACCTTTCCGTGAAAACACGCCTGCTACGTTACGAACATCATGGTACATAATTAAGGTGCCAATCATGCCGCGCCGACAACCTCCCTGTCAAATATTTTCGCAAATAAATTTTCAATTTTGATATATTTTCTGTAAATTGGTATAAAATTATTTGTTAATTTTCGTTATGCATTGTGTGGCATGACACATTCCCGTTTCTTTCCCTAAATTTTTACTGCATTCATGTGCATCAGGAGAATTTTTTCGTGTTTCTTGTCAAAAGCATAATTTCAACCCTGGTGCACCTTTGTGTCTCTCTATTTTTGTTGTTAGCAATGCCCGGCTTACATGCCGCTCCTATCGATCCGGAGTCCAAGGATGGGGCGCAGTTTATTTCACAGAGCGTACCGCTGTCGATGGTTGGCGGGCGAAGCTATCCAGTGTCGATCACGATGCGCAATGTCGGAAATACCAAGTGGACGAATCTTCATCAACTCGTTTCTGCAAACCCGGAAGCAAATATAACTTGGGGAACGCAATCGGTGCAGGTGGATTCCGAAGTTCCACGGCAAGCCCAATATACATTTACTTTTAATGTCGTCGCACCGCAGGTTCCAGGAAATTACAATTTCCAATGGCAAATGCAGAGTGGCACATTCTTTGGCGGGCCATCGACCAATCTGGTGATCAACGTTACGCAAAATCCGAATCCCTCTACGCCGGCCGGTGCAAGTCAATACGGTGCACTTCTGGGCATCATCAATCTGATTCTGGACGACGCCTCACAGGTAGGGCCGCCTCCCGAGCTGCCGCCCTTGCCGCCGAATCCCGATGGCTCGCCCGTCTGGATCGGCCATCCGGCACAACTCAAGAATGCTGACGCCGGTACCTTGCCGGGTAGCATGGGCGTTGGCAATGGCGCTGCCACTTACAATCTGCCGATCGCGTTACCGCCTGGTGTGGCAGGAGTGCAACCGAGTCTGAGCCTCAGTTACAGCAGCACCGACACCGGCGGCGTGGCTGGCCTGGGCTGGAGCGTGGCGGGCGTATCGAGCATCGACCGTTGCGGCCGTAAATTTGCCGTCAACAACACCACCGACGTGGCGCGCTTCCTGCCGGCCGACCGTTTATGTCTGGATGGCCAGCAACTGATCCTGATCAATGGCAACCATGACAACGATAGCGACTATTGGCGCGATGGGGCCGAGTACCGTACCGAGATCGACACGTTCAGCCGCATCCGCGCCACGCTCTCGAACGGGCACCGCAGCTTCACGGTGGAGACCAAGACTGGCCAGACATTGACCTATGGTGATCGCGCCGATGCTTATTTATTGGGGCAAGGTCGCATCGACGGGCTAGCGCACCGCTGGTGGCTGTCGGGTAGCACGGACCGCTCTGGTAACACGATTGGCTATTGGTACAACCTCGATGCGGCAAGCGGCGAAAGCCGGCTGGCCAAGATCCGTTGGGGGGGCAATACGCGCTCCGGCCAGGCGATGTTCGTCAAGGCAGAATTGCAGTACGAAGCCCGGCCTGATGCGCAGGTGGCGTATGTGTCTGGCAGCCATTTCGACGCACGCCTGCGCCTGAAAAGTATCGTCACCAGCACCGATACACAGGCAGACGGTAGCGGCGGCACGCCGGCGCTGCGCTACAACCTGGCGTATGAGTTGAGTGCCAGCAGCGGGCGCAGCCTGCTCAAGACAGTACAGGCATGCGATGCCAGCGGCGTGTGCTTGCCGGTGACGACGTTTGACTGGGGCAGAAAAAATCCGAATGCCACGCGCGCCTTTGTCAGCCTTGGGGGCGTGCGCCAGGGACCGAATTTGATGGCAATGGGCAGCGATGCTGCGTGGTTCAGCAATAGTCCGCAGGGCATGCTGGCCTTCGGCGATTTTAATGGTGACGGCAAGACCGATATCATGGAGCGTTACCGTGTCGCCGCCAACCACTACCAGCAGCGCCTGTTCCTGTCGAATGCCGATGGCAACGGCTGGACGGTCTCGACGCCGATGAACAGTATTTCCGGCCACGTGATGGAAACCGGTGATTTCGATGGCGACGGCCAGCTTGATTTGCTGATAGCGGACCAGCCGCTTGGTCAATACGCCATCAGTAACTGGCGCATCTGTCATTCGCGCTTGAGCACGGGTGGTGGCTTTGTCTGCGACACCAGGCTGACATTTCCCTCCGACGCGTTCAACACCTTTTCTCCACCGAAGCCGGCACGCATGGTGGGTGACTTCAATGGCGATGGCCGCGACGATCTGATGCTGTCCGCCGGCGATATGTTTGGCAACAAAAAATACAAATGCCTGTCAACGGGGAGCGCGTTCGACTGCAGAGCGGTAAACGGTACCAATGAAGACATGATCCTCGGTGATCGTCTGACCAAAGGATACTTGGGTGTGCACCCGAATGCCGACATGGACGGGGACGGTCGGACCGAGCAGGTCATGTTACAAGGCTGCATAAATATAGATGATCCATATGCGCCTGAGCCGAAGGGGATATGGCAATGTCCGGCGGAGGGAATTTATGTGTACACGCGCAGCCAGGTGGGCACGTTTAATTATTCATCTGGCTGGTTCCCGATCACAGAACAAAGCCCAACCCGTATCCTGGAGCCGGCAACGTCGGGAGTCTTGACCAGCGATCTGAACGCCGACGGGTTGACAGACATGGTGTTTGCTGCAGCGTCGCTGAATAAGGACAACCAGATAATCTCGACAAATGCCTACGTCTGTTATTCGAAAGGTGGCGTTGCAAATTTAACGGCCAACGCGACAGGGGGGGATTGCCGCGCCTTGCCTGCTTCCGGCACCGCTTATTCGCATGAGGTCGTGACGCTGGGGGATTTTGATGGTGATGGCGTGGTTGATGTCTTGCGTCCCGCCCATGACACCCGGAACACCGCCAATATCTCCGCTTACCAGTTGTGCCATGTGGGAGCCGATGCTACGTCCCATACCTGTGAAGCCTGGACGGGCCCCACGTTTTACACGCCCTCTGGCGCCATGAAGGAAACGCCACAGCCAGCGAACACGTATCTTATCAAGGTAGAATCGCAATTCCTGGGCGACTTCGACGGTGATGGCAAGCAGGACATCGTCAGCTATCTGGGCGGCAGTAACTGGGAAATTTCCGGTGCTGCCGACCAGGCCATGCCTGGCCAAGCTATCGATAAGCTGATCAGTGTGACCAATGGATTGAGATTGGTTGAAAAAGTGGAATATGCCACGGTCAACGATGCCGCCGTCTACCAGGACGTGGCCTACGATATCAGCGGCCAGCCGATCATGCCGGCGTATCCGGTCAAGCGCGCACCGGTGATGCGCCAGCTGGTAAAAACGTTTAGCCGCAGCAACGGGCAGGGCGGTTGGCTGACATCGCGTTATCGCTATGCTGGCAACGCCAACGACGGTTCCGGCCGTGGCAACCTCGGTTTTGCACGGCAGGATGTGACCAATGCGCAAAGCGGGCATGTCACGACCACCTGGTACCGTCAGGATTTCCCGTTTATTGGCATGGTCGGCGCCAGCCAGACGACCCAGTACGCCCAGGCCGCGCCGGTACCGGCAGCCAATGTCCTCAGCGACATGCGCCAGACGCTGAGCCAGTACACTGTCACGCAGCCGAACAACAAGATTACCCGCCATCCGTACGTGCAAACGTCGAACGTGTCGCGCCGCGACCTCGATCAGAGCGACATGGGCAACGTCACCACGACCAACGAAGTTGGGGCCTATGGCAACCTGCTCAGCATCACCATCACCGCCACGGCACCCGGCAGCGAAACGTTCACGTCGCAGATCGTGAACACGTACGCTAGCAACGAACCCAACTGGCGCCTGTCCGACCTGATGAGTACGACCGACACCCGGACATCGCCGTCCTTGACGGTCACTCGCACGAAGGCGTTTACCTATGATGCGCAAGGTCTGCTGCTGGCGGAAACGCAGCAAGCGAATGATCCCACACTCAAGCTGACGACGTCCTACGATCGTCAAAGTAACTTGTCTGGCCTGGTCAATAAAATTACGCAGAGCTGGTTCGATCCAGCCAGCAACAGCGCGCAAACGCGTACTGTTTCCGAGGTGGAGTACGACACGCAGCGCCGTTTCCCGATCTCGAAGAAGAACGCACTGGGGCAGGTGGAATCGTATCCATCGTACGATGCCGCCAGCGGCACGCTGAAACAGCGTATCGATATCAATGGCCTGGTGCATAACCAGACGGTAGATGGTTTCGGTCGCAAGCGCATTGAAACCGCACCAGACGGCAACGAGACGCGCAGCTACGAAAAGGTGTGCGACGCCAGCTGTCCGGCCGGCGCGGTCGCGATCGCGATCACCGACTACATGAAAAATGGCCAGCGCGTCGCCTTGCCCAAACTGGTGTACAGCGACAGTGCCGGCCATGTGCTGCGCACGCAAAGCTGGGCCTTTGATGGTAAGCAGGTGGTGGCTGACAGCCGTTACGATGCACGTGGCCGCCTGGCGGAAACCTACTGGCCGCGCATCATGGGCGCGCCTCAGGTGTCTGCCAGCCGGCTCGCTTATGACGACCTGGACCGCGTGACGAGTACCGTGACCCGCAACGATGCGGGTCAGGAATTGACGGCGAGTACCGAGTATGCGGGGCTGCGCACCGTGTTGACCAACGCCAAGGGACAGCGCAAGAGCGACACACGCAATATGCAGGACAAGCTGGCCAGCAGTATCGACGCATTAGGTGGTACCACCACGTACACGTACGACGGGTACGGGAATTTGCTGCAGACCCAGGATCCGGCGGGCAATGTGGTCACGGTCAGCTACGATGCGCTGGGACGCAGGGTCGCGCTGAACGACCCGGATCTGGGCAAGATTAGCTATGGTGTAGACCCGCTGGGCCAGGTCTGGAAACAGGTTAGCCCGCTACAGTTGGCCGCCGGCGCCGCGACGACGATGCGCTATGACGCGCTGGGGCGCATGACCCAACGCAGCGAGCCAGATTTGATCAGCTATTGGGACTATGATGTGCTTCCTGGCCAGAGCAGTTGCGCCGCGCAGAAAAGCTGCGGACAGCTGGTGCAGGCGTATACGACGGATCTCACCGGCAAGGTCGATTATCGGCGCCAGCACAGTTTTGATGCACTGGGCCGGCCTGTCACCACGACGACCCGCCTGGACCAGGTACAGTCCGCGACCTATACCGCCACGACCGGCTATGATGCCTGGGGCCGTTTGCTGACTCAGTCCTACCAGCGCGGCAGCGATACGGCGAAAGTGTTTACGCAGCGGTATAACGAACGCGGCTACTTGGAAAGCATCGGTCGCGGCCCGCTGTTACTGTGGCAGGCAACTGCGCAGGATGCCGCGAACCGCGTGACCGGCGCTTTGCTGGGCAACGGCTTGAAGATGGCCCGGGAGTACAACCCGAACACCGGCTACCTGTCGTTTGGCACCTTGAACAATGCGCAGAACCAGGGGCAACTGAGCGAATCGTATAACTACGATGCGCTGGGCAACGTGAAGCAGCGCGCACAATACTGGCCGGGCGGCGGGCTCGTGGGCTTCACGGAAGAGTTCAGTTACGATGGTCTGAACCGTCTGACCAGCGCTACGGTGGCGGGCCAGCCTGTGCAAAGCTTCCGCTACGATGGTATCGGCAACCTGCTGTCGAAGACCGGTGTCGGCACGGGCGACTACGCATATGCGCCGGCGGGCGGCCGCCTGCCGCATGCGGTCAAGTCGATCCCGGGCATTGGCGCGCTCGATTACGACCTCAACGGCAATCTGGTCTCAGGCGCCGGACGTGCACTCAGCTGGACCAGTTTCGACATGCCGCGTTCGATCAGCAAGGGCAGTGAGAACAGCATCTTCATGTATGGACCAGAACACCAGCGTGCGCGCCAGGAGCGCAACGATGGTACGACGACGTACTACGCGGGCGCCATGGAAGTGGAAGTCAAGGGCGGCGCGCCAACTGTCAAGACCTACTGGCCGATGGGGCTGGGGGTGGAGATCGACAAGCCAACGGGCAGTACAGAGCTGAACTGGACGCATCTGGACCGCTTGGGCAGCGTAGTGGCGATCAGCGACGCGGCTGGTGTGGTGAAAGAGAAGTTGGCCTATGACAGCTGGGGCAAGCGCCGCACGGTCACTGGCGACGCCATCCCGGACAGTCTCGATGGCGTGACGGACAACCGTGGATTTACGGGCCATGAAATGCTCGACAAGCTCGACCTGGTGCACATGAACGGGCGCATCTATGATCCCTTGCTGGCGCGCTTCATGAGCGCCGATCCGCTGATCCAGGATCCGATGCATAGCCAGAGCTACAACCGCTATACTTATGTGTGGAACAACCCGACCAACCTGACCGATCCTACTGGATTTGCAGGAGAGGAGTTGCCGGAAGAGCAGCGGAAAAGGCAGCTCGAGGAACAGCGGCTGTTGGAAAAGAAAAAGGCCGATTCGAGCAACCAGAACGATAAAGGAAACGGCGATAAGTCGAAGCATGGCAAGGATGATTCGGCCAACCAGGGTGCCGATAAGGTTTCGGCAAACACCATAACGCGGACATTCTCCGAAAAAATCGAGACAGGAGCAGCGAATAACGGCGATCAAGTCGTTATACATACTGGATCGTGGAAAGAAACGAATTCGCGTAGCTATGGCACATCTGATCAAGTGATGGGGCAGTGGTTTGCCTTCAATCCTGTTGAGCAAATTGCACACGACATGGGAGCAAGCCAGCGACAGGCCTTCTGGCTAGGCTTTGGCGCAATGGTGCTGGGTAATCCGAAGCAGTTGTTGACCGGGGCAGCAAAGAGCGCAGGGGCGCTCGGACGTGAGGGTGAGACCGCTGTTCGTGCAGTTTATAACATTGGTGAGAAGGTTAAGCTCTCGATCAACGGCCGTGTCCGAATCCCTGATGGCCTAAATGTTGCGGAAAGAAGTCTTAGCGAAGTGAAAAACGTAAAAAGCTTAAGCTTTACGCGGCAATTGCGTGACTACTTAGACTATGCGCAAAGCCAAGGTTTCCGGTTCGATCTCTACACTCGACCAAATACGACATTGTCAGGGCCATTGCAGAATGCAATCGATAGCGGATTTATCAACCACCTTCCTATTCCATAATGATGACAAAAAAAACAGCGACGCGTACTCCGTTGACAACCGAAGCTTTGGAGCGAATGACAGTAAATGAATTAGTGAGGTTCAAATTGACCGACGATGAGAAGGCACGGCTGCGGGAAATCAACAAAAAGCGAGAAGAGGAACGGATGGCGAGCGTGGCACGAATACGTGTGGAAGCTGCTCCCCTATTGGCGGAATTACATGCCGTTGGATTGAAAATAAAATCAGTAGGCGATTTGATTGGAAGGGCTGAGAGGTACGAAGCTGCTATTCCTATTTTGTTGAAGCATCTACAGATGCCTTATTCCGATGTGATTAAGGAAACTATCGCTCGTTCCTTAGCAGTGCCTGAACCAGCGGTAATGAAGGCGTGGCCAATGCTGGTCGATGAATATCGCAACGCCCCGATGGGATGGGGCATCAAGGGCCCAGGAGATACGAAGGAATTTCGGTTAGGCGCAAAGGATGGCCTAGCGTGTGCGCTGTCAATCGCGGTCACAAATGAGACTATGGAAGAACTAATTGATCTTGTCAAAGACCGTACTCAAGGCGAAAGTCGTATACTGCTGTTGTCAGCCTTGCGTAAATCAAGTAACCCGCTGGCACAGCAAGCAATAGAGGAACTCAGTAGCGATCCTGATCTAGCAAAGGAAATCGCATCTTGGCGGACGCGATAATGTCAGGCGGACGCGGTCCCCGCGATCCAGATGCAGCCCTTCACAACCGTGCCCGCACCCTATCATTCCGTTGCGCCAAATTTGAAATCGCACTGTGAGCCCTACCTTGCTGCGGTCGGCTATGCAATACAGCGTGTCCACGGCATCGTTGGTCAAGTCGATGTAGTGCCCACGCTGGTGGGCATCGAGCGACACGATGTCGGCTGTGATGGCTGGTGGCATATCCGGCATGGTGAAATTTCCGGCAATAGTTTGAAATCTGCTGCAATTAAGTGAAATTACCTGCATTCCTTTGCAACTATTTGGAATTCGGTGAAATTTCCTGCAACAGGGTGAAATTCTGCTGCGATCTGCCAAGGCGGTTTTAACCCAGATGAGCTGGATACGCTTTTTAGCCTGTTCTGCGATGTTCGTATACTGCGTTTTTGGTCGAAAACCGTGGCCAAAAGGCCGTCCTAAAAGCTCCACACCATACGCACATTACAAATGTGCCCGAAACCCGCATGAATCCTAGCTTCGCGTGTATGACAAGCTGCCGCCGTTGTATGACGCCGTTGCGTAAGCACCTGATCTTGCGAGGGACAATCCACCAAAACTGTCATACACGTCGCTGGTGGTGCCGGTGATCGACACCAACGGCGTGATCCATGAAGTGTACGGCCGCAAGGTGCTCAACAACCTGCGTGCCGGCACCGCCTACCACCTGTACCTGCCTGGCCCGCATGCCGACGTGTGGAACGAGGAAGGCGTGATCTCCAGCGGCGGCGAGATGATCCTGTGCGAAGCGCTGATCGACGCCATGACGTTCTGGGTGCATGGTTTGCGTAACGTCACCGCCAGCTACGGCGCGGGCGGCTTCACGGACGACCACCTGGCGGCGTTCCAGCGGCATGGCGTCAAGCGGGTGCTGATTGCCTATGACCGCGACGACGCTGGCAACCAGGCCGCCGCTGCGCTGGCGGAAAAGCTGACGGCGCAGGGCATCGGCTGTTACCGTATCCTGTTCCCGAAGGGGATGGACGCCAACGAATACGCGCTCAAGATGGCGCCACCGGACAAGGCGCTGGCCCTGTTGATCCGTAAGGCCGAATGGATGGACGAGGGGCGCGGCCCCGCGCCCACGTCCGCGCCGCTCGATGCTGTGGCCGACGTTTCCGCTTTAGCTGACCTTCCTGGACGACAAAACGCGCACGCGGCGCGACCACATGAAATACCTGTCGCTGAGGCGTTCACGCCGAACCGGCTCACGCAGCTGGTGCGCGATCACGTCAACGCGGCCGGCATCGGCAAGAGCGGCGCTTGCCAGCGTACGTAAGATGCTTACCGAAAGTCAGTTGGAAGCTATCAGAAAGTTGGATAGCTATATGGCTTCTGTTAGTGGTCCCGAGAACGCTCATGTATGGGAAATTGGCGCTTTGTTTGATACCCCTGAGTGGAGTATTTTGCGACAATTAGCCGTCGACCTTTTGGAGAAGATGAACTGGATACTTGAGCGGCCGTCGCAAAATATTGATTTATATGGCCGACTCTAACGGGGGCACGGGGTCAGTGACCACATTCCAACACGATCTCGTCCGTGAACAGGTGCCCGGCCCGGCCTGGACGAATCATGGCACGTGCGACTCGTATCCTGGTCGTACCCCGTCGTATCTCATCGGCGAATGGTCGTCTCCCATTCGTATCCTGCTGAAAACGCCTCCCGGTGCCGGTGCCGTTACCGCCGCTGGCGGCGGCCAGCCAGGGCTGATGCGGGGAGTCCCCGCTCCCCCGCCAATTTTCTCACACATCACGGAACCCTCTGGGTTGGCAAGAAAGCCCGCCGTTGTCGGCTGTCCGCGTAGTGCAGGATATTCTTTCGTCCCAACTTGTGATATAGCGTGTCCAAACTAGCGTATGGCATTAAACGATACGATGTCGGGGGTGGTGGCCGGTGGCATATCCAGCATGGTGAAATTTCTTGGAATAATTTAAAACTCGCTGCAATAAGACGAAATTATCTGAGATAGTCTGCAACTATTCGCAACTTGGTGAAATTCTGCTGCAATTTGCCAAGGCGGTTTTAACCCCGATGAGCTGAATACGCTCTTTGGCCTGTTCTGCGGTGTTCTAGCACCATGTTTTTGGCTGGAAATCGTGGCCAAAAGACCGTCCTACAAGCTCCACACCATACGCACATTACAAATGTGCCCGAAACCCGCATGAATCCTGGCTTCACGTGTATCCTGCCCAACAATGCCGGCGGCGCGCGTCTTCGCTCGCAACGAGCTGGTGCCGCTACAGTCGCAGTTCATGGCGATCAACGAATGGGCGGGCGTGGAAGTGGTGCGCTTCGCCCCGTATGAGCTGGCCACATGGGAGGGCGCAGCATGCGCGACCACGTGGACAACACTGACAAGATCATCTTCGCCGAGGTGGCGCGCAGCCTGGCCGCTGTCCGCGGACGGCCCGCCCTGGTGGCGCACGGCGCCTGCTACTACTGCGACGAGGCGCTGGCGCCCGGCCTGCCGTTCTGCAACGTGGACTGCCGCGACGATTACGAGAAGGAGCAAGCGGCGAAGGCCCGCGCCGGCCGTCCAGAATGACTAGCACGCCACGCTAGCCGGCTGGGCCTGGCCGTGAAGGTCTAGTACCGCCGGAGCGCCCCAGCTACCGCATAGGCCGCCCACGAGGCGGCTTTTTCACATCCTGACGATTGATGTTGCAGTAGATGCAAGAAAAAGCCTTATTTCGGCCCGGCGCGCGCAGTTGTCCCCCCTCCACACCTGCCCGCTATATAGGGCTCTTTTGACTCAAATGTGCGCCATGGCCGAAGGCGCATGAGGACTGGTGCGGCGGGGCGAAGAGGGGGCGTGCGTTTTGACGCATTTTGACGCACTTTGGGCGGTTTTTCGTGCGGGTGGCGTGATGGGCAGGGATGGGCTGAGTTTGCGCCCTGGTGGGGCTGTGTTGCCTCCCTGCGACCTTGCTGTCGTTACCCGAACGTCAGCATGACGCTGCCCCAATACTCTTGCCAGTCCGCAGATTCAGGCCGATAAAGCAGCGGTATTCTTCGCCAATATGATAGGTGCAATAAAGATTGCCTTTGCGTCGATCGCGGTCGCCTTTTTCATTGCTGCATGTCGGCTTGAAATCTGGAGACATCGAATCGAACATGTCGCGTGCCAGTTTTCCCGTAACTTCGATGGCGAGTTTACGATCATTCTGGGTGGGCGCCTCTTGTTCCCCCAGTTCTCCGGAATAGATAAGGTATGCGCCTTTAAACGGCTTGTATTCCCATGTCCAACCGATGTTGTCTTTTGCATAGGCCAAGGAGAGTAGTGCTGTGGCGCCAAGTAGCAATCCCAGGATTTTTTGCATGTCAGCCTCGCAGCTTCACGTGAAAATGATGATCATGCTCTGCCAGATGAGTCACGAATGGAATATGACTATCGTTAAAGTAGATTAAGGCGACGGACGAGTAAAGGCGAAATAGCTCGATGAGCTTGGCCGTTGCGGCCTGGTCGTACTCTTCGTTGTACCAATGAACTGCGACCTGACGACCGTCTTTGCGCAGCGGACGCACGTCGACCTCAAGCCCGCTTCGATGCGTTGCATGCCCCTTGTACTTCACGCCTTCGGCCAAGCTGATGTTCCCCACACCGAATTTGCGCTTATCGATAGCTTGCCATTCCCGCTCTACCCGCAGGATCGCGGTCATCATCGTCGGGTGGGCATATTGGCCAGCACCGCCGCCCGGGGTGCCGTACACGTAATAACCGGCATCCTCCGGGGCTTGCGGAATGATGAAGTGGCCACGTTTATCCTTGCGTTGGACTTCAAGCATGGTTCGCTCCTACTAGGCCATGCGATTGGTCGATAGGTTCCAGCCGCCGGTCGTGTTGCCACTGGCGCCGCCGCCAATTTTTTGTTGGGTGTATTTCCAGACTACTTTTGAGAATTTCAATCCAATAGCGTCGTGCAAGACGCTGCCCTCATATACGATCTGCTCCATATTGCCTATCAAGACGTTTTCTAGCGCTACCTCGTAGTATTTGACAGGCCTGCCATCGCCATCGGCACGCATGAATTCAAGCCTGGCCTTGGGGATCGTCTTGCCGGAAGAACAGGTCTGCATCAGGAGGGGAGAGGAGAGGTCTGCCAGCTTGGTGATAGAAAGGCATCGATGCTCACACCGCTCGGCGGTATGACCACCAGCAGTCGATGCGGTCGCACTTTTGGGTTGCGTGACACCCCACTGTGCCGAAGTGATTTCAATCCAGCCTGGATGCCCGGAGTCGGTCGATTCGCCCTTGATGCCATCGATTTGGAGGTATACGTCGAGTGCCATGATGTCTCCGGGATTTGAGTGGGGGGATGACAGGCATTGTTCCGCAGTCTTGGTAATATCTAATTGCGAAATCACAAAATATTGCTCAATAGGCAATTTGCTTCAAAGGGAGGCGATGTATTGTTGGCCGACGGCGCTCGGTGCCTGGGATTTTGTGTGTGTAGGTAAATTAGTAGGTATGGTTGTTGCATGGTGCGTGAAAGCCGCATGAAGCCTAGTTATTCGCATTACACCGCTTCCGCCAGGAAATAAAGAAACCGCCTTCGGGCGGTTTTTTATTGCCTGGCGGAAGCGAGCAGGGCGCCTTCGCGCCCTGCGTGTGAGATTCGAAGGGCTGGGCCTCCCGGCCCAGCCCGCCCCGAATCCCCCAACTGCTGCTGCTGCTGCTGCTGCTGCTGCTGCCGCTGCGCGGCAGCCCCGCGCGCCGAGGGCGCGCGTTAGTGGTACTAATTAGGTATTCAACTGAGCCAGCTTCTACAGCACCCAACGCATCAGCCCGTGTCCGAATGGCCGACCTGACCCTCGCGCCCTGCGAATGGCCGACCTGACCCTCGCGCCCTGCCCAATTAGCTATTCAACTGGGCCAGATTTCACAGTACGTGACGCATCAGTCCGTGTCTGAATGGCAGACCTGACCCTCATCCTTCATGTCCGAATGGCAGACCTGACCCTCATCCCTTTTGCAGACCTGACCCTCATCCCTTTTTGCCAAGGGCAGGTGACGAGAGAAACTCTGTCAGCCTTTCGTTGAGAATTCACCCCCTCCCCAAGCTTTGGCCGACGGGTGCGTACTTGCGTTTTTTGGTGGCCGCCACATAAATATGCAGCCACCGCATCATTAAATTAGGTAGTGACGTCAGTATTGCAGCCAATATAAATCCATGCATTATTGGTCTCGTTGACGCCCAGCAAAGCTGCTGAATAGCCAGTACCCCAGGTTTGTCCTGAGTTCCAAGAGCCAGAAGTTGAGTTGGTTATCTCTGTCGCATTTAGCCATGCTGCCGGATTACTCGGTGGAGTGCCACTGTATATGGCAACTGCAAGTCTTACCATGCCTGGAAAGCTTTCTGACCAATTAATGTAAGCCTTCCCTTGATATTCATGAAGAGTAATGCTGAAGCTGGACCGAATTCCCTTGGATACAGGATTTATGTTGCTGACTTCTACTTGTTTTAAATTGAAAGATTTGTCATTCATTTTATGCCTCTAATGTTAATTTGATTGAGTATGAAATAAATATCATATGGCCTGTCTTTCATGGCCGATCAGAAAAATATTAAAAACATCTACATCTACATCTACATCTACATCTACATCTACATCTACATCTACATCTACATCTACATCTACATCTACATCTACATCTACATCTACATCGGAAATGAAGAAAAATTGTCAATGTGGTATTTGTTTTTTCAATTAAAAATCAATGTGATTTTTCATGGGGGATACTATCGGTTTTGTGCTTTAAAGCTTGGAGAATTTTTTTGGGATAATTGATTCATAGTATCAGTGGAAATCTTGTGAAATTGCACACATTTACACAAATAAGAAAAATAATTACATGGCACGTGAAAGACGGTTGTTATCTGAAGAGTTGAAGCGCGAAGCAGTCCAGCTGGTAGGTCAGCCGGATGCAAGTAAACGTATGTAGGCAGAGGGCGCTAGGAAGTGGCTACTCCAACAAAAAAGGCTGTCATTTTGTTGTCATTTCCAGGCTAAAACAGCCCAAAAATAACCCAAATAATGACAGCCTTCTTCTTGCTAACTACTTGATTCTAAAGAATTCAGTGGTGGAGATGGCGGGAATCGAACCCGCCGCGCACGAAGTCCACCTTGGACTAGTCCAGGGCAAGCGGTTCGGAAGTGCGCAAGCCGGTTCGGAATGCAAGTTGCAACAGGTTACAGCCCTTACCGGTTGCGTGGGTCGATCAAGGAACCCAGCATGGCATGCGCTTGCAGGTCGCTCCGGGCCGCCGCCTCTTCCTCGCCGCTTAAAATCCAGTGCGTTCTGCCGTCTTGCGTATTACTGCTGCCATATGCCTGCATCGCCTTGCGCAATGCCTGTTGACGCTCCGGCGGTAGCGCGTCGAGCCTGGACTGGCTGAAAATACTGATGGGATACACGTCGCGTATGTGCTCATACTGCAGCCCGTTGCGCTGGATGGCGCCCCAGTTATTGCCAGGATCGGAACTGGCCGGTATATATGGATGGGCTTCATCGATTATCCGATAGCCGCCGGCGTAACCCGTACCATAGCCCAGCGTTTCGCTGTAGCCGTACACATAATCGCAATGATCGAGCAAGCCAGATATGCCCTCTGCACTTTGAAACAGCTGCGCCAACGGCAGTTTGCTGGCGTTGACAGCCAGTATCAGCGAAGAGCTATTTGAATACAGGGAAAGAACGTCGCAGTTCGCCCACTCGTCTATATCGTCGGGTGGTACGACTCGAGGCGAATACAGGCTGATGCTGTCGGCATCAGGTGCGAACAGGGTTTTCTCGTAGTTTTTCTGCGAAAACTTGACGACCTTGCCGGTCTTGCTGCCGTAGCGATCGACGCGCTCGCCCATCTGCTCAAACCAGGCAAACAGTTGCGCGCTGACGGCGGCAGGAATAAATGGGCTATTCTTTTTGAATTCGCCTACCAGGAAATGAAATTGCTCCATGTGTCACCATAGTTAATGTTCTGCGCGCATGATGCCATGCGCGCGGCCATGCGGCTGCGCGCCATTTCAACCTATACATTTGATTTTCATGGCCAAATCGCATTGGTGCAGGCATACAAAGACTTTTTGTAGCGATTTTTATGTGTAGGTAGTATGGTAGGTACGGTTCGCGTATGGTGGCTTGAAAGCCTTTAAAACTTAGATATTTGAATCTCACACGCAGGGCGCCTTCGCGCCCTGCGTGCGAGATTCGAAGGGCTGGCCTACCGGTCCAGCCCCGAATGCCGCGGCGCGGCAGCCCCGCGCCGCGAGGGCGCACGTTCGTGTTTCCAATTGGGTCTTCAACTGAGCCAGCTTGTACAGCAAGCGCATCAGTCCGTATCCGACCAGCCACTCGTACTTGCTAATGCACGCTCTTCATCAACACCAGCACGATGAACACGCAAAACACGATATTGGCCACTACCAGCAGCATGCAAGTGCGCCACAGCGCGCCCCATTTGCCCAGGTTATAGGTGCCGCGTAGCTGCAGAAACATGTGCAAGGGTGGCGCCAGGCACACCAGCAATCCGATCAGCCAGCCCTGGTTGAGTATCGAAAGCGGTATCAGCACGGTAAACAGCAAGGACATGAAGCACAGCGAGTACAGCACGAACACCGCATGCTGGTACATGGTCACGTCGCGTTTCCAGAAAAACATCAGCCACATGAAGGGCAGCGAGATCGGGATCAGCAGGAACGAGAACTTGTAGATCGTGTTCTTGAGCTTGTAAAACGCCAACTCGGGATTCTCGGCGGCATGACGAAAGCTTTTTTCCAGCTCCGGAAAATCGGCGTCGGGATTGGGTGGGCTGGACGCGATCTTGGAGAGAGTCTTGTCGAACCAGCCGGGCTCTCTCAGCTCAATGGCCTCCTCGCTGTTCACTTTTTCTGGCGATACGACGTACAGCAGGCGTTGCTCGGCTTCGTGTTGCAGCTTGCGCGACACGGCCAGCGCCTTTTCGACCCCAGCGACCCCGGTATTGGCCTTGCGGGCTTCAGCCAGCGCCTGCTCATTGCGCTCGACCCGGAGCTTGGCAGACGCGGCGTGGTTGGTCAGCGAGGCGATATTGGCGTCGCGGCTGAGAAGCTGGCCGCTGCCGAACGAGGTGACGAAGAAGGTCAGGAAGACCATGAACAGGAACAGCGCTAGCGGCGAAACATAGTTCTTGCGCTGGCCGTCGATGTAGCGGCGCGTCAGGCGGCCCGGAAAGGCCACCAGCAGCGGGAGCGTCTTCCAGGCCTTGGCGTCGAAGTGCAGGATGCCGTGCATGACTTCTTCGGCCAGGTGCAGCAGCGAATGGTGGATATGGGCCGACTGGCCGCAGGCCTGGCAAAAAGCGCCGCCCAGCGGCGCCTGGCAGTTGGCGCAGTTCGCAATGGGCGCGGCACTGGTCCGCTGCGGCGTGTTATCGCCCTCGATCTCGCTGGCCGTCACACCTGCCATCGTCAGGGCACCGGCCGCTTTCAAGTCACTCATCGCGCATCTCTCACCAGGAAAATGGCTGATTGTGCAACAAGGCGCCTGTATGTTCAAGTAAATACTGGCAAAAACGGCAATCGGTTCGCGCAGCCGGGTGCGTGCCAATTCAGCGTCAACAGCGAGTGGCCTTGAATCTGAACCTCGCGCGCTCAGCCGCAGTGGTTTTTGGTGCGGATGCTGTGATGGCGTGGGACGCGCCATGTCTCTTCCATGCGTGCTCCGGCCCGGTGCCGTCACGCCCGGCTTACTGGTAAATGGTCAGGTATTGCGCGGGAATGTCGAGCGGATGGAGCATGCCCGCGAAAGCCAGGTCAATCAGCAGGGCGGCCAGCAGGCCGACTCCCGCCGGGATGCCAATGGCGAGCCTGCGCACCGTCAGGGAGCGCGCTTGGACTTGCCAATACATGGCACAGCCCAGGTGCGTGAACAGGGCACACACCGAGAAGAAATAGTACGGCGCAAACAACAATGCATATGGCATCCGCACAAAACCGGCAGCGGCATAGTAGAAATTGGTGTCGAGCTTGAGCGCGGCGCGGCCGAACAGGACTGCACCGACATGAAAAAGCAGGAACAGGGCCAGGTAGATCCCCGATCCGGCCTGCAGCCAGGCTACCAGTCCGGAGCGTTTTTTCCATTTCTGCATCACCATCCATGTTCCGCTGCCACATTGAAACAGCACGCACGCCAGCAGCACCGGCTCGACTACGGCATGTCGATAGAGTGGCTGGATCGCCTCCACGATCCCGAGGGCAACAGAACCTGCCGTGCTTGCCAACGTCACCTGCCCCATGGCCTCGGAGCGTTGGCGCCGCCTACCACCGCGCTGGAGATAACCCCCCATAAGAAGATCCCTGTCCAGGCGCGATCAGTCCATTGCCGCCGGTCCCCGCTGGCGCAGGGTGATCGCCAGCGGCGTGGGCGTCATCGTGAAACCCATCACTTCACTGGGTGCGGCGCCAGTCAACGGCCGGACTTGCGTGGCATCGAAGCTGGCCAGCAGCGTTGCCATCGCTACCTTGATTTCCATCAGCGCCAGGTAGCGCCCTGGGCACATTCTTGGCCCGGCGCCAAACGGCAGGGACAACTGGCGGGCAGCGCCATCGTTAACCAGCCAACGCTCCGGTGTGAAACGCTGCGCTTCGGGTATGAACGCCTCGGCCCTGCTGTCGTGCCGCAATACGCACCACAGCAGGGTGTCTGCCGGCAGGCGCACATCCAATACCGTGGTCTCGCACAGCGCCTGCAGCGGCAGGAATGGCGCGGGTGGCTTCAGGCGCATGGCTTCAAGCGCACATGCCTCCACATAGTCGAGCCCGTCGACCTGTTCCGGTGTCATCGTATTGATATCGGATATCTTGCTCAGTACTTCCTGTTGCGCACGTTCCAGTGCGGTTCGATTCTGCCAGAGCAGCCATATCAGCCATGCGAGCGCGCTGGCAGTCGTCTCCTGGCCGCCCAGCAGCATGGTGGAGACGTTGCCAGAAATGACAGCATGATTGACGCCGCTATCCGGTTTTCCGGCGGCCAGCAGCATGGCTTGCAGCATGTTGACGGGCTGGGCGCGCAGCGCAGGATCGGCCGCAAGCGCCTGGCGTGCCTGGTCGATAAAACCGTCCGTTGCCGCTTGCAATGCGCGTACGCTGCGTTCCAGGCGCCGGTCCGCGGGAAGCCGCAGCCAGCGCCAATAAGGGAACGGCATCAGCGAGCGGCGGGCTACCCCGGCCATCACCTCGCTCACGTCTTCCTGCAGCTTGTCGTCGCCGTTGAGCAGCGTATTGACGTCTTTACCAAAGGCGAGACCGGCAATCACATCGACCGTGTAGCGTTTGAGGTCACCAGAAAGATCAATCTCCTGCTGCGCTTCTGCCGCAGCGTTCCAGCGCTGCGCCAGTCGCAGGCCCACTTGACGCAGACGCGCGAAATACGCCCTGACCATTGCTGGCGAAAAGCTGTGCATCACCATGCGGCGCTGCGTCAGCCATGCGTCGCCCTCGGCCAGCAGCAGACCGGGCGCGCCGCCCAGTTCGGCCGAGATATCGGCCGTCACGGCGGGGCGGCGGAAGGTGTCGGGCCGCGCACGCAGTACCTGGGTGATCGCCGTGCTGTCAGACAGCACCACCACTTGCCGGCTGCCTATGCTGGCCCGGAATATCGGACCGTAGCGCCCGCTCCACTTTTCCATGGTCTGGTGGATAGTGCGGGGGGTGAGCTGGTGCGCATTGCCGAGAAACGGCAGCGCGGGCGCGGCAGGCAAGTCGGCGATCTCGCGCGAGACGGGCATGGCGGCTGTGTTCATGAGACTCTCTCGGTTGGCAGATGATGAAGGCAGTATCGTTTGCTCAGGCAAGCAGGTCTTGAACGTTTGCGACACGCTACAATGCTTGCATGACGCCACCTGATGCCATCTGCCCGCCGACTGTCGCACGCCTCGTTGCCCCGCGCGTGGCACTGGCTTCCTGCGTACGTGCCTGGCTGGTACGCAGCACCATGTGCTCTGCCCCGTTGCCGCCGGAACAGCGTCTTAACCGCTTTCCCGCGACGCCGTTCTGCGCCATTACATGGATGATCGAGGGAAATGCCACACTGGTGGAGCCGGCCACCGGCGAGGAGGCGGGCCCCGGCGAGGCGGTCTTTTCCGGTCCGCGCACGCAGCCCTGCATCACTGCCAATCCCGGCCCCGTACACACGATTACGGTGCTGTTCTTTGCCGACGCGCTGCATCGGCTGACCGGGATGGACATGTCCGCTCAGATCAACAATATGGCCGAACTTGGCGCGGCGCTCGGTGACGAATGGCGGGCGCTGTCGGCGCCCTTGCTGGCGGCGGCGGACGATGAGGCCCGTATCGCCGTGCTGGAAGACTGGCTGGAGCCGCGCTGGCGCCAGGAGCGGGGCTCCGAGGGCGCATTCTGGGCGCCGATCCACGACTGGCTGCAGGCGCTCGCCCTGCGGGCCGCAAGCGCAGGCGCGGGACGCAGCGCACGAATGGTGGAGCGCCGCGTGCGGACATGGACAGGGCATCCCTTGCGTATGCTGCGCCGCCTGGCGCGGGCCGAGGAATCGTTGGTGGCTGCGACGCGCGAGCAGCAGCAGGGGAAAACGTCGCTGTCCGACGTGGCGGCCCGTTCAGGCTATGAGGATCAGGCGCATCTGTCGCGCGATGCACGCGAATTGGTCGGCGCCAGCCCGCGCGAGCTGATTACGCTTGCACAGACGGATGAGAGCTATTGGTTGTACCGCATATGGGTTTGACCGGGGATCGCTGTCGTCGCGCGGCAGCTTCGCGCGCCGCGGCGGGCGCGCGTTCGTGACCCCGGTTATCTTTCGACTGCCCCGGCTTTTACCGCACCCAACGTATCAGTCCGTGTCTGAGTGACGGAACTGACCCGCGCGCGTGGACAGTCAAACCACGGCCGCGCTGAACGACTCGGGCCGCCGCGCAAGCAGATGCGACAGCCGCTGAAGGCCCGCCTGCAAGCGTCCGCGGTCCTTGATGCTGCCCAGGGAGATCCGGATGGCATTCACGGATACGCTGCCAGTTGCAAATGCCTCCGCCGGCGTGACTGCGATGCCGGAGCTGTCGGCCGCACGCGCCAGCTGCGAGGAGTTCCAATACGCCGGCAGCTCGAGCCATACGTGCAGGCCGTCACCAGAGCCGCAGTAGCGCCCCGCCAGGATATCGCGGGCCATCCGGTGGCGCAGGCGCGCCTCCTTGCGTACGCCTTGCAACAGGCCGTCGGCCGAACCGTCGAGTATCCACTGCGTGGCCAGGGCGGCCGTCAGCGGCGCGACCATCAGCGCAAATGACCTGAGCGCGACCAGGAAACGTTCGCGCTCAACCGGGTCGCGTATCAGCACGAAGGCGACACGCAAGCCGGGCGTCAGGCATTTCGACAGGGTGGAGATGTAGTACACGTGTTCCGGGGCAAACGTGGCAACGGGCGGTGGCGGGGCATCGGCCAGGAGCCAGTAGGGATCGTCCTCGACGATGCGTACATTGCAGCGCTGCGCGATGCCGGCGAGCTCCTTGCGCCGGCGTTCCGGCATGGTGATGGCGGTCGGGTTCTGCAATGTCGGATTGAGGTAGATCAGCCCAGGCTTGTGCTGGCGGCACGCTTGCTCCAGCATCTCGGGCACCATCCCGTGCTCGTCCGCTTCCACGGCAATGACGTGCCGGCCGAATTGCGCCGCTGCCGCACGCAAGCCGGGATAACTGGTGGGCTCTGCCAGGATCGCGTCGCCAGGCTCCGTCAGCGCCAGGATCAATGCGGCGATCGCCGCTTGCGCACCGGGGCAGACAACAAGCTGCCGGGAATCCAGATGCCCGAACATCGGTGCCAGCCATTTGCTGCCGGCCTTGCGGTCGGAGTCGCTTCCCCCGCCCAGGTGGTAAGTCATCAGCAATTCATTATCTGCCCGCATCAGTACTTGCGACAGGCCTAGTCTCAACATGTCGTCGAAGTCCACGCCATCGGGCGGCGGCGGGGTATTCATGCTCAGGTCGAGGACCGCCGTCAATTCGACTTTCGGCGCCGCGACATAGGTGCCCCGAGCGCCGCGGCCCTCCAGCAGGTTGCGGCGCCTGGCTTCGTCGTATGCGCGCGTGACCGTCGTCAGGTCGACGCCCAGCTGGGCTGCCAGCTGGCGCTGCGGGGGCAGGCGGTCACCCGGGGTCAGGGAGCCGATTGCCACCGCCGCCTGCAGCGCATCGGCAATCTGCAGGAAACGCGGCCCTTTGTTCGGGGTCAGGCGCGGCAGCCAGTTGGTTAAATCTTCATCTTGTATGGTTTTCAACTGGGACATTTTGTCTCAATGTATGGAGATTGTTTTCATGTAGTATGCATCATAACGTAGAGCAACACCATGCTTGTATGGCAGTTGCTGACGTTTTCTCTGCTCTCATGCGCATTCGGCACCTCACTGCGCCCGATGCCACTGTTATGTCATGGCTGGCTATAATGAAAGAGTCAGACAGGGTGCCTGGGGGATGGGTTGGAGCAGTTGCTGCTGAAGCAGCGTTTTGAGGAAGTGTTCCTCACCACAGATAGTGTCAAGTAATAGCCTGGAAATATTCAAAATGATAGATTGGACCCCTATAGTCTTCGTTACGTTCAAGGCTCTCGTGCTCGCTACGGGCATGTTCTTCGCCATCAAGTGGCATTACGATCAAGGCAAGAAGGATAAGGACAAGGCGAAGCAGAATCGCGCGGTGCTGCGTGCGAGCGGCAAGGTGATCGCCATCTTCGGGCTATTGCTGCTGAGCCTGGGTCTCGTTACCTTCATCTTTGTCAGGATGCTCGGCCTGGAGTTGGCCTTCTCATGAGCGAAGCGCGATGCCGAGCGAATTTTCCAGGTCCGTGACCTGTGTTTCGTTCTTGAAGGGGATGCCGCATCGGTTCGTCGCATCCGTTCGCGTATGCATGCTGGACCCGACTCCCGCGCCCGCACGGTGCTTTCTGTCCTGGGTTCTGAACGTGCCTCCACGTATGCCTTGCCTGCCTGAAAGTACTGTGTAAAAATACAGTGTCAACTTTCAAACAGGACATCTCATGATCAAAGGCAGTTGCTGCTGCGGCTCGGTAAAGTTTGAATTGGCATCGCCCCCAGCCGTGATGGGCATGTGCCACTGTTCTCGTTGCCGGAAGGCCGGAGCGAGCGCCCTGGCGTTCGTTGATAAAAGCTCATTTACCTTGCTGGAAGGGCGGGAGTTTATTCAGCGATATGCGCCAGAGCCACCGTTTACATATGCAAGAACCTTTTGCAAGCACTGCGGGACTTCTTTGGGCGAGATTGGCTCAGAGAGTGATTCATTTCCAATCTCGGTGAATTGCCTGGATGATGACCCTGAGGTAAGAATGCAATTTCACGTGTATGTCGGCTCCAAGCCTGCATGGTATGAGATTTGTGATAATGCAAAACAGTTTCAAGAAAGTCCGACATAATAAAAAAGCCAGTCAGTTGACTGGCTTTTTTATTGCACTCCTGAATTTTAGCAGGACGGCGATGTTTATTTTTTTCTCAGGATGGGTCTTCGTAGCGACCCTTCATTCCGGCATTATCGATTCTTTGCAATCACATTACTCATGTACTCATTTAAATCGCGAAAATCCTTGACCCGCCAGGCATACGGCGCCACCTTGACGCCATTCTCTTTCAGGGTTTTTGGAATCAAGTCTCCATTGGGACGCAATATTACCGATGAAACAATGACGCCCGGATAATCCTTGAGGCGTTTTTTGAAAGCGGATGTTGTCAGGTCAGGTGTGGGCGGATTGCTTTTGTTTGCCAATGGCCCGGTTCCCTTGATATCCACGCCGTGGCACATGGCACATCTCTGCACATAGAGATTTTTTCCATTGAGATTCTCTGCGAAGGACGATGATGCTTGAAGCAGTGACAGAATTCCCAGCGAAGCGATGAGTAATGTTTTCATGTTGCGTTGTTGTCCGGGCCGGATATGAATCCATCATTATATCTGCCCTTGTCTGCTTGCACGAAGTGGGTGGTTTTGATCGGGAAGTTATGGCGCCGCCGCATCGCAGGCGCCTGAATCTCCACGCGAGCAGTTATGCGCGATGAACACCTTATCGGCTGACCGGCACGAACACTTCCCATTTCTTTTGGGGCGTGGGCTTTACGGTCCTGGCGCAACTCACGGCGACATTGGGTGCAGACAGGCCGTAGCTCTTCGGAACCCATGTGGCACGCAAGGGCGCCGCGCATGTGCTGACCAGAATCTTCCGGTTTGGTTCCATGACTTGCCACTTTGTGCCATCTTTTAGATTCTCTGCTGCAATGAACTTGACGGCAGCCTCCCTTATCTCAAACAAGCCTTGTATGTCGCCGCGTGTCCGATCCTCGTCCAGCGTGGACGCGCGTGCCGGCGAGATGCCTGTAATAAGAAAAAGAGAGGCAATCAGGGCGGCGCACATGCGCTCATTCAATGGGGACGGTAGCAACATATTGACAAGCCTTGCCGGGTCTGTTCGATATTGGATAGGAATAGGGGAGTATCGCCAGGCATTGCGCGCTGGCGGGTTTTCAGCGTGACGCAGTCAGGCTTTTTCACCCCGTCGATATGTGAATTGTTGACTGCTGATGCCTTGGGTGACAAAGTCAGCATCCGGCGGTATCGTTTCCCAGAAAAACTTCCACTTGAAGATTGGAATCTTGTTGAATTTTCGAGAACGGAATATCCATCTGTTTTTCGTGAAATCGCTGTAGCGGTCCCCTTTGAACTGCTTGTGTACAGTTGTGAAAGGAAGCAGATTTTCCGCGATGTCCGGGAAAGCCAGGCTAGGGTTGTCGTCCTTGAATTTCTCGAAGATGCCGAATTGATCCCGGCAGATGACTTGAATGGCCGTCTCGGGAAAACGATAGCGCGGTGACCATAAGACGTTCCAGCCTGATTCTATTTCATTGATGAAATTTACCAGGCGCGGCGACATGATATAGGCATCCGATTCGATGTGGATGATCTTGTCGACACCTAATTCATTTGCCACATTGATGGAATGGAGAAAGCTCCGCCACCAGCCGGGGTAGTCAGCCCCGCTTTGTCGTCCCAGATTGTTATCGAAGCGAATGATGAGATTATTGTCGCCATTGGAAGCCAGCGCATCTTTATTGGAAACCGTCTTGATGATTTCAGCAGGCGGAAGAAATGGCGAGCCATCGTCTATCATTATTTTTTTGACGGCATTGATTGGAATGTTTTCGTAATAGTCGAGCCACCGTTGATACCGGCTTTCCCATGACGGCGCATCTTTTATAAAACTGGTGCAGAATATAATGGCTTTCATTGCTTAAGCACATTCCTTGTAGCTGAAAAACTCCGGGTTATTCATGGTTCACTGATTGAAATTTGCATGTATTTTAACAGGTCGGAGGCGCTTGAATCAGCGTACGGGCATGCCGGCGATGGGGCCGGCGGTCACCCGGCAGCAGCATGGTTTCTGGCGCGCGCTCCGGGCGCCGCCACGCCATGCATCGGCAGATCCCGCTGCCTCCGCCCGCTTCTGTCGTATCGTCCACAGGCCTGGATGATCGCTGGTTATACTCCTGCATACAAGAGGTTTCTTCCCGGGCCTGCAAGCCGCCGGGCCCGGATCAACCATTGAACATTGAACGCGCCATGCGCAAACCCCTTACACCCGTGAATCAATGAAAAACATCACTGTCGAATACCGTCATAACTTTCCTCTGGATCTGCTCGATGTTGTCCGTGTCTTCGATCAATCCGGCATCAAGCGGCCGACCGCCAATCTCCCGCGAATCGCGCGCATGTTTGCCGCGCCTTGCCTCTTGCTGTCGGCATGGGTGGATGGCCAGCTTGTAGGGCTGGCCCGTTCGCTGACCGACCATGCATATTGCTGCTATCTCTCGGACCTGGCGGTGGACAAGCAATATCAGGGCCTGGGCATCGGCACAGAGCTGGTCAGGCGCACCCAGGCAGTCATCGGCGACGAAGTGTCCCTGATACTGCTTTCCGCTCCCGATGCCATGTCCTATTATCCGACGCTGGGTTTTGAGCCGGCGGGCAACGCCTACGTCGTGCGGCGCAAACATTGAGGAGGATGCCTCGATGCAATAGGCCGCGAGAAGGTGGGGTGCTGCCGCTCGCTCCTGCATGCGACCTCAGCCCTGAGCGGGGACGCGCTTGCGTCAAACCCGCCATCCTCACCGTATCAGACATGTTGACCAGGAATTGCTGCACCTTATGAAACCCGTCTACACCCTCGCCGAAGCCCTGGCACAAGACCCCGGCCGCATTGCCAAGACCCAGGCCCTCACCCTCGACAGCGCCAGGCCCCACATGGGCTTGAAAGGCCGCCACGGCCTGTTCGCCTCCGACGCCTGGTGGGAAAGCATCAAGGCGGGCCGCATCCGGACGCAAACGTTGACGGGCATCATAGAGCGCATATATTTCGCGGGCCAGGACAGCCGCCGCGGCGGTCAAGTCAACAGCGTCACCCTGCGCCTGGCCGATGGCTCGACCGTCGATGAGGGCATCTACGCGCACCGCAAGCAGGATATCAAGCTGTTCGTGCCTGGCGCCATGGTGACGATGGTGTACGCGCTGGACGAACTGAAGGCGCAGCCGGCCGCCGATGGCAGTGTCAACGTGGCGCGCATCGTGCTGGAAGGGTACTGCGTTTTGCCGTCACACCAGCCATCTGCGCAGAATTGATCCCGGACAAGTTCTCCACCGAAATTCGTTTGACCGCTTCCCGCGCCAGGTCTACAGTCGTCGGCGAGACTCCAACCGGCTCCATCGCCCAAACCCATGGCCAAACCGTTTCCCTTGAACCCCAGGAATCCTGAGCGCATCTGCTGGGGCTGCGACAAATATTGTCCGCCGGACGCCATGCGTTGTGGCAATGGTTCCGAGCGCACGCAGCATCCCATCGAGCTGTTTGGCGAAGGCTGGAATGACTGGGGGCTGGCGGCCGCCGACAAGCAAGAGGACGAAAGCAAGCCCTGACGGTAACGTCAGCCTGTTTGCCTTGCTGCACGACAGCACGCAGACGGTGGAACTGGTGCTGGACCAGGCCGTGTGGGACGCTGAATCTGTGCAAGCCCATCCGCTGCGCAACACGGCCACCGTGGCGCTGTCGCATGGGGCCATGGTGCGTTTCCTCGCATACACGGGGCAAATGCCCCGCATCCTGTCCATCCCCGCTGCCGATTAAGCGACGGCCATGTCAATGCCCGGCCACGGGCGCGCCGCCGCTGCGCCGTCCCGGGCGGAAGCCATGTTTGCGGGCCGACCAGGCAATGGCAAAGGCCAGCACCAGCAAGCTCGCCATGGCCCAGGGGAAGGCGCCCGCGCCCCAGGCTTCCAGCAGGGCGCCGCCCGCCACGCCTGCTGCCGCGATGGCTCCGTTCCACGCCACCACATTCATCGACAAGGCCACGTCGGCGCCGCTGCCGGCCGTATCGGCCAGCGCCGTCTGCAAGAGCGTTGCCGCGCCGCCAAAGCTCAGGCCCCAGACGGCCATGCCCACGTAGATGACGGCAGGCAAGTGCGACGCGACACCCAGCACGAGGGCCGTCGCGGCAAACACGGCCAGGCTGGCCAGCACGGTGGCGCGCAGGTGGCGCTCGACCAGCTTGCCCGTGATCCAGATGCCGGCCATGGCGGCGGCGCCGAAGACAAGCAGGACCAGGTCGATTCTGCCCGTCAAGCCGGCCGGGGCGACAAACGGCGCGATGTAGGTGTAGAGAATATTGTGTGCCAGCATCCAGGCAATGACGACGGCCAGCACGGGGCGCACGCCCGGCGTCGTGAACACGCGGCGCAGGGGCAGGCGCTCGTGGACGGACTGGCCCGGGTAGTCCGGCACCTTGGCCAGCACCCAGGCGATCAGGATCAATGTCAGGGCGGAAATGATCCAGAACGCGGCGCGCCAGCCCACCAGGGAGCCGAGCAGGGTACCCAGCGGCACGCCCAGGGACAGGGCGACGGGCGCGCCCACCATGGCCAGCGCCAGGGCGCGGCCTTGCTGGTGGGGCGCCACCATGCGCCGCGCATAGCCGGCCAGCAAGCTCCACGCCAGCCCGGCCGCCATGCCCGCAAAGAAGCGGGCCGCCAGGGTCAGCCAGTAGTGGGACGACAGGGCCGTGACGGTATTGAACACGAGAAAGCCGATGATGGTCAGCAGCAGCACGTTGCGGCGGCGCCAGCCGCGCGTGGCGATGGTGAGCGGAATGGCGGCCAGCAGGGAGCCCAGCGCATAGGCCGTGACCATTTGCCCGGCCAGCGCGGCACTGATGTCCAGGCCCGCGCTGATCTGCGGCAGCAAGCCGGCGGGCAAGGTTTCCGTGACGATGCAGATAAAACCCGTCATGGCCAGGGCCAGCAAGCCGGCGACGGGGAGGCGGTCGGCCAGCGCAGGGCTGGTTCCGGTAGTGATAGTGGCGTGATTCACGGCAAACATCCTTGTCAAGTGATCGGGCGCAGGAGTGCCCCCGACCGTCGTTGCGGTACATATATATCGATCGGTATAAATATAGGCGAGTGCGCACCGCGTTGTCAATGACTTCTGTATCGAGTAGTATGTAAGTAGGTGAAGAGGAGGATGGATGGCGCAAATGGGACGGCCGCGTACGTTCGACCGGCAGGCTGCGGTCGAGCAGGCCATGTTTTTATTCTGGCAGCAAGGGTATGAATCGACGTCCTTGAGCCAGCTCAAGGCGAGCCTGGGCGGCGGCATTTCCGCGCCCAGCTTTTATGCGGCGTTCGGCTCGAAGGAAGCGCTGTTCCGCGAGGCGGCGCAATGCTATCTGGACACGTATGCGCGCGTGACGGAATGCCTGTGGGACGATGGCCTGGCGCCGCGCGCAGCCATCGAGCTGGCCTTGCGGCAGTCGGCCAGCATGCAGTCCGATGCGGGCCATCCGCCCGGTTGCATGGTGGCGCTCGGCTGCATGAGCGCGCCGACGGCCGAGCATGCGGCCGTGGCCGCACCCCTCACGGCTTCGCGCGCGCGCACGCGCGCCGGCTTCGTGCGCTGCGTGGAGCGGGGCATGGCCGGCGGCGAATTGCCCGCTGGTACGGATGCAGCGGCGCTGGCGGCCGTCTTCGACAGCTTTCTGTCGGGCGTCTCCATCCAGGCGCGCGATGGCGTGGGCTACGCCGTGCTGGACGCCGCGATCACGCAGATTCTGCGCGTGTGGGATGCCAGCCGCGTGCCGGGCTAGGCGCTAGGCCGTAAAGCGAAACTCCAGCATGTCGTCGCCGTATTTGTCCCTCTCTCCCGTCGAGGTCCAGCCCAGGTAGCGGTAAAAGCCGTACGAACGCGAAGCGGGGTCGTCGGAGCAGCCGAGGAACAGCCGCTGGTGGCCTTGCGCGCGCAGTTCCGTCATGACCCGTTCCAGCATGGTCTTGCCGATGCCCCGGCCTTCGAATTCCGGCAGCAGGGCCAGGACGACGATTTCGCCCGTGTCGCGCGCGCCAAAGCAGTAGCCGACCAGCTGGCCGTCGTGATGGCAGACGTGGCCAGGCAGGTTGCCCGAGCGCATCATGCCGGCCCAGGATTCTGCCGTGATGCCCACTTCCGCCAGGCGTTCCGCAGACACGGCGTTTTGCCGCGTCTTGCCGCGCAAGTCGATGAAGGCGGCCGTATCGTCCGCATTGGCGGCATGGAAGGTGATGGAGGCTGGATGTGTCGTCATGTGATTACTCGCTGGTGTCGTGTCTGTGGCGGGTATGGGGTTGGATAAACCTCATTCCCAGGATTTGCGCATGGTTTGCGCATGGCGCTGCCAGTCAAAGACTTTGCTATTTTCGCTTGCCTGCTGGCCGGGATTGCCGCTATCGATGATTTCATCCTTGACGATAATCAATTCGTTCTTGTCATTCAATCCGTATTCCCGGTAACGCTCGCAATCCTGGGCGCGCCGGGCGATGGCGATTAATGTATTGGCCCGCCACGCATAGCTGTCTTCGTAAAAGCATTGCGCCGCGCAGCCGCAATTGGGGATGCCCCCTTCGATTCTTTGACCGGCTATGTCGATGTTCAGATTCGGAATTGCCGATAATGCTTGATTGAAACTGTATTTTTTCGCTGGCGCATCCCATAACCACACGTCGGAACAGCGTATGCGTCCCTGGCTATCCGTATAGCCGGTCACCCACAGGTCGGCATGGCCGTCGAAATTCATGTCCAGCAGCAGGGCGTGCAAATTGCCCGTGCCGCTGCTGCTGCAACTGCCCTTGATCCACTGGCTGCCGATTTTCAGCCGGTACGTCTGTTTTTCATCGTGATTCGCATAGCGGATATCGGCTGCTTGCCGTACTTTGCCTGTCGCGGCTTTATCCAGATGCAAGGTGCCGCCATAAGCCGAAGTGGAAATCAGGGATAAAAGCAGAGCAATCAGTTTCATGGACATATTCTTGGGCTGGCACGGGGGGACAATGCGCGGATTGCATCGAGCGGAGAATGATCATAACGCATGATTTGGGCTATGCGCCACACCATTTCCTATCGTGCATTCGCGCGTAACAGGGCTGTGTACAATGCGAAAAAATCCCCGAACAAGGAATCTTCATGACGGTTTCCAGCGCATCTTTTAATGAAGCGGGCATTCTCGCTTATAACGACGGTAATTACGCCGAGGCATACAAGCAATTCGACGCGGCCGCCCGCACGGGCGATCCCGCCGGCCAGCATTTATTGGCCAGCCTGTATTACCAGGGCCATGGCGTGGCGCAGGACTTGCCGAAGGCCGTGGAATTATTCACGGCCGCCGCGCAGGCCGGCTTTCCGCCGTCGCTGGCCAATCTGGCCCTGATGTATGCGAGCGGCGATGGCGTCGTGCAAGACATGGCGCAGTCGCTGGCCTACGGGCGCCAGGCGGCCGAGGCGGGCGATGGCCAGTCGCAATTCAACCTGGCCCAGGCTTACCGCAAGGGGATTGATGTAGCGCAAGACTATGCCGAGGCGGCGTTCTGGTACAAACAGGCGGCCGAGGCCGGTTCCCTGTCGGCGCAGAACGAGTACGGCTTGCTGTACGCGCAAGGGCAGGGCGTGGAACTCGATTACGTGCAGGCGTACGCGTGGATCGCCATGCCGGCCGAGGCGGGCAGCGAGCAATCGGTCAAGAACCGCGACCAGTTGCTGGAAATCCTCACGCCGTCACAGCAGCAGGCAGCGCGCGCGCTGGCCGCCGAGTATGCGGCGCAGTACGGCGTCAATCCCCACTGAGCGAGGATTTCGCGGGCAGCCTGGTCAGCGCGCCGGCCGCATCGAGTTCATAGCTGTCGAAATCGCGCGCGAGGAACAGTTCGCCCGAGTAATGCCGCCGCGCTTCCCCTTCCAGCTCGGCCATGCCGTCCGCATGGTGATAGCGGGCGCTGAAGTGGGTGAGGATCAGGTTCGGCAAGCGCACCGCTGCGGCAAACTGCGCCACGCGCTGCACGGAACTGTGCGTGGGACCGGGGCCCACCTTTTGCAGCATGGCTTCCGTGTACGTGGCTTCGTGCACGAGCAGCTGCGCGTCCGCGCAAGCGTCGGCCAGCAAGGCGGGCGTGTCGTTGTCGCCGCCGATCACCACCGTGGCGCGCTGCGTTTCCATCTGGCGGAAAGCGGCGGCGCTCAAGACGCTGCCATCGTCGAGCAGCGCATCCTGGCCCGCCTGCAAGACGCCCCAGGCGGGACCGGGCGGCACGCCCGCCGCCTGCAGGGCCGCTTTGTCCAGCTTCCACCGGCTTGTTTCCAGCGTAAAACGATACGCGACGCTCGGTGCGCGGTGCGACAGCGCGTGGCGCGAGACGCTCAAGCCCGCTTCCTCGTGCACCACCGGCGCGCTGTCCACGTCGATGTGGATCAGCGGATACGTCAAAAACAGTTCCGTGTGCAGCAAGGTGGCGTCGATCCACGCCTTGATGGCGGCCGGGGCGATCAGCAGCAGGGGCTTCTTGCGCCCCGTCATGGAGGCGCTGGCCAGCAAGCCCGGCAGCCCGTAGCTGTGGTCGCCATGCACGTGGGTGATGCAGATGCCCACCAGGTCGTGCACGGACAGGGGCAGGCGCTGCAGCCGGTGCTGCGTGGCTTCGCCGCAATCGATCATCCACCAGTCGCGGTTGTGCGTCGTTTGCAGGGCCAGCGACGTGACGTTGCGGTAGCGCGTGGGCACGCCGGAAGACGTGCCGAGAAAAGTCAGTTTGAACATGCGCGCATTATGCGGCAAGCCACCGTTGTTGCCAACGCGCCAGTCTTCAGCCGGCCAGCGGTACGCTTAATTTATCTTTGTAGATGCGGCCGTTCTTTATGATCAGCAGCAGGTTTTCTTCCGGCCGGGCGAGGAAATCGAGGTTTTTCACGGGGTCGCCATCGGCCACCAGCAAGTCGGCCAGCGCGCCCGGGGCCAGCTTGCCCAAGGTGCCCGGGTAGGGCGCGCGCTGGCCGGACAGGGCCAGCAGTTCGCCATTTTGTCCCGTCGCCTGCGCCAGCAGAATCAAAGGGTCGTAAAAGCGCGTGAGCTTGGCCAGCTGGCGGCCTTGCGTGTGCGTGTTTTTTGCGTTGAACAGGATGTCCGTGCCCCAGCCCGTGCGTATGCCGTACTTTTGCGCCAGCGCATACGCCTTCACCGTGCCTTCGGAGACGATTCTCTGGCTGGCCTTGCGCGCCGCATCCGGGTACACATTCGCATCCGCGTCTTGCAGGAAGGGCTGCAGGCTCCACCACGTGCCCGTGTCGCGCATCATGCGCGCGGATTCGTCGTCCGCCAGCTGGCCATGCTCGATGCTGCGCACGCCCGCGCGGATGGCCCGCTGTATGCCTTTCGGCGTGTACACATGGGTCATCACATAGGTGCCCCAGTCGGCGGCCGCTTCCACGCCGGCGCGCAGTTCGCGTTCCGAATACTGCGTGCTGTCGAGCGGGTCGTACATGGATGCCACGCCGCCGCCCGCCATCATCTTGATTTGCGTCGCGCCCAGCATCAGCTGCTCACGCACGCGGCGCAGCACTTCCGCTTCGCCATCGGCGATCATGGCCATGCCCGCCGTTTCCGCCATGCCCAGCGGCGCATGCGCGGCACGGGGAATGTCCGAACGCAAACGGAAATCGCCATGGCCCGAGGTCTGCGAAATCATGGCGCCGGACGGGAAGATGCGGGGGCCGTCGACGATGCCTTCATCGATGGCGCGCTGCAAGGCAAACGCGGGGCCGCCCGGATCGCGCACGGACGTAAAGCCCCGCAGCAGGGTGCGCTGCGCTTCCTGCGCCGCCACCAGGTACAGATAGCCGATATCGGAGGTCATGGCCGTCACCTGGTTGATGGCGGCCAGCATGGTGTGCCAGTGGGCGTCGATCAGGCCCGGCATCACCAGCTTGCCCTGGCAATCGATCACTTGCGCGCCTTCCACCTTTTCGCCGGCCGGCAGCAGGGCGGTGATCGTCGGGCCCGTCACCAGCACGTGGATGCCGGAACGGGGCGCCTTGCCCGTGCCGTCGAACAGGCGCAGATTGGTCAGCAGCAACGGCCGTTGCTGCACTTGCGGCTGCTGGGCGATGGCGCTGCTGGTGGACAAGCCGATGAAGGGCGCCAGCATGGCGGCCGCGCCGCCCAGGAATTGCCGGCGCCGCATGTCCGCCATCACGCGCTGGTGCAGGATGGTGAAGACGGTGCCGCCGCAGTCGCAGGTGCGCGGCTTCAAGCCGCCCGTCTGCCAGGTGTCCGCCAGATGCTGTTCCTGTGCCAGGGCCATCGCGCCATCCTTTCATCGCTGCCGCGCCGCGCGCTGGCACGGGGGCAATGTTAATAAGTGGAAACAATGGCCATTGAAAGCCTGCCGTGGCGCCAAGTCAAGCGTGCACTTGCTTTACGGCAAAGAATGTAGCATCGGCCGTTCAGGGTGCATGCTGGCCCTTGTTTTCCCCATCTTCCGCCGTGTATTCGACAAAGCCGTCGCGGCGGCAAAAGCTGGCCAGCTGCATGCCGGCCTGGCGCGCGATGCGGATGGCCAGCGAGGTGGGCGCCGAGATCGTGGCGACGAGCCCGATATGCATGCGCGCCGACTTGCGCACCAGTTCATAGCTGGCGCGGCTGGACAGGAAGACGAAGCCGTCATGCATGGCGATGCGGTGCAGGGCCAGGTAGCCGATCAGCTTGTCGAGGCCGTTATGCCGGCCCACGTCCTCGAACACTTTGACGATGGCGCCCTCGGCCGTGCACCAGGCGGCTGCATGCACGCCGCCCGTCTTGTGCATCAGCTCCTGGTAAGGCAGCAGCTCGCGCGCGGCGCGGCCGATGATGGCGCTGCTGGCGACCAGCGGCGGCAGGGGCCGCGTGATCTTTTCCGGCACCAGGTCCAGCAGGGCCAGGCTTTCGATGCCGCACACGCCGCAGCCGGTGCGGCCGGCCAGGGTGCGGCGGCGGCTCTTGAGGCGCAGCAAATCGGGCTGGGCGATGGTCAGCCGCACTTCCGCGCCATCCTCGCCGCAGCACACGTCGAGGTCGTAGATGTCGCGCACGCTGCCGACGATGCCTTCGGTCAAGGTAAAACCGACGGCGAATTCCTCGAGGTCGCGCGGCGTGGCCATCATCACCGCGTGGGCGATGCCGTTGTAGACGAGGGCCACGGGATACTCCTCGGCCGCCATGTCGCGGCCCGCCGTGGCTTCGCTTCCCTGGTGGCGCACGATGGGAACGTCCAGGTAGCCGTCGCGTTCGATGGTGGTGATGTCGCATTCCATGATTTTTTCCTCCGGTTAATCGATCTGATAGCGCGGGCAGGGCCGGATCGAGGGCGGCAGGGGCTCGCCATGCAATTCCAGCAGCGAGCGTTCCGTTTCCCGCGTCATGGCATTGAGGGCCAGGCAGTTGGGCGCCAGGCCGAACGGTTCGGCGATCTGCTGCGCGATGGCTTCCAGCGCAAACAGCGTGTAGGCAACAAAGACGGAAATGAGGGGCGTGGCCACGCCGATGGCATCCACCAGGCCCAGCGGCAGAAGGAAGCAGTACATGTACACGGTGCGGTGCACGAGCACGCCGTACGGATACGGGATCGGCGTGTTCTTGATGCGTTCGCAGCCGGCCACGGTGGCGGCCAGGTCGTTGAGCTGGTGGTCGAGCATCCACAGCAGCTGCGTCTGGCCGCCCTGGCGCAGCGCGGCGTCGTGCAGCATGGCGCGCACCGTGTGCAGCACGGCGACGGGCTTGAAGGTCATGCCCTGCAGCTGCTGTACTTCGGCGGCGGGCAGGTAGCGCGCCAGGTCCTGCTGCGGGTCCGTCTGGCGCAGCTGGTGCTTGAGCGCGTAGACAAAGGCGATCAGGCGGCGCAGCAGCAACTGCTGGTCCAGTCCGCTTGTCTGCTGCGGCAGGTAGGTGATCGCCTGGGAGGCCAGCGCCCGCGCGGCGATCAGCAATTGCCCCCAGATATGCCGCGCCTCGGCAAAGCGCGCATAGCTGGCATTGTTGCGAAAGCCGAGAAAGATCGCCAGGCTGATGCCGACCATGGGAAACGGCGCCGTATCGAGCGGAATCTTGACGCCGAAGATACGGCCGTCCGTCAGCAAGGCCAGGGAACTGACGACCAGCATCAGCAGCAATTGCGGGATGATGGTTTGCAGCACCGAGCCGTTCCAGACGAACAGCATGCGGAACCAGTTGGTGGTAGGCCGAATGATCATATGTGATGTCGCTCAATGCTTGCGGGGCACGACTTTGCCCTCGAAGACGTAGTATTGGAACAGGTTGTAGCCGATCATGATCGGCAGCATGGAACCCATGCCGATCAGCATGAAGATCAGGGTGGGCTCATCGGATGCGGCCGCAGCGATGCTCAGCTTGCCCGGCACCAGGTCGGGGAAAAAGCTGATGGCCAGGCCCGCGAACGAGGCGAGGAACAGCACGATGGCGCCGCGGAAAGGGCCGCGCACGCCGTTCACGTGCACGGTCCACAGGATGTAGATAGACGCGCAGGCGGCGATGCAGGCCAGCGACAGCAGCACGCCGAACACGCCCGGCTGCGCCCAGCGGTCGTGGCCGATGGCGCTGAAGACCATGGTGCCGGCCGACAGCACGATGGCGGCCGCGACCGTCGCCAGCACGCTGGCCGTGGCGTAGCGGCGCGCGGCCGCTTCCAGCACGCCGCCCGTCTTCTTGATCAGATACGTGCTGCCCAGCAGGCAATAACCGGCCACCACGCCCAGCGCCGTGCACGCCGTGAAGACGCCGCTCAGCCAGCCCGGCTGCAAGCCCGTGATGACCTTGCCCAGCACCACGCCCTGCGCCACGGCGGCCAGCAGGCTGCCCGCGCCGAAGACCAGGTCCCACAGGCGCTTGTTGCCGGCCGCATGGCGAAATTCGATCGACGCGCCGCGCATGATCAGGCTGGCGATCAGCAGCATGATGGGGATATACAGCTGTTCCAGCAAGGTGGCGTAGGCGCCGGGAAAGGCGCCGAACAGGGCGCCGCCCACCACCACCAGCCAAGTTTCGTTGGCGTCCCATACGTGCTCGATGGACTGGAATATCAGGTTGCGTTCCTGCTCGCGGCGCGTGAACAGGCTGAGGATGCCCACGCCCAGGTCGAAGCCGTCCGTGACCACGTAAAACACCAGCATCAGGCCGATCAGGCCGAACCAGGCATTGCCCAGCATGGCATGCGAATTCATATCCATTTTATATTCCTCATACTCCTCATACTCCTTGATTGATGGGGCCGCATCTCAGTGCCGGGCCTGCAGCAGGGCGCCCACGGGGTGGGAGGCGTGCGGCGGCAGCAGCGCCACGTCCGGGCCTCGTTGCAGCCATTTCTTGGCGAACACAAAGAAGGTGGCAAACAGCACGATGTAAAACACGCAGAACATCAGCATGCTGCCGGCCACGGCGTGGGCCGCCACGTCGGACACGGCGTCGCGCGTGCGCAGCAAGCCGTAGACGACCCAGGGCTGGCGTCCCACTTCGCGCACGATCCAGCCGCACTCGACGGCGATGTAGGGCAGGGGAATCGTCAGCACCCAGGCCAGCAGCAGCTTGCGGTTGCGCACGAATTCCTGCACCCGTCCGCCCACCTTGCGCCAGGCCACAAAGGTCCAGAACGCCAGCAGCACGAACCACATGCCGATGCCGGCCATGGCGCGGAAGGCGTAGTACAGCAGCGGCAGCGCGGGCGGCTGGTCCGCGCGGGCGATGTCGGCCAGGCCCGTGATCTTGCCCGTGGCGCTATGCGTGGCGATCACGCTGAGCATGCCGGGCACTTCGAGCGACCAGTCGTTCTTCTGTTCCGCCTGGTTGGGCCAGGCCAGCAGCGACCAGGCCGCCCCTTCGCCATCGCGGTTCGTGTGCCAGTGGCCTTCGATGGCGGCGCCCTTGGCGGGCTGGGTCTTGAAGACGTCGACGCCGCTGGAATCACCGAGCCAGACCTGCAGCGGCGCGATGACGAGCAGCAGCATCAGGGCCAGCTTGAACGAGCGGGCGAAGAAGGCCGGTTCGCGGCGCTTGAACATATACCAGGCGGAAATGCCGGCGATGACGAACAAGCCCGTTTCCACGGCGGCCACCCACATATGGCCCACGGCCCAGGCCATGTCGGGATTGAAGATGGCGGCCACGTAATCGGTGACGATGATCTTGCCGTCGGCCACGCGCACGCCGGCCGGCGTCTGCATCCAGGAATTGGCGACCATGATCCAGAACGAGGAAATGCTGGAGCCCAGTGCCACCATGCCGGTGGCAAACAGGTGCACGCCCTTGGGGACGCGGCCCCAGCCGAACATCATGACGCCGATGAAGCCCGCTTCCAGCATGAAGGCCATGGCGCCCTCGAAGCCGAGGATGTTGCCGATGAACTGGCCCGAGTGGTGCGAGAACGGCGCCCAGTTGGTGCCGAACTGGAATTCCAGGGGAATGCCGCTGACGACGCCGACGGCGAAGTTGAGCACCAGCAGCTTGCTCCAGAAGCGCGCGTGGCGGTAGTAGACGGGGTCGCTGGTGCGCAGCCACAGCGCCTCGACGACGAACAGGAACAGCGACAGGCTGATCGTCAAGATGGGCCACAGGATGTGGAAGATGGCCGTCATCGCAAATTGCGCGCGCGACAGGTCCAGGGTATCGAAACCGAACATGGCGTGCTCCTGCTCAGGCGCTGGCGGCCGACGGCGCCAGCAGCACGGGGATGGACTTGAAGGTCGGCGTGCGCGAACCGTAACCCACGCTGTCCAGCGGCACCAGCGGATTGGTTTCCGGGTAGTAGGCGCCGATGCAGCCGCGCGGAATGTCGTATTCGACCAGCAGGAAACGGTCGGCGCGGCGCTCGATCCCGTCATGCCATACGCCGATCAGGTCGACCCAGTCGCCGGCCGCAAAGCCCAGCATGGCCAGGTCGTCCTTGTTGATGAAGACGACGCGGCGCTGGCCGAACACGCCCCGGTAGCGGTCGTCCATGGCGTAGATCGTCGTGTTGTACTGGTCGTGCGACCGCGTGGTCATCAGCACCATCAGGCGCTCGCCATATTGCTGGCGCGCACGGTGGATGGGCGTGTCCAGTTCCACGGCGTTGACGAGGAATTGCGCCTTGCCGCTTTCCGTCTTCCACACGCGTTCGCGCGAGGCGATTTTCAGGTGGAAGCCGCCCGGCTTGGCCACGCGCAAGTTGTAGTCGAAAAAGTCGTCAAACACTTGTTCGATGGAATCGCGCAGCAGCGCATAGTTGCCCGAATAGCGCAGCCAGTCGATCTTTTCGCTACCCAGGGTCGCTTGCGCCATGCCGGCCACGATGGCGATTTCCGAACGCAAATTGGGCGAGGCGGGCTGGTTCATGCCGAACGAGATGTGCACCATGCTCATCGAGTCTTCCACCGTCACGCCTTGCGCCACGCCTTCCTGCACGTCGATTTCCGTGCGTCCCAGGGTGGGCAGGATCAGCGCATCCTTGCCGTGCACGAGGTGGCTACGGTTGAGCTTGGTGGCGATGTGCACGGTCAGGTCGCACGAGCGCAGCGCGTCCCAGGTGCGCGGCGTGTCCGGCGTGGCCATCGAGAAATTCCCGCCCAGGGCGACGAACACTTTGACTTTCTTTTCCAGCATGGCCTCGATGGTGCCGACGGCGTCGTAGCCGTGGTGGCGCGGCGGCTCGAAGTTGAACACGAGGCCCAGGCGGTCGAGGAATTCCTTGCTCGGCTGTTCCTCGATGCCCATGGTGCGGTCGCCCTGCACGTTCGAGTGGCCGCGCACGGGGCACAGGCCCGCGCCCCGCTTGCCGATATTGCCGCGCATCATCATCAAGTTCGACAGGATCTGCACGGTGGCCAGCGAGTTCTTGTGCTGCGTCACGCCCATGCCCCAGGTGGCGATGACGGCCTTGCCCTTCACATAGATCTGCGTCAGCTCCTCGATCTTGTCGCGCGCCACGCCCGATTCGGCCAGCAGCACCTCCCAGCTTTCCGCGCGCAGGTCGGCCGCGAAGGCGTCGAAGCCGCTCGTGTGTTCGGCGATGAAATCGCAGTCGAGCACGCGCTCCTGGCCGTGGGCGACGGCGTCGTCATCGAGCTCGACGACGCGCTTGGCCATGGCCTTGATCAGCGCGAAGTCGCCGCCCAATGTCGGGCAGATGAACAGCGAACAGATGTTGGTGCTGCCGCCCGTCAGCATTTCCAGCGGATGCTGGGGACTGGTGAAGCGCTCCAGGCCCCGTTCGTGCAGCGGGTTGATGGAGACGATGACGGCGCCGCGGCGCGACGCCTCGCGCAATTCGCCCAGCATGCGCGGATGGTTGGTGGCGGGATTCTGGCCGAACAGCAGCAGGGTGTCCGCATGCTCGAAGTCGTCCAGCAGCACCGTGCCCTTGCCGATGCCCACCGTTTCCGGCAAGCCCCGGCTCGTCGCTTCGTGGCACAGGTTGGAACAGTCGGGGAAATTGTTCGTGCCGTAGGCGCGCACGAACAGTTGATACAGGAAAGCCGCTTCGTTGCTGGCGCGGCCAGACGTGTAGAAGGCGGCCTGGTCCGGGTCGTCCAGCGCGTGCAGGTGGTGCGCCACGAGGGCGTAGGCATCGTCCCAGGAAATGGCCTGGTATTTGTCGCTGGCCGCGTCGTACACCATGGGGTCCGTCAAACGGCCATGCTGTTCCAGCTCATAGTCCGACTGTTCCATCAGTTCGGCGACCGTGTGTTCCTGGAAAAACTCGGGGCGCACGCGCTTGCTCGTCGATTCCGCAGCCACGGCCTTGACGCCGTTTTCGCAGAATTCGAACGTCGATGCGTGTTCGCGGTCGGGCCAGGCGCAGCCGGGACAGTCGAAACCGTCGGGCTGGTTTTGCTCGAACAGCGAACGGTAATTGCCCGCGCTGACTTTTTCCTTGAACAGGTTGATGGCCACGTACTTGAGGGCTCCCCAACCGGCCGCTGCATGGGTGTAGGGCGCGATGCGCGCGTCGGACTTTGGCTTGCTCATGATGACTCTCCTGATGATATGCGATGGGACAATCACATGGTAGGGGCGGCGCACTGCCCCGTAGGCGCACAGTTCCGGACAAAAAAACAGAGTACAGATGGGCATGCGGCGATTTGCGTCGCGCCCGCCATGCCGCTGATTTATGATGCGGCTCAGGACGTGCATCGGGCATTGCCAGCATGAAGCGAGGACGAACATGGAACAGGAAGACGGCATCGACGCGGCGCTGGTGGCCTTGCTGGCGCTGCTGTGGGAAGCGCGGCAGGCAGCGCCCGCAAAACCGTGGTCGCTGGCCAAGCTGGCCAAGCGGGCAGGGGTACAGATGAGCACCTTGTTGCGCCAGCTCAATGCGCTGTCCAGCGCGGGACTGGTGAACGTGACGACGGCGGAGAGCGGCGGCGGCAGCGCACAGCTCAGCGCGGCGGGCGCGGAGCTGTGCGCCACGGTATTTGCCGCGCCGCCAGCGCCGTAGGCGCACGGTCCGGCGCGTCTGTACTCTATCGGCCAGCGCCGGACTGTACCTCTTTGCCTGCCCCCATTCGTCCTATGCTGGACCCTGACGAATGCCTATCGAGGGGAAGCACAATGAACACCATCCTGTATCCGCAGCCGGCGCTCCGGCCGCCAGGCCATATCGAACCGTGCGTGGACATGCTGGGGCGCCCCCTGACGGACTTGCGCATTTCCGTCATCGACCAGTGCAACTTCCGCTGCACCTATTGCATGCCGGCCGAACTGTACCCCAGCGATTACCCATTTCTTCCGTCCAGCGAGCGCCTGTCCTTCGCGCAGATCGAGACGATGGCGCGCGCCTTCGTGCGCCTGGGCGTCGACAAGATCCGCATCACGGGCGGCGAGCCGCTGCTGCGCAAGAACCTGGAGCAACTGATCGAGGCGCTGGCGAGGCTCACTACGCCGGACGGGCGCGCCGTGAGCATCGCGCTGACGACCAACGGCAGCTTGCTGGCGGCCAAGGCGCGCTCGCTCAAGGAGGCGGGCCTGGACCGGGTCACCGTCAGCCTCGACAGCCTCGATAAGGGCATTTTCCAGCGCATGAATGGCGTCGATTTTCCCGTCGACAAAGTGCTGCATGGTATTGCGGTGGCGCAATCCGTGGGCTTGAACCCCGTGAAGGTCAACATGGTCGTGCAGAAAGGCGTCAACGACAGCCAGATCGTGCCGCTGGCGCGCCATTTCCGCCACACGGGCGTGGTGCTGCGCCTGATCGAATTCATGGACGTGGGCGGCATCGGCGCCTGGTCGCGCACGCATGTCGTCACGTCGGAGGCGGCGCGCGCGCTGATCGCGGCCGAATTCCCCCTCGTTTCGCTGGGCGAAGGCAAGCCCCTCTTGCACGAAACGGCCAGCCGCTACCGCTACCTTGATGGCGGCGGCGAAGTGGGTTTCATTTCCAGCGTGTCGCAGCCGTTCTGCGGCGACTGCAGCCGGGTGCGCGTGTCGTCGGACGGCAAGCTGTTTACCTGCTTGTTCGCCCAGGACGGTCTCGACCTGCGGCCCCGGCTTGATTCTGCGCAAGGGCTGGAAAGCCTGCTGTGCCGGCACTGGCAGCGGCGCGGCGACCGCTATTCGGAAGTGCGCGGCGCACTGGACCAGGTTGGCGGGCGCAAGCAGTATCCCACCGTGCGCATGTCGCTGGTGGGCGGCTGAGGGCGCCTAGAGGAATTCGGTGATGAGTTTGCCCAGCAGGATGATGGCTTGCTCGATGTCCACGCTCCACGGATAGCTGTAATTGAGGCGGATGCAATGCTTGTAGGCCTGGCTGACGGAAAACATGCGCCCCGGGCCCACCGTGATCTTGCATTCGAGCGCGCGCCGGTACAGCTGCATGGAGTCTATATTGCCGGGCAATTCCACCCACAGCACGTAGCCCCCCTGCGGGTGCGAGATTTTCGTGCCGGCAGGAAAGAAGCGCAGCACGGCGGCCGCCATGATGCGCGCCTGCTGGGCATACGCCTTGCGGGTGCGGCGCAGATGCTGTTCGTAGCCATCGTTTTGCAGGTATTCGGCGATGGCCAGCTGGGGAAACGAGGACGTGGCCAGGGTGTTGAGGAATTTGAGTTCTTCCACCTTGCCCCGGTAGCGTCCGGCCAGGGCCCAGCCCACGCGCTGCGCGGAACTGAGGCTCTTGGAAAACGAGGAGCAGTGCAGCACCAGGCCCTTGCGGTCGTGGGACTTGAGCGAGGACGGGTGGGCGTCGCCGTAATACAGTTCGTTGTAGACGCCGTTCTCGATGGCGGGCACGTCGTGCTGCTCCAGCAGCTGGACCAGGGCCCGCTTGCGCTGGTCCGACATCTGGAAGCCCAGCGGATTCTGGAAGTTCGGCATCACCATGACGGCGGCGATCGGCTGCCGGGCCATGATGTCGGCCAGCGCCTCGATGCTGATGCCTTCATACGGGTCGGTGGACACTTCCACCACCTTCATGCCCAGCCGTTCGACGGCCATCAGCATGGCGTAGAAGGTGGGCGACTCGACGGCGATGGTGTCGCCCGGCTTGGCCACCGCTTGCAGGCACAGGTTGATGGCTTCCGTGGCGCCCACGGTGACGATGATTTCGTCGGGATCGACGGCCAGGCCGTTTTCCAGGTAGCGGCGGGCGATTTCGCGTATCAGCTGCGGGTTGCCCGGCGGCAGGTCGTCCGTCACGTTCCACGCGCGGTTGCGGCGCGCCACCGCGCCCGCGTACTGGTTGATGCGTTCCCAGGGAAACAGCGAGGGGTCGGGGTAGGGCGAGCCCAGCGGGATGGCGTCGTGCAAGCCGATCGAGCGCAGGGTCGACAGCACCAGGCGGCTCACGTGCACTTCTGCCGGCACGGGGCTGGGGTGCGACGCCTGCATGCAGATGGACGGCGTGGCCATGTCGCCGGCGCGGGGGCGCACGAAGTAGCCGGACTGGGGCCGGCTTTCGATCACGCCCATGCTTTCCAGCTTGACGTAGGCGCGCAGCACCGTGGTGATGCTCAGCTTGTGCTGCTGGCTGGTCTGGCGCACGGACGGAATGCGTTCGCCGGGCAGGAGCACGCCCTTGGCGACCAGTTGCTCGATGTCGCCAACGAGCTTTTCATACAGTTTCATGCAATGGTATCCATTTTTATTCTTGCTCTACGTCATTGCATTATCGTTCAATTCATGACTACCTATAGTTACAGTTGTCGCATGTTGCTTAAATAAAACTGGCATCCGGCACTTCCTGGTTTACCATCCACATAGCACATCAAAAGAGGAATATCTGTCATGGCAATTCCACAAAGCATGCTGTCCGTCGTCGCGCGCGATGAAGTGCATTTGCAGTTCAATATCAAGGCAGGCGTCGAACGGCAGCAGCTGTTCAGGGTGCTGGGCAAGCTGTGGGAATCCCAGGTCACGGGCATCCTGGACCCCACCCTGAACCGCCACCATCAGTTGACGGGCGGCACGGCCAACGTGGTGCTGGGTTTTCGGCCCGAGCTGTGGCGCGCCGCGTGTCCCGGCTGCGTGCCGGACAATATGGCATCGTTCGACCACGACCTGGTGGGTGCCAACGGCAAGACGGCGCCGGCCACCCAGCACGATTTCTGGGTCTGGATCACGCAGTCGAACGCGGCCACCCTGTACGACAGCATGCGCACGGCGCTTACCTTGCTGGGGCCTTTCGCCGAGCTGGCCAGCGAGCAGGTGTGTTTTCCCTACCATAACAATGTGACCTTCGACGGCTTTGCCGACGGCGTCGCCAATCCGAATCCGTTCCGCGCCCACGGCGTGGCCATCATTCCCGACGGCGAGGCGGGCGCGGGCGGCTCCACCGTGCTGCTGCAGAAATGGCGCATGGAGGTGGAGCGCCTGCGCGCCTTGCCCGTGCATGCGGCGGAACAGGTGTGGGGCCGCACCAAGGCGGGCAGCCACGAATTGTCGCCGCTGCCCGTCGATTCCCACGTGGGCCGCAATCAGTTCATCCGCGATGGCGAGGAAGTCGATATCGTGCGCCGCAATGCCAATTACGCCAATGCCGGCGAGGCGGGCGTCATGTTTGTCGGTTTTTGCAAGGACATCACGGTGACTATGGGCATGCTGCGGCAAATGTACGGCGTAGGCTATGATGGCATCACCAAAACGGACAGGCTGCTGGATTTTTCCACGGCGCTGTCGTCGGCGATCTATTTCGTGCCCAGCATCGATGCCTTGCTGGCAGTGGGTATCTCGCCGGCGGATCCCGGCTGAGTGCCATCCCGGCGCTTCCGCTTCCCGGTCCCTATTTTTACTTTACAAGGAGTTTTTCATGCGTATTCGTCCCGCCACACTGTTGTCCGCCCTGATACTGGGCAGCGTCGTCTTCAGCGCATCCGCTTCCGCCGTGGGCCTGGGTTTCCTGGCCGATACGCCGATGGCTTACCTGAACAAGAACGATAAGCCCGTCTTCGTGAAAGCCGTCGGCGACGTGCTCAATGACAAGAAGGATGGCGAAACCGTGCAATGGAGCAATGAAGGCTTGCGCAATTCCGTGCGCATCGCCGCCGAGATCACGGCCAGCGACACGCAAAAGACGGACGCGCAAACCTGCCGCAAGGTGCAGGTGGCCCTGAGCGCCAAGGGCCAGGAACAGACTCTCAAGCTGACGGTCTGCAAGGCGGGCGCCGGCGACTGGAAAGTGAAAAAACAATAAGAACCGGCCGCCCTTCCTTGCCGGGAGGGCGGCGCCGCGACGGCTGGCCGCAGTTGGTGCGCGGCTGCCTAGTCGTGGTTGATGGCGGCCACTTGCCGCAAGCTCGCTTCGTCGGTGAGCAAGGTGACCACGGCATTGGTCTTGGCATGCACGCGCACGCCCTTGAGCCAGTCCGGCAGGGCAAGGACGGCGCCCGCGGCGATGGGCAGGATGACCTGGATCACGGGCTCGCTGCCCTTCGGCGGCGTCGCCTCGAAGTCCAGGTCCTGGATGCCGTCCTGCGGCGGCTTGATGTAGACGCGGGGCGCGAGGGTGGCCGCCTTCCAGCCGCCGGAGCTGACTTCGCCGATCGCGCTCACATGCAAATGCGGCGGATGGCTCTTGTCGATGGCTAGGTGCACGGCATTGACTTTGTAGATGGGAACGCTCATGGTATCTCCAGGAAGGGGGCGCGCCGCCAGGCCCGCGGCGCGTAGGGCCAGTCCCGATGCCTCGGCATCGTTAAGCTAGCTCAGCAAGTGTAGGTCGTATTTTCGCCATCACCATCTCCAATTGTCACCATGGCCACGCGGCTGCCGCCAGGCGCGCAAGCCATGCTTCTCTACTTTCTCGTGGGAAAGCCTCCCGCAACGGTTAGAATCACGTTTTACCTTCTTTTTTCCCATCTGCATGCAGCAAAGTCGCCTCCTGTTCTTTCGCCTGGCCGGCCAGTTTCGCCGCTATGGCGCCATCGTTGCCGCCACCTTGCTGGCCGTGGGCGTGGCGTCCGCCACCGATGTGTTGTTAATCCGCCAGTTGCAAAACGTCGTAGACGCCATGCGCGCGACGGCCAGCACGCAGGCCGCGCCCGCGTCCGGCGTGATGGGCATGCTGCAGGGCTGGGTTGACCGTTTCTTGCCGGCACAGGCGGGGCAGGTGGATCTGTGGGTGATTCCCGCCACCATCCTGGGCCTGGCCGTGCTGCGCATGGTGTCGAGCTTCGCCGGCGATTACGGTTCCGTCTGGCTATCGAGCCGGGTGCAGGCGGACCTGCGCGAAAAGATGTTCGCCACCATCATGCGCCTGCCCAGCCGCTTTTTCGATACCACCACCACCAGCCTGACGCAGTCGCGCGTGGCCTTCGACGCCAGCCAGGTATCGCAGGCGGGCTTGAACGTGCTCAACGTGATGGTGCGCGATTCCGTCGCCACCATCGGCTATTTGGTCCTGCTGTTCAGCATCGACGTGAAACTGGCCCTGTTCTGCATGGCCTCAATGCCCATCGTGGCCATCGTCGTGACCCTGGCGGGCCGGCGCATGCGCCACCTGAGCAAGAGTTCCCAGCAAGCCGTGGGCGAGCTGACGTCCGTGCTCGACGAAAGCATAGCCGGCCAGCGCGTGGTGAAAATCTTCGGCGGCCAGGATTATGAACAGGCGCGCTTCGTCGACGTGGTCAAGCGCAACCGCCAGCTGGCCGTCAAGCACGCGGCCACCTCGGCCATGAATTCCGGCTTCATCATGATGCTCGTCGGCATCACGCTATCGTCCGTGATCTATTTCGCCATGCTGCGCGCGCAAAGCGGCGCCATCACGCCGGGCGCGTTTGTCGCCTTCATGGGGGCGCTGATGGCCATGCAGTCGCCGATCAAGAACCTGACCAAGATCAATGAGCCGCTGCAGCGGGGCCTGGCGGCGGCCGAATCCGTCTTCGGCCTGATCGACACGCCGCTGGAACCGGACCCGGGCACACTGGCGCCCGCCACGGTGCAGGGCAATTTGTCCCTGCAGAACGTCAACTTCCGCTACAACAGCGACGACCCCGATGCGCCCACGGCCCTGAGCAACATCTCGCTCGACATCCGCGCCGGCGAAACGGTGGCCCTGGTGGGCGGCTCGGGCGGCGGCAAGACGACCTTGCTGGGCTTGCTACCCCGTTTCTACGACGTCAGCGGCGGCCAGATCCTGCTCGACGGCATCGACGTGCGCGACTATGCCTTGCTGGCCCTGCGGCGCCAGTTCGCCCTCGTCAGCCAGGACGTGATCCTGTTCAACGATACGATGGCGGCAAATATCGCGTATGGCGACCCGGCGCCGGACCAGGCCCGCATCGAAGCGTCGGCGCGCGCCGCCTACGCCCACGACTTCATCGTGCAGCTGCCGCAAGGCTACGCAACGCAGGCGGGACAGAACGGTTCGCGCCTGTCGGGCGGGCAACGCCAGCGCCTGGCCATCGCCCGCGCGCTGTACAAGGATGCGCCGATTCTCCTGCTCGACGAAGCCACCAGCGCGCTGGACACGGAGTCGGAGCGTTCGGTGCAGGCGGCGCTGGAAGTGCTGATGCGCAACCGCACCACCATCGTCATCGCCCACCGTTTGTCCACCATCGAAAGCGCGGACCGCATCGTCGTCATGCAGGGCGGCCGCCTGGTGGAATCGGGCAGCCATGCGGCCCTGCTGCAGCAGGGCGGCGCGTATGCGCGCCTGCATGCGAGCCAGCTGTCGCCCGTCAAGGATGGCGTGGGCTGACGTGTGGCGCGCCTGCCGCGCCCGCGCATGTCCCCAGGCCGGGACCGGACCAGCAGGTCCGGTCCCGGTTTTTTATTTTGGGCGCGGCAATCGTGCCCGCGGCGAACGGCGCTTGCCTTTATGATGGCAGCCGCAATGCAATATGAGCAATGGAGCAACATGAAGAATCAACGGACGATGCGCTGGCTGCTGGCCGCCGCGCTGGGTACGGCCTTGCCGCTGGCGGCCCAGGAACAGCCGGCGGAGAAAACACCAACGCGACAGGAAGAAGACCGCAGCATGTATCTGGATGAAAATTTTATGCCCAGCAGCCAGCGCGGCGCCGCGTATGCGCTGCGCATGCCGCCCGTGCGCGACGAGGTGCTGGGGGCCTGGCATGTGCGGCTCGAATTTCCCGACACGCCGGGCGTGCTGGCCTTTGAAACCTATGCCACGGACCTGGACTTGAGCCAGGTCAAGTTCGTGAAGTTTCGCAAGTATTATTACGTGAATGGCCAGCTGCTGCGCGAAACCTATTTCGATGCCCAGGGCGTGGAGCTGCCCGGTGGCTGCGTGTACTACGAGAATGGCCAGGTCCAGCAGCGGGTGACCGCATTGCCGAACGGGCGCGACAGCATTGCCGAAACGTATCATGACAACGGCCAGCTGATGAACCGCATCACCTACCACGGCAAGCGCATGGCCGATGGCGAATATGTGTCCTACGGCCCGAATGGCAAGGTGAGCAGCCGCGCGCATTTAAAGGGCGGCAGGATGTATGGTTTGCAGCAAGTGTTTTACGCCGATGGCAAGCTGTTTCAGCGCAGCCATTTTGTCGATGACAGGCAGGATGGCGAATTCCTCACCTATGCGCAGGATGGCAGCTTGCGCGCCAGGACGGTGTTCGTGCAGGGCGAAGCCGATGGCTGGTCGTTTGAAAGCCACGAGAATGGCCAGCTGGCGCAAAAGGCGCTGTACCGCAAGGGCAAGCTGCTGAGCATGCAGAAGTGGGGCAGCAACGGCAAGCCGTCCGTCGCCTGGCAGCAGGATGCGCAAGGGCGCGAGCAGGGCGACGTGACGCAGTGGTTTGACAATGGCGTGCGCGCCACGGTCACTCCCATGCTGGACGGCCAGCGCCACGGCTTGCTGCAGGCCTGGTACGATGACGGCAGCCTGCGCCAGATCGTGCCGTACGACCACGGCAAGCAGCACGGCATCGAGCGTCAATGGGACCAGGCCGGCAAGCTGGTGCTGGAACAGGCGTGGCAGGCTGGCGAACCCGTCCCTGCCGCCATTAGGCAGTAGGAGCGCGCCCGCCTTTGCAGGTATCATGTACGGATTCCGGCCCGCCAGCAGGCGCGAAGCCGGCAGGATAACTGGAGGCAATGGTGGTGGAAGCGGAAGTTTCGGCGATGGCCAGGGCGCAAGGCATGGCATTGCAAAACATGCGCGTCGTCATGCGCGCGGCGCAGCGGCACTCGGCGCAAATCGAGAAGCAGTGCGGCGTGTCGGGCGCGCAATTGTGGGTGATGCAGGAATTGCTGGAGCGGCCGGGCCTGCGCATGGGCGAGCTGGCAAGCAAGATGTCTATCCACCAGACAACGGCCAGCAACCTGGTCGACGCGCTGGTGAAAAAAACCTATGTGCGCAAGGCGCGCGACCAGCCCGACCAGCGCGTGGTCACCCTGACCCTGACGCTGGAAGGGCAGGCCGTGATCGCCGGCGCGCCGCAGCCGGCGCGCGGTTTGCTGCCCAGCGCGCTGGCCCAGCTGGACCCCGACAGCCTGGCGCACCTGAACCAGGGCTTGAGCGCCTTGCTGGCCGTCGTCGCCCCCGATGACAGGCAGGCGGGCATGCAGCCGTTTCCGTTTACGATGTAGCGTCCCGGCTGTCCTGCGGCAGCCTGTGCAGCTGCAGCTGCGCCAGCGCCCCGTACAGCGGTTCGCTGAGCACGCGCGACACGGTGCTGGCCACGACGGCGCACGCCATCAGGCTGAGCACCATGCCGTGGCCGTCGACCATTTCCATGACAATGATAAACGCCGTCAACGGCGCCTGCGTGGCGGCGGCCAGGAAACCCACCATGCCCAGCGCGATCAGCGCGGGCGCGTGCGGATAGTGCAGCAGCATGGCGATATCGTGGCCGATGCCGGCGCCGATGGCCAGGGACGGGGCGAAGATGCCGGCCGGCACGCCCGACCATACGGTCAGCCACGTCGCCACATATTTGAAGGCCACGAAGGCGGGCGCCACGTCGGACGCGCCTTCCAGCATGGCGCGCGTGGCCACGGTGCCGCTGCCGAACGTGGCGCCGTGGCTGGCGATGCCGATGGCCGCCACCAGCAAGCCGCAGACGGCGGCGAACAGCACGGGCCGGCCTTTTCTCCACGCGGACAGCTTGCCCAGGGGATTGCCCTTGGCGGACGCCAGCAGCAGGCGCGCGAACAGGCCGCCCGCCACGCCCGCCACTAGGGTCACCAGCAAGCCGGGCAGGGCCAGCGCCAGGCCGATGGGGCCCGGGTGGATGATGCCGAAGTGGGTGGCGTTGCCGTGGATGGAGACGGCCATCATGCCGGCCAGTACGATGCCAGCCACGATGAGGCCGCTGTTGCGCTGCTCGGGCGAGCGTGACAGTTCCTCGATGGCAAACATGACGCCGGCCAGCGGCGTATTGAAGGCGGCCGCGATGCCGGCCGCGCCGCCCGCCACCAGCAAGGAATGGGCGCTCACCTGCGAGTGGCGGGGCAGCCAGCGCCGCGCGGCCAGCATCACGCCGGCCGCGATCTGCACGGACGGGCCTTCGCGCCCCAGCGAGAGTCCCCCCAGCAAGCCGCCCGCCGTCAGGCCTATCTTCGCGGCGCTGAGTTTCAATGAGACAAACAGCGAGCGCTGTTCGGGCGCCACGGCCGGGTCCAGCGTCGCCATCACTTGCGGGATGCCGGAACCGGCCGCACCCATCGCATAGCGGCGCGTCAGCCAGACGAGCAGGGCGGCGCAAACGGGCGTCCACAGCAGGGCAAACCACCAGGCCTTGCCGTTAAAAAACAGAAAACAATCGAGCGCCGTTTCCGCCAGCCACGTAAATCCCACGACGACGAGGCCCGCGATGGCGGCCATGCCGACGACGACGGCGCGCGACCACCACAGGCGCGGGTTGGCGAATTCATGCTTGAAGGCAGAGGGGATGTCGTGCAAGTGCTTCATTGCGGCAAGTCCAGGAAGGGGCGCGCAGGGCGTCGGGAAGACTTGCCATTATAGAGATATATTTGTCCGAATGCTTCTCGTCTGCCTTATTTGTGGGCAATTGACGACAACAGCCATGCCCCGGCTGGAAAATCGGCAAGGGCCTGCCCTTGCGGCGCCAGTTGCGGCCCGGACGCCACAGGCTTACACGAACAGCTCGTGCCGCGCGCTCTGGCTGATGGCGATGGTGGCCGGGTGGCTCAGGCGCCGTTCCGTGGTGATCGCATACACTTGCTCGACGAGGCTGTCGACCCGGCCCAGCGCCACCACGGCATATTGTTCGCAGACCTGGGGCGCGATCACGGTGGGCGCAAAGAACAGGCCGGCGCCGGACTGGCCGAAGGCCTTCATCATGGCGCTGTCGTCGAACTCGCCGACGATGCGCGGGTGCAGATTGTTATCGCCCAGCCATTGCAGCAAGCGGCCGTAGATGGCGAAGTCTTCGCCCGGCAGCAGCAACGGCGCGCCGTCCAGGCACTGGGGAAAGCCGCCCGTCAGGGTGGCGGCCAGCGTTGGCGTGCCGAACAGGGTCATGCCGCTTTCGCCCAGCAAGTGGTTAAAGCCGCGCACGCTCAAGTGGGCCGGCATGGGGCGGTCCGCCATGATCAGGTCCAGCCGGTGCACGGCCAGGTCCGCCAGCAGGCTGGCCAGCCGGCCTTCGCGGCAAATGATGCGCAGCGGTTCGGCCAGGCTTAGCGCCGGCGCGACGAGGCGGCAGGCGATCAGTTTCGAGACGGAATCGGCGCAGCCCACGCGGAACGTGGTCGTCGCCGTGCGCGACTGGTCGCGCACGATTTCCAGCAATTCATCGCCCGTGCTGAAGATGCTTTCCGCATGGCTGAGGATGCGCCTGCCCGTGTCCGTCAATTCCAGCTGGCGCCCGCTGCGGCGGAACAGTTCCACGCCCAGGGTGTCGGCAAACTCGCTGAGCTGCCCGGAAATCGATTGCGGCGTCAGGTGCAGCTGCTCGGCCGCGCGGGCGATGCTGCCCGTCTTGGCCACCATCCAGAAATAGCGCAAGTGCTTGAAGTTGAGTGTCGACATGGTTTCCCCGGAGAATCAATGCATCGAATTTTTCGATGTATTTATAAATTATATTCGATTTGTTCGATGTTTATATTCAGCCTATGATGGCTGCTCAATTCATGCAAGGAGAGTGCCATGGACTACAGAATACAAACAGAGCAGTGCGGAGGCCGCCGATGAATGGCCTGGAAAGTATTGCCCATGTGGGCCGGCTTCATCGTGTTCGTCCTGTTCATGCTGGCGCTGGACTTGTTCGTCTTCGGCGGCAACAAGGCGCACAAGGTGGGTGTCAAGGAAGCGGCGACGTGGTCGCTCGTGTGGGTCAGCCTGGCCCTGCTGTTCAACGGCGGCCTGTGGTGGTATCTGAACGGCACGGCCGGCCCCGAGATCGCCAACCAGAAGGCGCTGGAATTTTTCTCCGGCTACCTGATCGAGAAAGCGCTGTCCGTCGATAACGTGTTCGTCTTCCTGCTGATCTTCAGCGCGTTCCAGGTGCCGATCCAGTACCAGCGCCGCGTGCTGATTTACGGCGTGCTGGGCGCCATCGTCATGCGTGCCGTGATGATCATGGCCGGCGCCTGGGTGGTGAGCGAGTTCAGCTGGGTGCTGTACCTGTTCGGCGCCTTCCTGTTGATTACCGGCATGCGCATGCTGGTGGCGGCCGATGCGGAGCCGGACGTGGCGAACAATCCCGTGCTGCGTTTTGCCCGCCGCCACTTGCGGGTGGCCGATGGCGACCACGGCGAGCGCTTCTTCGTGGCAAAGGGTGGCTTGCGCTATGTGACGCCCCTGTTCCTCGTGCTGATCCTGATCGAGGTGACGGACCTGGTGTTTGCGGTGGACTCGATCCCGGCGATCTTCGCCATCACGACGGACCCGTTCATCGTCTTCACGTCGAACCTGTTCGCCATCATGGGCTTGCGCGCCCTGTATTTCCTGCTGGTGGACGTGGCGGACCGCTTCCACATGCTCAAGTATGGCCTGGCGATGGTGCTGGTGTTTATCGGCGCAAAGATGCTGGTCATGCCGTGGTACCACGTGCCTGTCGAAGCGTCCCTGCTGGTGGTGGCGGTATTGATCGTGTCGAGCTGCGTGGCCAGCGTCTTCATCACCCGCAGCGACAAGAAGTAAAACGGCAGTACGGCGCGCCCCGCGGGGCGGTGGCGCGCCTTTAAACTTACAATGAAAGAGAAATTATGCGTACGTATGCAATGAACAGTCCCCAGGCAGCGGGACGTATCCTGGCCCTGATGATGGTGGTCGACGGCAACCTGGCCAGCGCCGAGCTGCAAGCCATGCACCGCAGCAAGATCCTCGAGCATATCGAGCTGGAGCCGGCCGCCTTCCAGCAACTGCTGCAAGACCTGTGCGACGACATGCTGACGTTCACCGTGCATGGCGCCATTCAGTTGGGCAATGGCGTGATCGACAGCCTGCTGGACGAAATCACGGACCCGGACTTGCGCCGCAAGCTGCTGCAAGCCATGTGGAAGATCGCCGATGCGGACGACTGGCTGGCCGATGGCGAAGCCGTCTTGCTGGCCCGCGCCAGCGCGGCATGGTCGGCGGAAACGAACTTCCGCGCGCATGCCGCCTGATGCACATCAGGCCGTTTTATGGCCCATGGCAATGACGGCAGCGCCCGCCAGGGCCAGGCCCACGCCCGCCACATCGGTCCAGGCGGGCGTGATGCCGTCCACCAGCCACAGCCAACCCAGGGCCGTGGCGATATAGATGGCGCCATACGTGGCATACACCCGGCCGCTGGCGGCCGGATGCAGGGTCAGCAGCCACACGAAGATCAGCAGGCTGATGGCGGCTGGCAACAGCAGCCAGGCGCTGCCCTTGTTGCTCAGCCACAGCATGGGCAGGTAGCAGCCCAGCAGCTCAGCCACGGCCGTGACGGTAAACAGCCCGAAAGTGCGGGCAAGACTGGTCCATTCGATGGCGTCGTTCATTTCATTCCTGTGAGTAATCTTGCCGCCATTGTAGCTGCCGGCTTGCCGGCACTGCTATGATCGAGTCCGGATACCGGAGGAGACACGAATGACGACGACCCCAGCGCCGCGCGCCTTGCTGCAAGCCATGTTCCACGCCGCCGTAGCCGCGGCGCAGCCCTCGCACTGCGTGCCGCCCCATCTGCCGCCCGCACCCAAGGGGCGTTTGATCGTCATCGGCGCCGGCAAGGCGTCGGCCGCCATGGCGCAAGCCGTGGAGCAGCACTGGCCGGGGCCGCTCTCCGGGCTGGTGGTGACGCGCTACGGTTACGCCGTGCCGTGCGCACGCATCGAGATCGTGGAAGCGTCGCATCCCGTGCCGGATGCGGCCGGCATGCAGGCGGCGCGGCGCATGCTCGATCTGGTGGGCAAGCTGCAGGCCGACGACACGGTGCTGTGTCTGATTTCGGGCGGCGGCTCGTCGCTGCTGGCCTTGCCCCTGGACGGCATCAGCCTGGAAGACAAGCAGGCCTTGAACCGCGCGCTGCTGGCGTCCGGCGCCACCATCGGCGAAATGAATTGCGTGCGCCGCCATTTGTCCGCCATCAAGGGCGGCAGGCTGGCGGCCGCCTGCCATCCGGCGCAAGTCGTCACCCTGGCCATTTCCGACGTGCCCGGCGACAAGCTGGGCGATATCGCGTCCGGCCCCACGGTGGGCGATGCGACGACGTGCGACGATGCGCTGGCCATCGTGCGCCGCTACGGCATGGACTTGCCGGACAGCATACGCACAACGCTGGAAAGCGGGCGCGGCGAATCCGTGAAACCCGATGATCCCCGCCTGGCGCGCACGCAGACCACCCTGATCGCCACGCCGCAGCTGGCACTGGAAGCGGCAGCTGGCGTGGCGCGCGCGGCCGGCATCACGCCGTATATATTGGGCGACAGCCTGGAAGGCGAGGCGCGCGACGTGGGCAAGGTGATGGCCGGCATTGCGCTGCAAACGGCTTTGCGGGGCCAGCCGTTTCCCGCCCCCTGCGTGCTGCTGTCGGGCGGCGAAACGACGGTCACCGTGCGCGGCAACGGCCGCGGCGGACGCAACGTGGAATTCCTGCTGGCGCTGGGCATCGCGCTGGACGGTCAGCGGGGCATCCACGCGCTGGCGGGCGACACGGATGGCGTCGACGGCCAGGAAGACATCGCCGGCGCGCTTCTGGCGCCGGACACCCTGCAGCGCGCCTGGGCACAGGGTATCAAGCCCCGCGACAGCCTGGACGACAACGATGGCCACGGTTTCTTCCAGGCGCTGGGCGACAGCGTGATCACGGGCCCGACCTTGACGAACGTCAATGATTTTCGGGCCATCCTGATTACCACTTCAGAAAACGTCAGATAAAACCGTCGCGAGCGGAAGGAGGTTGTGGCCGAGAAGCGCAACCGTACGAAGTACGGGGCCGCCGAGGCGGTGAGCATCGCAGGCCGCAAATTCCGACGCGCAGCAGGTTTTAGCGGCGTTTAGAAATTTTCCAGAACGATCTTGCCCTTGGCGGTGTTGCTTTCCAGCAGGGCATGCGCGCGCTTCAAATTCGCCGCGTTGATCGTGCCGAAGCGCTCGGCCAGGGTGGTCTTGATCACGCCCGCGTCCACCAACTGGGCCAGTTCCTCCAGCAATGCATGCTGTTTGACCATGTCGGCCGTCTGGAACAGCGAGCGGGTAAACATCAGTTCCCAGTGCAGGGACACGCTCTTGCCCTTGAACTTGCGCACGTCGATGTGTTCGGGGTCGTCGATCAGGGCGAACTTGCCTTGCGGCGCGATCAATTCCACGATCTGGTCGAAATGCTTGTCGGTCTGATTCAGGCTGATCACGTAATCGACGGGCGGCAAGCCCAGGCGCGTGATTTCGGCAGCCAGGGGCTGGCTGTGGTCGATCACGTGGTGGGCGCCCAGTTCCTGCACCCAGTCGGCCGTTTCCGCACGCGAGGCCGTGCCGATGATGGTGACGCCCGTCAATTGCCGCGCCAGCTGCACCAGCACGGAACCGACGCCGCCGGCCGCGCCGATCACCAGCAGCGACTTGTCCGCCAGATTCTTGTCGCGGCTGATCTGCAGGCGGTCGAACAGCAGTTCCCAGGCCGTGATGCTGGTGAGAGGCAGGGCGGCGGCGGGCGCAAAGTCGAGGCTGGCCGGCATGTGGCCCACGATGCGCTCGTCGACCAATTGAAATTCGCTGTTGCTGCCGGGGCGGTTGATGGCGCCCGCGTACCAGACCTTGTCGCCCACCTGGAACAGGGTGGCGTCGGGACCCACGGCCGTGACGACGCCGGCCGCATCCCAGCCCAGCACTTCCGGCTGTCCCTCTTTCGGCGCGCGGTTCTTGCGCACCTTGGCGTCGACGGGGTTGACGGAAATGGCCTTGACGGCGACGAGCAGGTCGCGCCCCGTGGCGACGGGCGTGGGCAGCTCGATGTCGAGCAGGGCGTCCGCATCCGTGATGGGCAGGCTGTGGCGGTAGGCGATGGCTTTCATGGTAATCCTTGGTCAAGAGTGGGGAGGCGATGACGTATGATGGTGGCTTTCGCGTCCAGGAAAAAGAGGGCGCGTACCGAAACACTTTCAAAGGAATGCTGAAAATTGCTGCGACTCGATGACTTGCAGGTATTTGTGCGCACGGCCGACCGGGGCAGCCTGTCGGCGGCTGCGCGCGAGATCGGCATTTCGCCCGCGCTGGCCAGCGCCGCCGTCAAGCGCCTGGAAGGGGAGTTGGGCCTGCGCCTGCTGGCCCGCACGACCCGTTCGCTGAGCCTGACGGCGGAAGGCACGCAATATCTCGAGCACGCGCGCGAAGCCTTGCGCCTGCTGCGCGCGGGCCACGATGCGCTGCTGGCCGGCAAGGACAGTTTCGGCGGAACCTTGAAAATTGCCATGCCCTCCGACCTGGGGCGCAACCTGATGCTGGGCTGGCTCGACGAATTCCAGGCGCGCCACCCAAAGCTGCAGTACCAGCTCAGCGTCAGCGACCGGGTGGCCGACATGGTGCGCCAGCAAGTGGACATTGCCTTGCGTTACGGCCAGCAGGACGATTCGAGCATGGTCGCCATGCCCATCGCGCCCGCCAACGACCGGGTGCTGGTGGCGTCGCCCGGCTACCTGCGCGAGCATGGGCCTTTGCTGGCGCTGGAAGACTTGTCGCAGCGCAATTGCCTGCGTTTTGCGCTGGAAGACGGCATGCACGACCGCTGGACCTTTTACCGCCTGCCCCAGCGCGAGCAGGTGACGGTGCAAGTGAGCGGCAGCCGCAGCGCGGACGATGCCGAGCTGGTGCGCCGCTGGGCCGTGGCGGGCCTGGGCATCGCGTATAAATCGCGGCTCGACGTTGCCGGCGACGTGGCCGCCGGCCGCCTGCAGGTGCTGCTGCCCGAGGCGGCGGGCGAGGCCACGCCCCTGCAGCTGGTCTGCATGCACCGGGCGCAGGTGACGCCGCTGGTGCTGCAACTGCGCGATTTTTTGCGCGACAAGTGCGCGGAGTTGTTAAAACAGCATTATTGATTACAACTCGTTGCAAATGGCAATCATGCGCAGGTCAACCTGGGCGTACCCTCAGGCATTCTGCATGAAACCGCTTGAAGGATTGCCATGTACCCCATTCGACTGTTGCCGACGACCTTGATTTCCTTGCTGCTGCTGGCCGGCTGCGCCGGCACGGGCGGCAGCGGCGGCCCGCTGCCGCCCTCCGCCAGCCCGCGCGCCGGCGCGCCGGACAATGCCGCGCAGGGCATCGCCATGCTCGAGCGCGTCAGCTGGGGCGTGAATGCGGGCAGCGTGCGCCAGGTGCAGGCGCAAGGGTGGAATGCTTACCTGCAGGCGCAGCTGCATCCAGGCAAAGCCAGCCTGCCGCCCGCCATCCAGGCGCAGATCGATGCCATGACCATCAGCCAGGTGCCGCTCGACCAGCTGGTGCTGTCCATGGAGCAAAAGCGCAAGGAATCGGCCGCCGTCATGGACGACATGGCGAAGCAGCAGGCGCAAAAGGATTACCAGCAAGAACTCAACCGCCTGGCGCGCGAGGCGGCCACCCGCTCCGTGCTGCTGGACGTGTATTCGCCTAACCAGCTGCAACAGCAGCTGAGCTGGTTTTGGCTCAACCATTTCAGCGTGCACCAGGGCAAGCACAACTTGCGCGCCATGGTGGGCGATTACGAGGCGAACGCCATCGCGCCGCACGCGCTGGGGAAATTCCGCGACTTGCTGGGCGCCACCGTCCACCATCCGGCCATGCTGCGCTACCTGGACAATGAAGCCAATGCCGTCAAGCGCATTAATGAAAACTATGCGCGCGAGCTGATGGAGCTGCACACCCTGGGCGTCAACGGCGGCTACAGCCAGGCCGACGTGCAGGAGCTGGCGCGCATCCTGACCGGGGTGGGCGTGAACCTGGGACCGGATGCGCCGAAAGTCAGGCCGGCGCTGCAGGCGCAGTATGTGCGCCGGGGCTTGTTCGAATTCAATCCGAACCGCCACGATTACGGCGATAAACAATTCCTGGGACACACAGTGAAGGGCAGGGGGCTGGCCGAACTCGACGAAGCGCTCGACCGCCTCAGCCGCAGTCCCGCCACCGCGCATTTCATCAGCAGCAAGCTGGCCCAGTATTTCGTGGGAGACAATCCGCCCGAGCCCCTGGTGGCGCGCATGGCGGCCACTTTCCAGAGCAGCGACGGCATGATCGCCGACGTGCTGCAGACCATGTTCGGCAGCCCCGAGTTCAAGCAATCGCTGGGCAAGAAATTCAAGGACCCCATGCATTACGTGGTGTCGGCCGTGCGCCTCAGCTATGACGACAAGCCCATCCTGAACGCGGGCCCCATGCTGAACTGGCTTTCGCGCATGGGCCAGCCCCTGTACGGGCGCCAGACGCCCGATGGCTATCCGCTGGCGGACGCCTCCTGGGCCAGTCCCGGGCAGATGACGACACGCTTCGATATCGCCCGCACCATCGGCTCGGGCAGCGCGGGCCTGTTCAAGACGGATGGCCCGCAGCCGCAGGAAAAGGTGGCGTTTCCCCAGCTGGCCAGCGCCCTGTACTACCAGTCGCTGCAGGCAAGCCTGAGCCCGGCCACGCGCCAGGCCCTGGAGCAGGCCGCCACGCCGCAGGAGTGGAACACATTTCTTCTTTCCTCGCCGGAAATGATGCACCGTTAGATTAAAGGAGTTGCCATGAACCGTCGTGACCTGTTGAAAGCCCTGGCCGCCGCGCCCCTGCTGTCGCATGCGGGCAGCTTGCTGGCCGCGCCCGCCACGAATGCCCGGCTGCTGTTCGTCTTTTTGCGCGGCGGCTATGACGCGAACAATCTGCTGGTGCCGGTCGGCAGCGATTTTTACTATGCATCGCGGCCGAATATCGCCATTGCAAAACCGGGTGCGGACAATGGCGCCCTGGCCCTGAATGCGGACTGGGGTCTGCATCCGGCCCTGCGCGAGACCATCTATCCCATGTTTAACGGCGGCGAGGCGGCCTTCATACCGTTTGCGGGCACGACGGATTTGACGCGCAGCCATTTCGAGACGCAGGACAGCATCGAGCTGGGACAGGAGATCGGCGGACGCCGCGATTTCCGTTCGGGTTTCCTGAACCGGCTGGCGCAAAGCCTGAACAGCAATCAGGGCAATCACGCCATTTCCTTCACTGACCAGCTGCCCCTGATCTTCCAGGGCGGCGTGCAGGTGCCGAACATGGGGCTGCGCTCCGTGGGCAAGTCGGGCATTGATGCGCGTCAAAGCCAGGTCATCGCATCCATGTACCGGGGCACGCCCTTGCAGCAACCGGTCAGCGCGGGTTTTGCCGTGCGCGACGATGTGAACAAGGAATTGACGGGAGAGATGCAGGCGGCCAACCGCAACGCCATCAGCACCAAGGGTTTTGAACTGGAGGCGCAGCGCATCGCCCGCCTGATGAAAGACAAATACAACATCGGCTTCGTCGACGTGGGCGGCTGGGATACGCATGTGGGGCAGGGCGGCGCCAACGGCTACCTGGCGGGCCGCTTCGATGAGCTGGGACGGGGCCTGGCCGCGTTTTCGCAGGAAATGGGCAGCGAATGGCGCAACACCGTGGTGGTGGTGGTCAGCGAATTTGGCCGCACCTTCCGCGAAAACGGCAACCGCGGCACGGACCACGGCCACGGCAGCGTATTCTGGGTGCTGGGCGGCGGCATCAAGGGGAAACAGGTGGCGGGCGAGCAAGTGGCGATTTCGCAAACGACCCTGTTCCAGAACCGCGACATGCCGGTGCTCAACGAGTACCGCGCCGTGCTGGGCGGCTTACTGCGCCGCACCTTCGGTTTGACGCCGGCGCAACTCGACCACGTGTTTGCCGGCGTCAAACCGGTGGAACTGGGCCTCGTGTAAGCGCCTGCTCCAGCCGCTGCCTGCGGCGGGGCGGGCGCGGGATCGCCATGCCGCCGTGTTACGCTACGCCTGCGCAACCGGCGCGTAGCTAAGTCCCGTCACCGGTCACGGTGCGGGGCACGAATGGAGTGGTATGAGCGATACCCAGCGCGACATCGTCAGCGCAGGCTTTTCCCTGGCCCTGATCGCCGTGACGGCCTTCGTCATGCAGCGTTTCTTTTTGCCGCTCGTGTGGGCGGGCATCCTGTGCGTGGCCACCTGGCCCCTGTATGTGCGCGTGCGCGCGGCGCTGGGCCAGCGCACCATCGTGGCCGCTGCCCTGCTGACCCTGGCGTTTGCCTGCATCTTCATCATCCCCGTGCTGTTCGGCGTGGCGCAGGCGGCGCGCGAAGTGCCCGTGCTGGCCAATTTCGTCGTCCATGCAAATACGGATGGCTTGCCCGCGCCTGGCTGGGTGGCGAACATTCCGCTGGCCGGCAGCGCCATCGGCGACTGGTGGCAAGCCACCCTGAGCCAGCCCCACGGCCTCAGCCACTTCTTTGCGGGCAGCGCCGTGGGCGGCTTTCATTCCGCGCGCGACATGCTGAAAATCCTCGGCGCGGACGTGTTCCACCGCCTGGTCGACTTCGGCCTGGCGTTTTTATGCCTGTTTTTCTTCTACAAGGATGGCGAGGCGTTGACGCGCCAGATCACGGCCGTCGGCAGCCATTTCCTGCGCCCGGAACGGTGGGGCCGCTATGCGCAAAAGATCCCCACGGCCATCCGCGCCACCGTCAACGGCCTGGTGCTGGTGGGGCTGGCTGAAGGCGTGTTGATCGGTATTGCCTACGCCATCGCCGGCTTGCCGTCGCCGGCCCTGTGGGCGTTCGCCACGGGCATCCTGGCCATCATCCCGTTCGGCGCGCCGCTCGCCTACCTGTGCGCGGCCGCCTTGCTGGTGTTTCAGGGCAATGTGGGCGCCGCCATCGGCGTGGCCGTGTGGGGCACCGTGGTGTTGTTCGTGGCGGACCACTTCGTGCGCCCCGGCATGATCGGCAACGCCACCCGCTTGCCCTTCCTGGCCGTGCTGTTCGGCATTCTGGGCGGCGTGGAAACCCTGGGCCTCGTGGGCCTGTTCATCGGCCCCGTCGTGATGGTGCTGTTCGTAACCCTGTGGTACGAAGCGAATGTGTTTGACACGGTGCCGCCCGCCAACGCGGGTGCCAATGTGGATATCAAGCCGGTGGCGACAACACCTGCCAGCCCGGCCGCGCCGGAACGCACGCAGTAATGAGGGGTCGGCCAGCGTGCTGCTGGCCGGTACTGGTGCGCTCCCGGCGTGGCCGGGCGGGGCTTTCAAGCAAGGTCGCCGAAAGCCCCGGAATACGCCGAGAAAAATCGTAGCGAGCGGCAAGGAGTGGTGGCCAGGAAGCGCAGCTGTACTTTGGTACAGCGAGCATCGCAGGCCGCAAATCGCGCCGCGCAGCAGATTTTTAAGGCGTATTTAATGCGCTTTAGATAAGATCAACAACCAACGGCGCATCAGCAGCACTTCAACATAGCCCGGCTCGATGCCCGTACCGCACTCGATCAAGGGATTGACGGTGTAGTAGCGCTTGCGGAAGTCGCGGCAAACGAGGATTTCGCGCTTGCCCATGCGGACGAGGAAAGAGCTTGGGGCATATTCCAGGCCGAACCGTGAGCCAAAACCGCTATTCAATGTTGCCATGACAATTCCTTTGAGGGAGATGTGTTGAACGAGTCATCAGAATAGCATAACTACTGTATGAAAACACAGCTACTGTATGAATAAACAGTATTTTTTTACTGGTGTGGTTTTTTTGATCAGCACCAAAAACAGGAAAGCGAGAGCAGTTTGCAAGAGAAGAATGACATGGGCATGACCACGGGCTGGACCACGAAACTGCGCCGCTTCGTCGAGGCGCGCCTGTCGCCCGAAGGCGAGCTGGGCCTGCATATGACGGTGGGCGTGGCCCTGATGCTGGTGGCCATCGTGGTGTTCCACGAGATCGCCGAAGCCGTCATGGGCATGACCCAGATCACCGTGATCGACCTGCAGGTGGCGCAATGGTTCAACCAGCATGCCGTGCCGTGGATCACCAGTTGCCTGCTGGTCGTCACGCACCTGCATGGCGTGATCGGCGCCATCACCCTGGCCACCTTGCTGGGATGGTATCTGCACCGCAAGGGCGCCACCTACTGGCTGTTTACCCTGGTCATCACCATGCCGGGCGTCATGTTTTTGAACCTGCTGCTAAAGTACATTTTTGTCCGCGCGCGGCCCAGCTTTGACGAGCCCATCCTGCAGACGGCCTTGAGCACGTACAGCTTTCCCAGCGGTCATACGGCCACGTCGACGGCCCTGTACGGCTTGCTGGGCGCCTACCTGATTTGCCAGACGGCGCCGGGCGCCTGGGGCAAGCGCATCGCCATCGCGCTGGCGGCGTTTCTGATGGCGGCGCTGGTGGGCTTCAGCCGCATTTACCTGGGCGCGCATTACCTGAGCGATGTGCTGGCGGCCATGGCGGAAAGCTATGGCTGGCTGGCCATCTGCATCGCCGGCGTGTCGACCCTGCGCCGCCGCCGGCATATCCGGCAAACCACATAAGGGGGGCGATCTGAGCAAGATTGCAGTCATCATCAACGCGGGCGCCGGCTGCGGCTATGCGTCCGACTGGGCGCAGCGGCTGGAAGCGCAGTTCCTGGCCGTGGGCCTGGACGCCGCCATCACCCTGGCCCAAAGCGGGGCCGAGATGATCGCCACGGCCGAGCAGGCCCTGCGCGATGGCGCACCCGTCGTCGTGGCCGGTGGCGGTGACGGCACCATCAATGCCGTCGCCTCCGTCGTCGCCGGCAGCGGCACGCCGTTTGGCGTCTTGCCGTTGGGCACCTTGAACCATTTCGCCAAGGACTTGCATATTCCCTTGACGCTCGATGCGGCCATCGCCAACGTGGCCCAGGGCGTGCCGCACCAGGTCGACGTGGGCGAAGTGAATGGCCGCATCTTCCTGAACAATTCCAGCCTGGGCCTGTATCCCGATATCGTGCGCGACCGCGAAAAGCAGCAGCGCCGGCTGGGAAGGGGCAAGTGGCTGGCCTTCAGCTGGGCCCTGCTGGCCGCCTTGCGCCGCTATCCCTTCCTCGGCGTGCAATTGAAACTCAACGACGCCGTGCATGCGCGGCGCACGCCGTTTGTCTTCATCGGCAATAATGAATACCTGATGGAAGGCTTGAATATCGGCGAGCGCGAGCGGCTCGATGGCGGCCAGCTGAGCCTGTATGTGGCGCAGCGTCCGGGCCGCCTCGGCTTGCTCAAGCTGGCCTTGCACGCGCTGTTGGGCAAGTTGTCGCAAGCCAAGGATTTCGATGTGCTGACGGCCACCGACCTGGAAATCGCCACGAAGCACCGCCGCCTGCGCGTGGCCACCGATGGCGAAGTGACCATCATGAATACGCCGCTGCACTACCGCATCCGTCCCGCCGCGCTGGCCGTGCTGGTGCCTGCGCCGGCCTCGGCACCCGCTGCGGAGTAGCGCCATGCGTACCCTCGTGCATTTGTCCGATTTGCATTTTGGCCGCGTCGACGCAGCCCTGCTGGCGCCCTTGCGCGCGCTGGTCGAACGGCTGGAACCGGACGTGGTGGTGGTGTCGGGCGACCTCACGCAGCGGGCCCGCAGCGCGGAATTCCAGCAGGCGCGGACCTTTCTCGACAGCTTGCCGGTGCCGCAGATCGTGGTGCCGGGCAACCATGACGTGCCCCTGTACAACGTTTTTTCCCGCTTTCTGACGCCGCTGCTGAAGTACCGGCGCCATGTGACGGACGATTTGTCGCCCGAATACGTGGACGCGGAAATCGCCGTGCTGGGTATCAATACGGCCCGTTCTTTGACGTTCAAGGATGGGCGCATCAGCCACGAGCAGATCGATTTCCTGCGAGAACGCCTGGGCCGTTTGCCGCCCGGTTTGACGCGCATCATCGTCACGCACCATCCATTTGACTTGCCCGAGCATTTCGACAAGGATGATCTGGTCGACCGCGCGCCGCAGGCATTGCAGATGTTTTCCGAATGCGGCGTGGATTTATTGCTGGCAGGCCACCTGCATGCCAGCCATGCGGGCGATACCTCGGCGCGCTACAAGATCGACGGCTACGCTGCGCTGATGGTGCAGGCGGGCACGGCCACGTCCACGCGGGGCAGGGGCGAGTCGAATTCGTTCAACGTCATCCGCATCGAAGCCAGCTGCATCCGCGTCGAGCGCTACAGCTGGAGCGACGACAGCGCCGACTTTGACAAGGTCGGCACGGAAGCGTTCGAACGCGAACGCGGCGTGTGGGCCAGCTTGCGGCCGCTGTAAGTCCGATTGGCGGGACATGGTCCCGTGTCATCCGACGCGATTGTTGGCGGTGGCGTTATCGGTGATGCGCAAATGACGCCGCGCTTCCCCCGCCTGTGCCGGCCCGCGCCTGTCGACGCCCATCCTTGCTCGCCGCGCCTGCCATAATTACTCTATGGTAATTTTATGTTTTGGTCATGCTTATCTGCTAAGATTGGCAGTTTTTACTCTGCGGCGACGCGGCGGCGGTCTTGCCCGTGGTGCCCACTTTTCTCCAAGGATACAATGTCAGCCAGATTGTTTGCCCATGCCGCTTGCCTGTGCAGTTTCTTCGGCGCCTCGCCACTGTTGGCTGCCACCGCAGCGGACCTGCCGCCCCCCCGGGGCTGCGATGTGATTGCCGCCGGCGCGCCCGCCCGGGCGGCCACCACCGTGCAGACGACCGTGTTTCCACCGCCCCAGCTCGACATGCGCACGCCGCTGGAACCCACCGTATTGGCCGGCACGGGACGCAATTATCTGCTCTACGAATTACACCTGCATAACTTTTCCGACGAGGCCATGACCTTGCGCGGCCTGGAAGTCCTCGCGGGCAGCGAACGGCAAGCCTTGCTGGCGCTGACAGCCGCGCAGCTGCGGCAGCGCGTGCGCGTGGCCGGCGCCAGCAGCGAGGAGGGAGCGGCGCAACTGGCGGGCGGGCAGGGCGCCGTGGTCTATCTGTGTCTGGCGTTTGACGCCAGCGCCGCCGTGCCGGCCACCTTGCGCCATCGCTTGCTACTCGACGGGGCGCTGGCCGACGGTCCTCCCATCGGCACGCGCCATACGCCGCTGGCCGTGCTGGGACGTCCGCTGCAAGGCACGGGCTGGACGGCCGACAACGGCCCCAGCATCGATTCTCATCACCGCATGGGCGTGTTCGTGGCCGGCGGCATGGCACAGCTCGCCCGGCGCTATGCGCTCGACTGGAAGAAATATCGCGATGGCAGCATGTTCGCAGGCGATGCGCGCGACGTGCGCAGCTATCACGCGTATGGCGAAAATGTGCTGGCGGTGGCCGATGGCGAGATCGTCCAGGCGCGCGATGGCATGCCGGACAATATTCCCCGTACGCCGGCCGGCTTCACGCCAGCCGTGCCCATCTCGATGGAGAATGTTGCCGGCAATGTGGTCACGATTGCGCTGGCTAATGGACAGTTCGCGCAATATGCGCACCTGCAGCCGGGCAGCGTGCAGGTGAAGACGGGACAGCGCGTGCGGCGCGGCCAGTTGCTTGGGAGGGTGGGCAATTCCGGCGATGCGCGGGTGCCGCATTTGCATTTTCAGGTGGCCAGCAATCCCGACATCCTGGCCAGCGAAGGCTTGCCTTTCCTGTTCGATCAGTACCGTCTGAAAGTGGCCGAGAACGCCTGGGAGGCGCGTGCGCGTGAATATCCGATCGGCGATGGCGTCATCGATTTCGGCACGCCCTAGCCGCCGTTCAAGCGGGCGCGGCCGCTACAGCCAGTAATGCATGAAGCGCGCCGCCCATTCCTTCATGCGGTCCGACAGGGGCCGCGTTTCCCACTTGGCCTTGGTGATTTCTTCCGAGTCGCGCAAGTCTTCCTGGAAGGCGTTTTCCATTTCGCGGCCGAAGCTGTCGCCCAGCACAATCACGTTCAGTTCGCTGTTATGCAGGAAGCTGCGCATGTCGATGTTCGTCGAACCCACCGTCGACCAGGCGCCGTCGATGACGGCCGTCTTGGCGTGCAGCACGGCCAGTTTCAAATGGAAGATGCGGATGCCGCCCGCCAGCAGCTGGTCGTACAGCGCGTGGCCCGCGTGGAACACCAGGCCGCTGTCGGACACGCCGGGCAGCACCACGGTGACGTCCACGCCCCGTTTCGCGGCCGCGGTCAGCGCGTCGACCGTCTGCTGGTCGGGCACGAAGTAGGCGGACGTGATGTGGATGGATTTTTTCGCTTCCTGGATGGCCAGGATGTACGCCTTGTAGATTTCAAAGCCGCTGTCCGGTTCGCTGGCCACGACGCGCACCAGCTTGTCGCCCACTTCCGACAGGGGCGGGAAATAATTGGCGTCCGGCAAATCGGCCTGGTCTTGCTGGGCCCAGGTGCGGATGAACAGCCACTGGAAGGCGGCCACGGCCGGGCCCTCCACTTTCACGTGCGTATCGCGCCAGCCCACGTCCTCCTTGTCGGTGGGCTTCGATTTCGAGCGGAACAGCGAGCTTTTCGCATAGGTATCGCTGATATTGACGCCGCCCGTAAACGCCGTCTTGCCGTCGACGATCAGCACCTTGCGGTGGTCGCGGTTGTTGATCTTCCAGTCGTCGCCCTTCAGCTTGGCGGGATTGACGGGGTTGAACGCCACCAGGTGCACGCCGGCCGCGCGCATGCGCTCGAAGAACGCCTGCGGCACGCCCAGGGTGCCCACGCTGTCGTAGATGACGTTGACCGTCACGCCCGCCTGCTGTTTTTCGATGAGCATGTCGGCAAATTTCAGGCCCAGCGGGTCCTGGTCGAAGATATACGTTTCCAGGTTGATGCTGTTCCTGGCCTCGCTGATGGCCTGGAACATGGCTTCCATCGTTTGCGGGCCGTCAAACAGCAGGGTCACCTTATTGCCCTTGATCAAAGGCACGCCCGTGGCCGCTTCCTCCAGCGCGGCCTGGGCTTTCAAGTCCATGCCGGACCTGGCCCAGCGCTTGTTGAGCAGGGCCGCGCGGCTGTTGACGTTCAGTACGGCGCCCTTGCCCGTGATGACCTTGGGCTTGGCCACCGGTTCCAGGGTGGTGTTGAGGTTCTTGACGTTGGGCAGCGAGGCGCATGCAGCCAGGGTCCAGCACAGCATCAGGGCGGTGAGGCAGGGTTGCATGCGCCTGGCGGTCATTTTTGAGCCTTGGTCGTGGGGGACAGGTTTGCCGAGTCATCGGCCAGTGCCAGCGGCGGCGGATTTTTCGAACCGAAGAAGAAGACGATGGGCGATTTCAGGAAGCGCTTGCCCAGAATCTTCAGCAATTGCATGCCGTGCTTGAAACGCACCTGGCGCGAACGCAGGGCGACCCACAGGGCCAGGCCGAAGCTGACCAGCAGATTGGCCGTGCCGATGGCGAAGATGCCCGACAGCGACTTGACGGCCAGTTGCCAGCTCATGTTGTGGTCCAGGCCCACCAGGGCCGTGGCGAAGTTGGCGGCCGAGAAGGTGATGTGGCGGATATCGATCGGTAAGCCGATCAGGAAACCCAGGGTGCCGATGGAACCGAGCAGGATACCGAAATAGAAGTTACCCATCAGGCCGCCCAGGTTGTTTTCCAGGTACAGGCCCAGCCGTTGCAAACGTTCCTGGCCGATGACACGGCCCAGGCCGCGCAATTGTGCGATGCGCTGCGCCCAGCGCGTGTACAGCGCCTGGTTGTCGTAGTAGCCGGAAATCAGGCCCGCCACGAACAGGCAGACGCCGGCGATCATGGCGTAGAAGATGGCGGGGCTGCCGATGGGGTCGATATCGTGCAGCAGATGCATGGCTTTTTCCGGCGTCACCAGGTTGTGCCCCGTAATCGCCTTGTAGCCGAGCGCGATCAGCCATGCCGTGGGGATGGCCGTGGCCAGGTTGCCCAGCACGGCCATGTTTTGCGTGCGGAAGACCTTGTTGATCAGTTCCGCCATGCTGTCGAGGTCGATATTCCGCCCATCCTTGCTGTGCAGGCCCGCGGCGATGCGCGAGGCCGTCATGGCCGGCTGCTTGGTGGCCACCGTGAAGTGCAGCAGGTGGATGAACATGAAGCCGATCGAGTAATTCATGCTGAACATGAACGCCTCGACCAGCGGCGCCGAGCGCAGGTAGGACATCAATATCTTGAACAGGGCCATGAAGCCGATGATGATGCCCGCGCCCGCGGAAGACAGGAACATGGCGCCCATCTCGCGGCGGTTTTCCGCGATGTAGTGCTCGCCCGTGCGGCTGGCGTTTTCCGTCACATTGCGTGCCAGCAAGTTGATATTGTCGGAAAACAGGTCGCTGACCTTGTATTTGTTGTTGTGCGCCTGGATCAGTTCCAGCGCCAGGCCCACGGCGCCCGCGCGGCGGCGGCTGACGGGCTGCGCGTCGAGCAGGTCGGCCGTGGCGTCGACGGTGATGGCGGCGATGTCCACGTTGGCGGAGGCGGGCAGTTCGCCGCTCGTGTCGACGAGGAACAGCAGCTTGCGCAGGCGCTCGATGCTTTGCGCCAGCGCCACCAGTAAATACGTGAGGGGAATGCTGGTGCCCTGGTACAGCGCTTTCTTGCGGATCTTGGCGATGACGGCGTCGCACTGGTCCAGCATCACCAGCAGATGGCGCGCGTCCTCGATGTGCTCGATGTTGCCGTGCAGCAGATTCGTGTAGCCATCCAGGTAGGCGTTCACTTCCGTGTTCTGCACCATGAATGGCGACTGGAACACTTCGATTTCGCTATGGAAACGTGTCAGCTCCGGTTCCAGGCCCATGGCGCAGACGCGGTAGGACAGGGTGCGAATGGCGTCGAGCATGCCCGGCAGCATGATATTGCCGTCGCCGACGGCCAGTTCGATCTCGTCGCTGGTCAGTACGTCGAACAGTTCCAGCCAGTCCGTGGCGGGCACGTTGCTGATCCACAAATAATCGGTCTTCAGGTACAGCACCTGGTCGAGCGCGTCGTTCAGGTATTCGTCGCCCAGGGCGGGCGGCAGCATGCGGTAGGCGATGCGGCGTTTCAATTCCGTGAAAAAACCGCTGTTCGACAGCACGCCGATGTCCGTGTACAGGCTGGCGTGGCGGCGCGCGGCCAGCACGCGCAGCACGTATTCGTGCAGGGCGCGCGCTTGCGCGGGATTACCTTTGAGAAGCTGGCGCAGGGTGCGCACGTTGGCGATCGCGGTAGCGCTGTCGTGGGGGCGCTTGGGACGCAGTGAGTTGAATAATTCCACCAGCAAGTCGATATTGCTGGAGTTGGGGTCAATGCGTTCGAGGATAGCTAGCATGCAGAAAAAACGGGCGAGCCGCTGTCGGTAAAACCAGTAGTGTACCGCCTGCGCGAAACTGCGCAACGTTCGCCAGCGAACATTGCTTTACGGCAGGGCCTGCATTTAACGCCATTTTGCCGCAAATTGCCCCAATCATGGTCAAACTTGCGTGTTGTCAGTGCGCGACGCCGTTCCCGGGGCTAAGCTGAAGTTTCTGTTGTACAACGCACGGATGGCTGGACAAAAAGCGAGGATAAGGTAACACTAAGATCAGACACACAGCGCATGTCCTGATCAATACCGGGAAGTTTCATTCACGTTACCGAGATATTTATCATGAAGACCTCGTATTTTGCGCTTGCTGTGATAGGGATGGGGCCTTGGGTGCTCTTTGCACCGGCCCAGGCCGCCGATGGCGCGGGCGGTGCCGCATCCGGTAACGTTGCCGTGTATGGCGTGCTCGACGCGGGCATCGTGGCCGAACGGGGCTGTGCCGCCCATTGCGCCAGCACCAAGGTGTCGGGCGGCGTCGCCTCCGGCTCGCGCCTGGGCGTGCAGGGCCGCGAAGCCCTGGGCAACGACGTGTCCGCCGTGTTCACCTTGGAAGCGGGCATCGAGAACGACACGGGCCAGTCGGAAGAAGGCCGCTTGTTCGGCCGCCAGGCCTACGTGGGCCTCGACAGCCGCCTGGGCGCGCTGACCTTGGGACGCCAGTACAACCCGCACTACCTGGCCCTGACTGACGTGGCCGACCCGTTCAAGGGCGGCATGGCCGGCAGCGCCAGCAACCTGGCCGGCTACAGCGTGAAACGCTACGACAATACCGTCAAATACGTGACGCCCGCCTTGCGCGGCGTGTCCGCCAGCGCCATCTACAGCTTCGGCGAGTCGCCGTACAGCAGCGCCAACAACCGCGCATATGGCGCCACGCTCGGCTATTCGGCCGGCGCCGTGAATGTCAGCATTTCGCACCAGCGCAAGAATAGCCTGATCCTCGCTTCCGGCACCTTGCCCGCCATCGACATGTCGGCCCGCAACACCTTGATCGCGGCGAATATCGACCTGAAAGTGGCCACCGCCTTTGCCGCCGTGGGCGTGAACAAGGGCTATGGCAGTTCGCCGTGGGACCCCAGCAACGCCTACAGCGCGCTGGCCCTGTCGATGTCGTCCTCGGACAGCCGCGACACCTTGCTGGGCGTGTCCGTGCCCGTGGGCGGCTTCAAGCTGCTGGCGTCCTGGGTGCGCAAGGATGACCGCGACCTGGCCAACCGCGACGCCAGCCAGGTGGCCGTCGGCCTCACGTACACGCTGTCAAAGCGCAGCGATTTCTACGCGTCCTACGCGAAGATCCACAACAAGAACGGCGCCCGCTACACGGTGGGCAATGCCAGCGATGCGGGCCGCGGCGATGCCGCGTTCAACCTGGGTTTCCGTCACGGTTTCTGAGCGTTCCGCGCCTGGGCCGGGCAGCTGGCGCCCAGCCACTTGCCGTTGCTCGTCACATTCACCTGTTCCGGCGCGCCGCGCGCGCTGGTCGTCACCGCCAGCTGCATGTTGAAGGCCTGGTCGCCGCTGAACAGCACCTTGCCTTCGCCGCTCGATTTCGGGTTCGCGCACGTAAACGATACCTGCATGCCGCCCGCGATGTCCGTGTTCTTCGATTTGCAGTCGCCGGGCTGGCCCGTGGGAATCTGCTTGCGCGCGGCTATTTCCGGCGTCACGCAGGCCGTCACGCGCACGGCGCCGTCGGCCGCCACGGTGGGCATGGCCAGGCCGCGGCTGGCCGCCATGGCTTCCAGCTGCTTGCGTTGATCGGGAGGAAGGTTGCCCAGCTGTTGCAGCACCAGGGACATGGCATTGTCCGTGGCCGCGTCCGGCGACGCCATCTTGCTGTCGACTTGCCACAGGCCCGGCTTGATGGCGGGCGACTGCGTGGCGGTCTGGGCGCTGGCCTGGGCGCCGAAGGCGGCGCAGGCCAGCAGGGTCAGGCTTGACAGGGGAAATTTCATCGGGGGTCTCCGTATTGGCAGACCCCAGCATACGGCATGGCAAGCGGGACACGCTTGCCATTGTGTTACAAACTGTGATCGGGCTCGATGCGGCGCACGTCCACGCAGGCGATGCGGCGCTCGTCCGCCTCGACGATTTCATAGCGCAAGTCATCGAGTTCCAGCACTTCGCCCACGGCCGGCATGTTCTCGAAATGCGCCAGCAGGAAGCCGGCCAGCGAGTTGTACTCGCCGTCTTCGCTGACCAGGGTTTCCGTCTCGAACACTTGCTCCAGATAATGCAGGTCCGTGGCGCCGTCGATGCGCCAGTGGCCGGGACCCAGCACTTCCACGTCCGGCTGCTCGTCCTCGTCGGGGAATTCGCCGGCGATGGCTTCGAGGATGTCGATGGGCGTGAGCACGCCCTGCACGGTACCGAACTCGTCGACCACCAGCACCAGCTGGCCGCGCGAGCGCTTCAGGGTTTCCATGGCTTTCAGCACGCCGGCCGCTTCCGGCACGACGACGGCTTCGCGCATGCTGGCCGGGTCGATCTTGCCGTGCGAGACCAGATCCTCGATCAGGTCCTTGCTGCGCGCGATGCCCGCCACATTGTCCAGGTCATCGTTGCAGACAGGAATCATGCTGTGCGGCGTTTCGCGCAGCAGTTGCAGCATCTTGTCGCTGCTGTCGTTGAGGTTGACCCACGACACGTCGCCGCGCGGCGTCATCACGGAGCGGATCGAGCGTTCGGCCAGGGTCAGCACGCCGCTGACCATGTTGCGCTCTTCCACGCCAAAGGCGGAGACGTCGGGCATTTCCTTGACTTCGTGCTCTTCCACGGCTTCGCGGCCCTTGCGTCCGCCCAGCAAGCTCAGCACGGCCTGCGCCGTGCGGTCGCGCAGCGGGGCGTTCGACTGCAGCTTGAGAAAGTTGCGGCGCGCCAGCTGATTGAAGAATTCGATGACGATCGAGAAACCGATGGCCGCGTACAGATAGCCTTTCGGAATGTGGAAGCCCAGGCCTTCGGCCACCAGCGACAGGCCGATCATCAGCAAAAAGCTCAGGCACAGCACGACGACGGTGGGGTGGGCGTTGACGAAGCGCGTCAGCACTTTCGACGCGAGCATCATGACGACGATGGAAATGACGACGGCCGCCATCATCACGTACAGGTTTTCCACCATGCCGACGGCCGTGATGACGGCGTCGAGCGAGAAGACGGCGTCGAGCACGACGATCTGCGCCACCACCAGGCCGAAGCCCGCGTAGACCTTGGGGCCCGCCTGGGCGTGGGTCACCCCTTCGAGTCGCTCATGCAGCTCGGTGGTGGCCTTGAACAGCAGGAACAGGCCGCCCACGAGCAGGATCAGGTCCCGCCCCGAGAACGAAAACATCCATATGGAAAACAATGGCGTGGTCAGGGTGACCAGCCAGGAAATCAGCGAAAGCAGGCCCAGGCGCATCACGAGGGCCAGGGTCAGGCCCAGCACGCGCGCCCTGTCGCGCTGGTGCGGCGGCAATTTTTCCGCCAGGATGGCGATGAAAATCAGGTTGTCGATACCCAGTACGATTTCCAGTACGACCAGCGTCAGCAGGCCGACCCAGATTGTCGGGTCAAATAACCATTCCATGTGTGTAACCTTGTAAAGTCAAATCAATATAAAGCGTGCCTGGCAGCGTCTGCTCCAGGGAAGCATGTTGCTATTGCGTGAAGTGGTGGCGGACGCGCGGCGGCCGGGTGGCCCGCCGCGCGTCCGCTTCGGCAAGTGCTCCCGGTCCCGCTTGCCAAATGATGGCGCAAAACGGCGCCCCCTGGCGCGAGGTCGGGTACAGCGTGATGGGATCGTTGTCGCATTCGTCGGCGCCGCAGTTGTCGCCGGGCAGGCCGGCATGGGCGTCGGCATCGGGGCAATCCGCAACGAGGGCAGGCGTGATGGCAACGCCGGCCGCGTTAGCGTGCTGGAATGGGGAAGGGCTGGCGTAGGCCATGCTGGCGAACGCCTGGGGTAACGCGATGAAAACAAAAAGGCAGAGCAGGACGAGAGCTCGTCTCATATACAGGCAGATAGTTCTGGAACCGCAGAGTATAACACGGGCAGATAACAGCTCGATGACAGGACTTGCGTAAGTGACAAGCATGCCGTAAATTGCGAGAGCAACCATGTCACCGGGCAGCGAAGACGCAGCGCGGGCCCCGTGAGCATTCTTGCGTTCGTATTTCGTTGCGCCCGCTTTTTGCGCTTGTCTAATAACGTAGTGTTACCAGGACTCTGCCTTGAAACCCATTCCCGCCCTCCTGCTTGCCGCCGGCATCCTCTCGCCGTCGTTCGCCTTTGCCGCCACCCCTGTCGAAGCGGCGCCGAGCCAGAAAACCGGCAAGGCTGCACCCAGCCGCGCCGCCGCCGTCAAAGTCACGTCCGTCGAAGGCATCACCGAATACCGGCTGGCCAATGGCTTGCGCGTGCTGCTGTTCCCCGATGCCAGCAAGCCCACCCTGACCACCAACATCGTCTACCTGGTCGGCTCGCGCCATGAAAACTATGGCGAAACGGGCATGGCCCACTTGCTCGAGCACTTGCTGTTCAAGCCCAGCGCCAACTTCGGCGTCAGGAAGGGGACCAAGACCCCCGTCGAGATCCTGAACTCGACGGGCGCCCAGTTCAACGGCACCACGTGGTACGACCGCACCAATTACTACGCCACCTTCCCCGCCAACGACGACAACCTGCGCCAGATGCTGGCCATGGAAGCGGACCGCATGGTCAACGCGGCCATCGACCAGAACGACCTGTGGAATCCGAAGACGCAAAAGGGCGAGATGACGGTCGTGCGCAACGAGTTCGAGATGGGCGAGAGCGACCCGATCGGCGTGACCAGCGAACGCATCCAGGCCATCGCCTACGATTGGCACAATTACGGCAAGTCGACCATCGGCGCCCGCTCCGACATCGAGCAGGTGAACATTCCCCGCCTGCGCGCGTTCTATCATAAATATTATCAGCCGGATAACGCCGTGCTGATGGTGGCGGGCCGCTTCGACGAAGCCAAGGTCCTGGCGCAGATCAATGACTTGTTCGGCAAGATCCCGAAACCCACGCGCGTGATCGAACCCACCTACACGGCCGAACCCGTGCAGGATGGCGAGCGCGCCGTGACGGTGCGCCGCAGCGGCGGCACGCAGTTCGTCGGCGCCGGCTACCACGTGGCGCCATCCGGCAACCCGGAAGCGGTGGCCATCGAGGTGCTGGGCCACGTGCTGACGGACGCGCCGGCCGGCCGCCTGCACAAGGCGCTGGTGGAAACCAAGCTGGCCAGCAAGATCGAATACAACACGGTAAGCAACCTGGAACCGGGCTACAACCTGTTCGGCGCGCTGGTGCCCGTCGACGGCAACCTCGATGCGGCGCAAGCGGCCATGCTGAAAGTGCTGGAAGAGCTGAAATCGCAGCCCGTCACGGATGCGGAAGTGGCACGCGTCAAGCAGCAGCTGAACAAGCAGGTGGAACTGATCACCTCGAACACGGCGCGCATGACGATTGCCTTGACGGAATCGCTGGCGGCCGGCGACTGGCGTTTGTTCTTCCTGCAGCGCGACCAGCTCGACAAGCTGACGACGGCGCAGGTGCAGGCGGCGGCCGAGAAATACCTGAAGAGCTCGAACCGCACCCTGGGCCGCTTCATTCCCACCGATGCGCCGGACCGCACGGTCGTGCCGGCCTACGCCGACGTGGCGCCGCAGCTGGCCGGCTACACGGGCCGCGCCGTGGTGGCGCAGGGCGAAGCGTTCGACCCCAGCCCCGAGAATATCGAAGCGCGCACCACGCGCTTCACCTTGCCGAACGGCTTGAAGGGCGCCTTGCTGCCGAAGAAAACCAAGGGCAGCACGGTCAGCGTCGTGTTGAAATTGCAGATCGGCAGCGAAGAGAGCTTGCGCGGCAAGGCGCAGGTGGGCAGCTACACGGCCAATCTGTTGTCGCGCGGCACAGATAAACTGTCGCGCCAGGAAGTGAAGGACAAGTTCGACCAGCTGGGCACGCAAGTGGCCATCGCGGGCGGCGCCGAGGGCGTCACGGCCACCCTGACGGGCAAGCGCGACAACTTGCCGGCCGCCATGGACCTGCTGGCGCAAGTGCTGCAAAAGCCTGCCTTGAGCGAAACGGAATTCCTGGAATTGCAGCGCGAAAGAGTAGGCCGCGCGGAACAGGAATTGCCTGAACCGCAGCCGCTGGCCGTGAACGCCTTCCGCCGCCTGCTCGACGCCACGCCGGAAGGCCATGTGCGCCATGTGGCCACCCTGCCGGCCGAACTGGCGCAATGGAAAGCCATCCAGGCGGCCGACGTGAAAGCCTTCCATGGCGCTTACTATGGCGCGTCGAACGCCACCTTTGCCGCCGTGGGCGATTTCGACCCGGCCGCGCTGAAGGCGCAAGTGGCCAGCCTGTACGGCAGCTGGAAGGCGCAGCAGCCGTATGTGCGCATTCCCGATGCCGTCAAGTCCGTCAGCGGCGAGAAAGTCGCCCTGGAAACCCCGGACAAAGCCAACAGCGTACTGTTCGCCATCCAGCCGATTCCCCTCAAGGATGACGCTGCCGCCTATCCGGCCTTGCTGATGGCCAATCACATGCTGGGCGGCGGCGCCTTGCGCAGCCGCCTGGCCGACCGCATCCGCCAGAAGGAAGGCCTGTCGTACGGCGTCGGGTCGCAGGTTTCCGTGCCGTCGCGCGAGCCGGCCGGCTACTGGATGGCGTATGCCATCAGCGCGCCGCAAAACACGGTCAAGGTGGAAGCGGCCCTGCGCGAGGAAATCGCCAAGGCGCTGGCCGACGGTTTCACGGAAGCGGAACTGGCCGAAGCGAAGAAAGGCTGGCTGCAGTCGGAAGAGGTGGGCCGCACGCAAGATGCGGGCCTGGCGCGCGAACTGGCCGGCTACCTGGCGCAGGACCGCACCATGGCCTACGACAAGGACCTGGAAGCGAAAGTGGCCGGCTTGACCCTGGCGCAAGTGAACCAGGGCTTGCGCGACTACCTGAAGCCGGCGGCCGTCTCCGTCGTGACGGCGGGCGACTTTGCCAAGGTGGCGAAAGAGGGCGACAGCGGCGCCAAGGCAACGACGTCGAAGTAACTTGTTCTAGATAAAAAAAGCCCGCTGGCAAGTTATTTGCCAGCGGGCTTTTTTAATGCTTGCCCGGCGCGGTTAGCGGGGGGCTAGCTCTGCGACATAGATTTCCACGCGGCGATTGCGCGCGCGTCCCGAGGCATCCGCATTCGAGGCGATCGGCTCGCGTGCGCCGCGGCCTTCCGTGACGACGCGCGTGGGCGACACGCCGCGCATGGACAGGTAGTCGCGCGTGTGGGCCGCGCGTTCCACCGACAGCGGTTCGTTGATGGAATCGCTGCCCGTGCTGTCCGTATGGCCGATGATGCTGACCGTGGTGTTCGGGTTTTCGTTCAGGGTGGCGGCAAAGCGGTCGAGGATGGGGCGGAAGTTGCCCTTGATGTCGGCGCGGTTGGTATCGAAGGAAATGTCGCTTGGAATTTCCATTTTCAGGCGGTTATCGGCCGTCTGCGTCACTTGCACACCGGTACCCTGTGTCGCCTGTTCCATCGCGCGCTTCTGGTTTTCCATGCGGTTCGACCAGATATTGCCCACCACGGCGCCAGCCGCCGCGCCCAGCAGGGCGCCGCCAGCCGTGCGGCCGCTGCTGCCGCCACCGGTGGTGCCGCCGATCAAGGCGCCCAGGCCTGCGCCGATGCCGGCGCCCGTGGCCGTGCCACGTTGTGTCGCGGACATGTCAGCGCAGCCGGTGGCAGCCAGCGCGAGGACCAGCATGCCGATCAGGGATTTGGCGCCGGCGCCGTTTTTCAATGCTTTCATGGATTTTCTCCTTGTTTTGTTATTGGGACATACCCAGGAACTACCTGCACACGTTACTGCAAAATGCGGCGGCTTGCCAGTGCGCGCACCGTACGCAAAAGAGCGGCGCCCGTCTGCACGCGCGCCGCTGCTGTCTGCCTGGGCTGACGGACCAGGCTATAGCCCGCGTCCGCTAATCAGGCGCAGCAGGACCATGATGACCGCGACGACCAGGAGGATATGAATGAAGCCGCCGATGGTATAGGAAGTGACCAGACCCAGCAGCCAGAGAATGATGAGTACTACTGCGATTGTATAGAGCATGATATGTCCTCCGAGAGTAGTGTGTGGATGACGGCTGCCTGGCTGGCAAGCTGCTGGCGTCCGGCGCCGTCATCGGTTCTTGTCATTGCGCGGCGACCGGGTCGCTGAACGCTGATGCCATGACTTATTGTCTACTTTGTTTCTAAAATTTTCTGTACGCTGCCGTACACAACCCTCATTTAGCCTGCCCATTCACCCGATTTGGCCAGCTTCCGCTCGCGCAGGCGCCGTTGCGGCTGCGCACGCCGTTCCGCTTCGCCATCCACGCCCGGTATCCAGGCCAGCATGCCGGCCATGCCGACGGCGCCCGCCAGGCAACTGACCATGCCGCCCGTCAGCAACAGCATGACGCCGGACACGGGCGCGCTCGCTTGTGCCGGCGCCAGGTCCAGCGCGCAAAAGCCCAGCGCGGTGGCCAGCATGCCGCCGCCGATAAAGCCGAGCCAGATCCTGTTGCTGCCTGCCTTGTGGTTTTCCATCGCTGCTCCTTGAGGGACTATCCGTTGAACTTTCCTGAATGCATCATCTCGCGGGACGGCTAGCTCATCTGTACGCCAACGAACATTGCCAAAAAGAAAACGCCCGGACAGGCCGGGCGTGTGTTTAATTTGCAACTAATCGCGGCGGCGCTGCCACGGCGGCGTCAGCCGATGGCGCGCAAGCCGCCGTTGACGACGCGCACGCGGTCGCCCTGGCGCCAGTTGGGCGCGGCGCTCTGGTGCACGGTGCGCGTCTTGCCCGTATCGAGGCGCACGACGATGTTGTAGCTGCGCGTGGCGCGCACGTTGCCTTCGATCTGGTTGCCGGCGACGGCGCCGCCCACGGCGCCCAGCACGGTGGCCAGCTGCCTGCCGTGGCCGCCGCCCACCTGGTTGCCCAGCAAGCCGCCGACGACGGCGCCGCCGGCCGCACCCACGCCGCTGCCTTCGGCGCGCGTATTGACTTCATGGATGGCTTCGATCACGCCGCAATTGCCGCATACCTGCGGTGCGGGTGCCGGCGCTGCCGCCGCGTATTGCTGCTGTGGCGCTTGCTGCGGCTGGCGCACGGGCTGCTGCTGCTGCTGCTGCTGCTGCTGCGCTTGCGGTTGCTGCTGTGACGACATGGCGGCCAGCGGCAAGGCGCCGGCCGGCTGCAAGTCCGCTTGCGGCTGGTTCGCCTGCAGGGTGGCCAGCTGTTCGGCCGAGGCGCTGGCCGCCAATGGCTGGGTGTCGCCCTGGGACGAAGGCAGCCAGCCCATCAGGGCAGCCGTGCCGACGCCGCAAAACAGCAGGACGGCGACGGCGGCGGCAAGCACCAGCGGATGGAGGGATTTGGTCGTGGTGGTCATGGAAGGCTCCTTGATTTTTTAAAATAATGAAAAGGGTAGTGCGTGTTATTCGTGTGTGTTGCCAGTGTGCTGCGTCGCTTGCCCCGCTTCCGTGCGTCACCGTACATACAGGGCCGGTGCAGCATCGTAGGCTAGGTAAAAATTATGTCGAGTTGTAACGACGCCAAGGAAAAAGCAATGCCACCAACGACTGCCAGCATGACCCTGTCCCGCGACGCAGGCCGATCCGGCCTGGGTACGCCCGCGGGCGCGCCCACCGCCGGCAACCGCTTGCTGGCCAGCCTGCCCGAGCACGACTTGCGGCACCTGGCGGCGCTGTTCGATACCGTCACGGTCGAGGTGGGCGAAGTGCTGTACGAACCGGGCCAGCATATCGGCCACATCTATTTCCCTGGCGACTGCCTGATTTCGCTGCTGGCCGTAGCGGAAGGGCGGATGACCTTGGAAGTGGGCTCCGTCGGCCGCGAAGGCGTGCTGGGCGCTTCCGTCGCGCTCGGTCATGACCTGGCGCAAGTACGTGCCGTGGTGCAACGTTCCGGTACAGCCAGCCGTATCGCGCGCGCCGATTTCTGCGCCGAATTCGCCCGGCTCGACTCCCTGCAGCGCCTGCTGTACCGCTACACGGACACCTTGCTGGCGCAAGCCATCCAGATTGCCGTGTGCAGCCGCTTCCACGTGCTCGAGGCGCGCCTGGCCCGTTCGCTGCTGATCACGCGCGATCGCCTGCAGTCGGAAAAATTCCACTTGACGCATGAGTTCCTCGCCCATACCCTGGGCGTGCGCAGGGTCGGCGTGACCAAGGCGGCCAGCGCGCTGCAACAGCAAAAACTGATTAGCTACAGCCGCGGCAATATCGAAATCCTCGATTCTGCCGGCCTGGAAGCCGTTTCCTGCCGCTGCTACGAGCTGGTCAAGGACAGCGGCGCCATCGGCATGGCCAACGTCTTCGTCTGACTTTTTCCGCCGCTCTCCGTCTGGCTGGCCTGCCGCGTGCCGGGCTGCTGCCTGCATGTCTGCTTCCCTGTGCCGCAAACGCAAAAAAGCGGGGCGGGCGCCTGGGCACCCACCCCGCTTTCCCCGCCAGCGATTACTTCGGCTTGACCTGGTTGCCGATCACGCCGCCGACAGCGGCGCCGCCGACGGCGCCGACGGCGCTGCCGCCCGTCAGCACGGAGCCGGCAACGGCGCCGACACCGGCGCCGATGGCCGTGTTTTTATCCTGGCGCGACATGTTGGCGCAGGCCGTCAGGCTCAGCAGCAGGGCGGCAACGGAAGCGGTAGCGGCGAGTTTTTTAATGGTTTGCATGATAGTTCTCCTATGAATTCGGACCTCGTGGCGCCGGCGAGGTATGGGCCGGAAAGACTTCGTATCGCCACGTCTTGGGTGTTTCAGGCACGGTCACAGAATAGGATTGTGATAAGGCAGGGTCTGTTCGGCAACGCACATAGGTGTGTAACAATTGTAATTGCCCACGGCGGCCATGCCGTTCAGCGCCTTTGGCGCGGTGTCTTGCCCGGCTTCGGCGCCACGGGTTTGACGCGCGCCTGGGCCAGCAGGGCCGCGCATTCGCTGTCCTCGCCCGGGCCGGTATTTACCAGCGGCGGCAGCGCCGCCACGGGCGCCACCACGGCCAGCGCCAGGGCGCCGCCGGCGCGCAGGGCCAGCACGCCCTTGTCGACGCTCACGTCGGGCTTGCTGAAGGTGCCCCGCACATACAGGGGCGAGCGCAGCGAAAAGACGCGCAAGCCCTTGCTGTCCGGCTGCAGGGTCAGGTCCAGCTGTTCATTGTCCAGGTTCACGGTGCCGTCGACATGCAGGACGGCATCGTCCGTGTCGACGAGGAACTGGCGCGTGCGCATCAACCCCTTGGCGACGACGAAATCGGCGGCCATGCAGTTCAGCTTGACCTGCTTGTCGCCCACCAGTTTGGTCAGCACGATGCTGCCGATATTCAAGCCCATTTCTTCCAGCAGCAGCTTGCTGATGCTGCCCCGGTTGATCAGCGCGCGCACTTCGCCGTTCGAGCTGCCCAGCAGGCTGGCGACGGAATTGCCCGTGGCCGACAGCGAGGCGTCGCCATTGATCTCGCCCACGCTGGCCTGCAGGGCGGGCAGGCGGGGAAACAGCTGCTGGATGTGCAGATGGCGGGCGCTGGCCTTGAGTTCGGCCGCGATGCCGTTGGCGATGACCTTGCCGCTGCCGTCGAGCTTGATCTGCGACGTCAGGGTGCCGCCCGCCACGTTGAAGTTGAGCGGTGTCAAGGACAGCACGCCGTCCGTCAGCACCACATGCGTGTCGAGCTTGCTGATCGGCAGCTCGGCGTCGCGCGTGATCTTGTCGGCCGTGTAGCGCACGTCGGCGTCCAGGCTGGTCCAGCGCTCCGTCTTGAAGGTTTCCACGGGCAGCACGCGGCCGGACGGCTGCGTGGACGGCACGCCCCGCTCCTTCTTGCTGGCGCTGGAGTCGGCGCCCACCAGCGGGCCCAGGTCGGAAAACTGCAGCAGGCGCGAGTGCACTTCGCCCGTCAGGCGCTTGCGCGGCTTGCTGGCCGAAAACGCCAGCTTGCCGCTGATGTCGCTGGAACCCACCTTGCCGCTGAACTGGTCGTACACCCATTCGCCGCCGCCGGGCGCCAGGGTGCCCGTCAGATGGCCTTCCGTGCTGAAGTGCGGCGTTTCCGGCAGCAGCACGCCCGTCAGCGGATACAGGCGCGCCATGCTGGGGCCCGCTATCTTCAGGCGCACGTCGAGCGCGGCCAAGTCCGCCGGGCGCGTCAAGGTGCCTTCGATGGCCATGCTGCTGCCGCCTGCGCGCATGTCGGCCTGGATGGGGAAGGGCGTGCCCTGCTGCTGCAGCGACAGCACGCCGCCCGCCTTGCCGCCGCCCTTGACCCCTTCGCCGCGGTATTTGCCCGACAGCGTCCAGGCGATGCCATAGCGCTTGTCGTCCGTCAAAGTATCGACATCGGCGCGCATCGCCGTCTGCGTGACGGCATCGTCCAGATATACGGTACCCTTGCTGAAGACCACGCTCTGCAATTCCAGCTGCCACGGCGACGGCTGGTCCTGCCTGTCGAAGGTCCAGTTGTTTTTGCCATCCTTGCTGCGCAGCAAGCGCACCTGCGGCGCATCGAAACGCAATTGCGGGATGATGATTTTCTTGTCCAGCAGGGCCAGGGGATTGAGCGAAAACGCCAGCTGGCTGACGGTGGCCAGCTGCGCCGCCTCGCCATCGGCTGCCGCCATGCTGCCCGGGTTGCCCAGGTGTACATCCTGCGCCTGCAGATGGGGCCAGGGCAGGTAGTCGCGCCAGCTGGCGCGGCCTGCGGCATTGTCGGGCTGCTGCCACGTCAGCGACAGGTCGCCCGCGATGGCGAACGGGCGCCCCAGCGCTTCGCTGGCACGCCCGTTGAGCCAGGGCTTGGCGCGGTTCCAGTCCATATTGAGCAGGACGACGGCGGCGGCGACGGGCACGGCGATCAGTACGGTGGCGCTGGCGAGGGCGATTTTCTGGCGGCGGGAGAGCGGCATAAGCTGATTCTTTCTGGACAAGTAGTCACGATGCTACAGGAATCGCCCTGAAGCCGGGTCCGTTTCAGGTTTTGCTGGCGGGCACGTGCGCTGGCGCACGTTGCCCATGCAAGTATTGTCGATTTCCTACCCTATGTGCGGCACCGAACGGATATGCGGGGTGCCGCGGCCTATAACGTCATACATCAAACGCCGTTCCTGATTCCTTCCATGTATGACTTATATCGTTGCCTCTTTCTCCAGGAGAAGAAAAATGACAAACCGAGATTCCAGCAAAACTCCCTTGGCCGCCCTGGCCGCCTGCCTCGGCGCCGTTGTCCTGATGACGGGCTGCTCCAGCCTGAAAACGCCAGCCACGGCTGACGTCGCCGTGTCGCGTGCCGCCGTCGATAACGCTGCCAGCGCCGGCGCTGCCGACCTGGCGCCCGATGAAATGCGTTCGGCCCGCGAAAAAATGCGCATGGCCAACCAGGCCCTGAAAGACCGCGACTACAAGACGGCGCGCGACCTGGCCGACCAGGCGCAAGCGGACGCCAAGCTGGCGCAAAGCAAGGCCAACTCGGCCAAGGCCACCAGCGCCGCCGATGAAATCAACGAGAACATCCGCGTCATGCGCGAAGAACTCGACCGTGCCAACCAGCAAGCCCCGAAACAATAAGAACAGGATCCCACCATGAAAAAAGCTCACTGCACCTCCATTCCCGGCCTGCTGGCCATGGCCGCTCTTGTTGCCGCCTGCAGCTCCGCACCGACCACCACCAGCCTGCTCGACCAGACGCGCGGCGACTACATGGCGGCGCAATCGAACCCGCTCGTATCGACCTATGCGCCACGCGAATTCCGCGAAGCGAGCGCCGCGCTGGAAGCGGCAAACGCGGCCGCCACGCGCCAGGATGACAGCGAGAAGGTCGACAAGCTGGCCTACCTGGCCAAGCAAAAGATAGCCACCGCGCAAGAAGTCGCCAAGCAGAAGGCGGCGGAAGCCGATATCGCCAATGCGGGCAAGCAGCGCGACCAGTTGCGCCTCGATGCGCGCACGCAGCAGGCCGACCAGGCCACGGCGCGCGCCCAGGCGGCGCAAGCGGATGCGGAAGCGGCCAAGGCCCAGGCGCAAGCGGCGGAAGCATCGGCCCGCGATGCCACGGCCCGCGCCGCCGCGCTGGAAGTGCAGCTGGCCGACCTGGCCGCCAAGAAAACGGAACGGGGCATGGTCATCACCCTGGGCGACGTACTGTTCGGCACGGACAAGGCGAACCTGACGGCCGATGGCGCGAACACGGCGCGCAAGCTGGCCGACGTGCTGAAAAACAACCCGCAGCGCACCGTGCTGATCGAAGGCTTTACGGACAGCACGGGCGGTTCCGCGCACAACCTGGAATTGTCGCAACGCCGCGCCGAGTCCGTGCGCAATGCGCTGCTGGAGCAAGGCATCAGCCGCGACCGTATCGCCACGAAAGGCTATGGCGCCGCCTATCCGGCCGCCGGCAACGACAATGCGGCGAACCGCCAGCTGAATCGCCGGGTGGAAATCGTCTTGTCTGAAGATAACACGGCCATTCCCGCCCGCCGTTAACACACCAGGCCAAACCTGCTGCGCGTCGCGACTTGCGGCCTCCGATGCTCACTGTGCTATAGCACAGCTCCGCTTCCCGGCCACAATTCACTGCCGCTCGCAACGGTTTTGCCTGGTGTTTGATTTGTTAGCAGGCAGCACCGGCTGCTACCTGGCCGGTGGATACCCATGCAAGACTTGAAAGGAAGCATCATGACCCAAACATCTGTTGAGATTCCAGCTGGCATCGATACGGCCGCCATCCGCGCTGCCGCCAAAAACCTCGATGACGGCGCCGTGACGGCCGGCTACCAGGGCGACCGCCAGGAGTTGATCACCCTGCTGAATGGGGCGCTGGCCACCGAACTGGTGTGTATTGCGCGCTATAAACGCCATTACTACACCGTGAGCGGGCGCGACAATGGCACCATCAAGGCCGAGTTCCTCGAGCATGCCCAGCAGGAGCAGGAACATGCGGACTGGCTGGCCGAACGCATCGTGCAATTGAATGGCAAGCCAGATTTTAATCCTGCAACATTGCTTGCGCGCAGCCATGCCGAGTATGATGACTCCGAAGACGTGCAAAGCATGGTGCGTGCCAATCTGATCGCGGAACGGGTCGCGATCGAATCGTACCGCCAGATGATCGTGAAAATTGGCGACAAGGACCCGACGACACGCCATTTGTTGATCAAAATCATGGCTGTCGAGGAAGAGCACGCCGATGATATGCGCGATCTAATGGAATAGTGTTTTTGAGTAAAGTAGGTATAGTAACTACATTCATCCATAGCTAAGGAGCTAAACCATGTTGGAAAACAATATCACCACCGTCAATAACGATGTCAAAACCCTGGTCAAGGATGCGCAAGCCCTGTTCAGCGCCGCTGCCGCGCTGACCGGCGAAAAAGCCGATGAAGTGCGCGTCAAGGGCATGAAAACCCTGGATGCCGCCCTGGCCAAGGCGCACGAAGCGCAAGCGTCGGCCATCGTCGCCACCAAGCAGCTGGCCTCCCAGGCCGATGGCTATGTCAAGGAAAACCCATGGCGCACGGTGGCTGTCGCCGCTGGCGTCGGCGTGCTGGTCGGCTTCATCCTGGGCCGCAAGTAATCCACTGTCAGGAGCGATATGGACAAGTCTGCTTCGTCTCACCAGGGGCCGGGATTGATCGGCTCGGTCGCCGGCCTGGCCAAAAACGCCGTCGGACTGATGCTGTCGCGGCTGGAACTGGCCACCATCGAGCTGTCGGAAGTGCGCAATCACATGCTGCAGCTGGTGGTCATTTTCGCGCTGGCGACAGTGGCGGGCTTGTTTGCCATCGCTTATGGCAGCGTGCTGATCGTCTTCCTGGCCTGGGATAGCCTGGGCTGGAAGATCCTGGCGATCATGACGGTCGTGTTCGTACTGCTGGCCATCGCCCTGGTCATGTATGCGCGCGCCATGCTGCGTCAAGGAAAGCTCTCCATGCCCGCCACCATGGCGGAATTGAAGGCCGACCGCGACATGCTGATGTAAGCTGCTGGCGGGAACCTGCCGGACCCGTGCCGGCGCGGGGCTCGCCATGTCCTGCCTGCCTTACGAGGAGAATTCATGTCGGAAAACGACAAACTGGCGGCGCAAGCCGCCCGCAAGCGCCTGCTGATCGCCCAGGGCGAAATGTATCGCGTGGGTATCGTGCATGCGCGCGCCAACGTGGGCTATGCCCTGCGTCCCGAATCGCTGCTGCAGGGCGTGGTCGAGACGGCGGTCGGCTTTGCCGGCCACCGCGTCGAATCCCTGCTGGCGCCGGGCGGCATGCGTTTGCAAGGGGCCATGCCCTATGTGCTGACGGCATTGTCGTTTATCGGACGCAAGAAGCTGGTCAAGCCGGCCCTGGTCCTCGTGGCCGTGGCCGCCGTTGCCGCCAGCTGGCTGCGCCGCAAGCGCTGACGCTGCAATGCCCGGAACGCCGTCATCGACGGCGTTTTTTTTTGCCTGTCCCCAACGTCCGGCGCACGCGTGCACAATCCCTTACAATGATTCACACCGCATTCCGCGCGGTGGACAGAGGGGCCATCTTGATGACGAATTCGACGACACCGATCAATCAGTTAAATCCCTCGCGCCTGCGTATCGTGCTGGTGCTGCAAGGGGGCGGCGCGCTGGGCGCCTACCAGGCCGGCGTCTACCATGCCTTGCACGAACATGGCCTGGCGCCCGACTGGGTGGTGGGCACCTCGATCGGCGCCATCAATGCCGCCATTTTGGCCGGCAACAAGCACGAGGACAGGCTCGTGCGCCTGAAACAGTTCTGGCAGCGCGTGGCGCACCGCGACAGCATCGACATGACCCTCGTCTCGGACCAGCAGCGCCGCTCGAACATCTGGCTGGCCACGCTCGATACGGTGCTGCGCGGCGTGCCCGGCTTCTTCAAGCCCCGTTCGTTCAGCCTGTTTCCGGCAGGAATCGCCGTCAAGCCGGAAGAAGCCAGCTTCTACGACACCAGCGAGCTGGCCGGCACCCTTGAGGAACTGGTCGATTTCGATTACCTGAACCAGCCCGGCGGCATGCGCCTGACGGTCAATGCCCTGCGCGTCAAATGCGGCAGCCTGATCAGTTTTGACAGCCAGCAGCAGCCCCTGACGGTCGAGCACATCCGCGCCAGCGGCGCCTTGCCGCCAGGCTTTGCCGGCGTGCGCGTCGATGGCGACCTGTACTGGGATGGCGGCCTGTATTCGAATACGCCGCTGGAAACCGTGCTCGACGACACTCCCCACGTGGACACCCTGGTCTTCATGGTCGACCTGTGGAGCTCGGAAGGGCCGGAGCCGACCACCCTGGATGAAGTGCAGACGCGGCAAAAGGACGTCACCTTCGCTTCGCGCTCGAAGCGGCATATCGAGGATTACGTCAATACGCATACCTTGCAGCACAAATTGCGCGAACTATACGCCAAGCTGCCCGACAGCGCGCACAACCGCCAGCAGACGGAAGAGCTGGTAGCGCTGGGCTGCGACAGCACCATGCACATCGTGCGCCTGCCGTATGCGGGGCGCGACTGGCACATGGCGGCCAAGGACATCAATTTCTCCAAGGGCTCCATCGAATGGCGCTGGGAGCAGGGCTACCAGGACGCCTTGCGCGCGATCAAGGCGGCCGGCTGGCTGGCCTTCGTCACGGAAGACACGCCGCTGGTGGTGCACGAGTTGCCGCCCTACGAGCGCGACGCCGCCTAGTGACGCCGGTCAAAACCTGCTGCGCGTCGGTCTAGGCGGCCTGCGATGCTCACCGGCTCGGCGCCCCCGTACTCAGTACGGTTGCGCTTCTTGGCCACCTCTTGCTTCCGCTTGCGACGGTTTTGTCAGGCGTTGCCAGGCACGGCTCCTCACTGCGGATGGGCTGCTTCGCGCAGTTTTTCCGCATTCGCCATGTCTTGCCGGTAAGTGTCTTGCGCCCCCCTCAGACAGGTGGTGCGCGTGGCGGACGGTTCCGAACGGCAGGCTTTTTTGGCCTCGGCCAGGGCGGCGGCGATTTCCTTGCGCAAGGTGCGCAGCTGGGCTTGCGCCGTGCTGTCTTCCTGGTACCAGCGTTGCGGGTCGCCCGGCTGCCGCGTCGTCGCCGTCTGGGCCAGTGCCAGCGGTGCCAGGCTGCAGGCGAACAGGGTAGCCAACAGTGTGTTGTGGATAGTCATGATATTTCCTCCTTGAAATAAAAAAGGCGCCGCAGCGCCTTTTTTTACAACCTGCCCGTCATTAATAGCAGGATCAGTATCACTACGACGAGGCCGGCGATACCGCTGGGGCCGTACCCCCAGTTGCGGCTATGCGGCCAGGTAGGCAGGACGCCGACCAGGGCCAGGATCAAGATGATCAGAATGATGGTGCCCATGGCATCTCCTTGTTGGTGCAGGCTCCGGCCCAGGCTTGGGGGCAAGCCCTGCCGGCGGATTAATAGCGGTAGACGCGGCCGTCAACGATGCGCACGCGATTGCCTGGGCGCAAGTCATTCGCGTTGTCCTGCACCACGGTGCGGTATTCGCCGTTATCGAGGCGCACGCTGATCTGGTAGCCCTGCGCTTGCTGCCGGCGGCCTTCCACCTGGTTGCCCACGACGCCGCCGGCCACGGCGCCCGCCACGGTGGCCGCCGTGCGTCCGCCGCCCGAGCCGATGGTATTGCCCAGCAGGGCGCCCGCGATGCCGCCCACCACGGCGCCGGCGCCGCTGGTTTGTCCGCCGCCCTGCACGAGCTGGATGGAATCGACGGTGCCGTACATGGCGGACTCCGGCTGGTTGGCTGGATAGTATTGTTGCTGTGACTGGTAAGAAGGGCCGGTGGCACAACCGCTCAGTACGGCGGTGGCGGCGAGCATCAGTGCAGCCAAGGTGGCATTGGTTTTCATTTTATTCTCCTGACGAGGTGAGGGTGTAGTGCCATCTTAGTCACGTCCCCGTCCCCGGTCTGTACGCTGCCGCACGCACTTATTTATTGTGCAAATCATATCTTTGCCTGGGGCGATCAAGCAAAACGTTGTTATTTCTCCCTGTCTGCCTCCCGCTTTCAAAATAAATTACTTGTGTACGGCAGCGTACAGAAGAGTGGCGACTATCCACGTAAAACGGTAGTCATGCCAAGCAGACATGCTTGTCGCCACCAGGGAGAAATACATGAACAAGAATAAGCTCTGCACCGCCATCGTCGTCAGCCTGGCGTGCGCCGCCTGGGGCGGCCAGGCAGTGGCCGCCACGCCGGAAGCGAAAGCCGCCTACAAGGCTGCCAATGAGCAGGCGGGCCTGAATTACAAGCTGGCCCATGCGGAATGCGAGAAAATCACGGGCAACCCGAAGGATGTCTGCATCGCCGAAGCGAAGGCCGTGCGCGCCTACGATGAAGCCGTGGCCCAGGCGCAATACACGAATACCTTGCGTGCCTATACCAAGGCACGCGTCAAGATTGCCGATGCCAACTATGACGTCGACCTGGCCCGCTGCAATGCGCTGACGGGCAATGACAAGGATGTCTGCGTCAAGCTGGCCAAGTCCACCAAGGTGGCGGCCCTGGCCGACGCCAAGGCCGACAAGAAAGTCATCGAAGCGCGCAGCGATGCGCGTGAAGCAAAAAGAAAAGCCGAGTACAAGGTCGCCACAGAAAAATGCGATGCATTAGCCGGCGCAGCCAAGGATGACTGTATCAAGGCTGCAAAAACCCAGTTTGGCTACTGAACGCCATCCGGCGCGCAGTCACCACACTGGTATAAGAAGCTCATTGTGAGCACATTGATTGACCACTCCTAAGGAAACCACCATGAAATTCACTAAATCGATCGCTACCGGCCTCTTCGTCGCTTCCCTGTTCGCCGTTGCAGGCTGCGCTTCCACGCCAACCAAGGAAGGCACGGGCGAATATATCGACGACGCGGCCATCACGACCAAGGTCAAAGCCAGCATCTTCAACGAGCCTACCCTGAAATCGACGGAAATCAACGTTGAAACCTTCAAGGGCGTGGTCCAGCTGAGCGGCTTCGTGGCCCAGCCATCGGATGCCGCCAAGGCGGGCGAAGTCGCGCGTGGCGTCAAGGGCGTGAAGTCGGTGAAAAACGACATCCGCGTCAAGTAATGGCATGACTTGCCGCAGCGGTCCGCCCCATGGCTGGCGCTGCGGCCCACCACCGACCGTCGCGGCAATCGCATGCATATCCAGCCTACAGATACCCCGCCCGAGCCGGTGGCGGCTGCCCCCACCGAGCCTGCCGGGCCACCTCCCGGTACGCCCGTGGAGCAGCCAGACGCATCCCTGCGCCTGCCGCTGCACGTCAACGCGCGTGGCATGGCCTTGGGCATCATCGCTACAGTCAGCTTCATCTATGCGCTGCAGTGGGCACAGAAATTCCTCATTCCCGTTCTCTTCGGCATTTTTATTGCCTACACCCTCAATCCCGTCGTCGCCTGGCTGGAAAAACTGCGCGTGCCGCGCGCCATCGGCACCACGGCCGTCACGGCCCTGATCCTGTTCGGCTCCATCGTCGTGGTCGAGAGGGTGCAGGGCGAATTCGAATCCATCGTTGAAGAGTTGCCGGCCGCCACACATAAACTGTCGCGGCTGATCGCCGCCAATACGGGCGGCAAGAACAGCACCTTCCAGAAGATGCAGGCCGTGGCCAATGAAATCGAGCAAGTGGCCGCCGGCGCCGAAGCGCGCCGCAACAACCGCCGCGCCGCCGCTGCCGAGGCGCCCAATTTCAAGATCATGGACTGGGTCTGGGCCGGTTCGCTGGGCCTGGTGGGCTTTCTCAGTCAGGCCACCATGGTCATCTTCCTCGTGTTTTTCCTGCTGCTGTCGGGCGACACCTTCAAGCGCAAGCTCGTCAAGCTGACGGGACCGTCGCTGAGCCGCAAGAAAGTCACCGTGCACATTCTGGAAGACATCAATACCTCGATCCAGAACTATATGTTCATGCTGCTCGTCACCAACGGCTTGCTGGCGCTGCTGATGTGGATCGCCTTGCGCGTGATCGGCCTGGAAAACGCGGGCGCCTGGGCCATCGTGGCAGGCTTGCTGCACATCATGCCGTATTTCGGGCCCTTGCTCATCACCATCGCCACGGGGCTGGTGGCATTTTTGCAGTTCGAATCGCTGGAAATGGTCTTGCTGGTGACGGGCACGTCGATGGCCATCGCCACCCTGGTGGGCACTTTCGTCACCACCTGGATGACGGGACGCATCGCGCGCATGAATCCCACGGCCGTGTTCATCAGCCTGCTGTTCTGGGGCTGGCTGTGGGGCGTCTGGGGCTTGCTGCTGGGCGTGCCCATCATCGTCATCGTGAAGGTGGTGGCCGAGCGCGTGCAGGGCATGGAAGTGGTGGCCGAGTTGCTGGGAGAATAGCGCTAGCGCAAGGAAAACGGCGCCCGCGGGCGCCGTTTTTTCATGTTGCCCCGGTTCAGGATTGGTGGCGCTTCAATATCTTGACTTGCACGTCGCCATCGTCAGTCTTCGGCATGTCCTTCATGCTGCCCAGTTGCAGGGCGAATTGCCGCGTGAACTCGGCGCCCAGGAAAAAGATCTGTGCCGAGTAATACACCCACAGCAGCAGGGCCACCAGCGAACCGGCCGCGCCATAGCTGCTGGCCACGCCGCTATTGCCGATATACACGCCAATCGCATATTTTCCCAATGAAAACATGAATGCCGTGCCCAGGGCGCCGATCAGCACGTCGCGCCAGGACAGGCGCACGCGCGGCAGCATTTTATAGATGACGGCAAACAGGCTGGCGATGACGGCAAAACCGATCAAATTCGACAGGATGGTAAACAGCACGGCCGTATCTTTCCATACGCCTTCCCAGAAATTGGCGAGGATGGCCATGGCCGCGTTGACCACCAGCGATACCATCAGCAGGAAGGCCAGTACCAGTACCAGGCCGAAGGACAGCAGGCGCGTGCGCAGCATGTCCCAGGCGCCCGCTTCCTTCAGCGGCGGCACTTGCCATATCTCATCGAGACTGGCTTTCAGTTCGGCAAACACGCTGGTGGCGCCAAACAGCAGCAGGGCGCTGGCGATGAGGGTGGCGATGCGCCCCTGGTCATGGTTCTTGGCGCCGGCCAGCACCAGCTGGATGGCTTCGGCGCCCTGCGTGCCCAGCAAGCCCTGCAGTTGCCCCATCAGCTCGCCGCGCGCGGCGGCCGGGCCATAGAAAAAGCCCGCGATGGCAATCACCAGCACGAGGATGGGGGCGATGGAAAACAGCGTGTAATAGGCGAGGGCGGCACCCTTGCTCGAGGCACGGTGCTCCAGCCATTCGGTGACGGAACCGACGATGACACTGCGCATTTGCTTGCTGAACGGCGCCAGGCCGGCCAGCCTGGGATAGCGGGTAGAAAAATTCATGGTGGCTTTCAATGCAAAAAAGGGGCGCGAGCCCCTTTTTTTATTCACAAGTGGCGTACCACTGTTGAGCTTACTGCACGCGGCGTTCGATGGTGATCTGTTCCACTTCGACGCGGCGGTTCGGTTCCAGGCACTTGATCAGGTCGGCACGCTTCTTGTTATCGCAGGTGACGACAGGATTGGTGGAGCCCTTGCCTTCGGCCGTCAGGCGGTTGGCGGCGACACCGTGGGCGACCAGGTATTCCTTGACTGCGTCAGCGCGCTGCTGCGACAGTTTCAGGTTGTACTTGGGCGAACCGATGCGGTCGGCGTAACCACTGATGACGACGTTGTTGACGTCCGGTGAGGCGTTCAGCACGCGGGCAATCTCGTCGAGCTTGGTCTGTGTCGGACCCAGCTTGGCGCTGTCGAACGCGAACAGCTCCGTTGCCGACATCGTCACTTTTTCAAAGCGTGGCGGCGGCGGTGGCGGTGGTGGCGGCACAACCACGACGACTTCTTCACGCACTGGCGGCGGTGGCGGTGGCGGCGGCGGTGCAGGCGGTTTGTCGAACGCGTAGTTCAGGCCCACGGTGACATAGTAGTTGTTGGACTTGCTGCTGGGGTCGAAGGTGTTGCCACGCAGGAAACCGTGCACATTGCGCACGTCAGCCTGGACGGACAACTGATCCGTGATGCTGGACTGGAAACCCAGGCCCACGCTGGCGTACGGCGAGCTCTTGCTGCGTTCACCGAAGGCGAAGCTGGTGTCCTTGTCGCGCTGCATGCCGGCACCGACCAGCAGGAAGGGGCGGAAGGCTTTGCGCGAGAACATGTACAGGCCGTCTACGCCCAGCGTGTTTTGCTGGTAGCGCTGGCCGCCATCCTTGGAGCGGGCGTACGTGGTGCCCAGCTGGATATCCCAGTCTGGGGAAACAGGCTTACCGAAACGCAAGCCTGCGCCATAGCCGGTTTTATCCGTGGCAAAGTCGGAATCTGGCTTGAGTGCGTTGATGCTAGGTTGAATATACCAGGAGGGATTGATTTCCTGGGCCTGTGCGCCGAGGGCGGAGCACAAGACTGCGGCGGCAACGGCGATTTTTTTTAGATTATTCACAAGTAACTCCCAACGTTGATAAGAGATTTTCTCTACAGCATCAAAGCGACATCTTGCTACACGTGCTATTGCTTGAGATAGACAACAATTCCAGGTGCGCCCGTCTTGCGATAAATGCACTGCTGTTGGACTAAGAATACGATTCCAGGTTCGCGTGGTCGGTGCGTTGGCGCACAAAGCATTGTTGTATATCAATGGTGTTGCTGATTCACGACAAAGACTTTGGTGTTGAAAAAAACTAATTTGCTAGGTGGAACTTTTACAAGCACGGCCATTTCCAGGCGCCGCGGCAGAGGCAATCGAACGACTTGTTACCAGCGTGCCACTGTATATTAGCAACAATGATGAGCTTGATAACTAATATTACATTGATGTTGTATTCCTGCCGCGTTCTGTTGGTTTGCCGGGCTTGTTCCAGGCAACTTTTACGCGCTGCAGCCAGCTCCGCCACTTTTCATCAAGGAGTTACCCGTGTTTGACCTTCCCCGTGTTTTTTCTTCCCCGCTGTCCGGCAGACTGGGCCCGCTATGTCTGCTGGGCTTGCTGCTGTCGCCGGCTCTGGCTATGCCGGCCTGGGCCGACAGCGGCGTATCCCTGTTTTCGCCCAGCGGCACGGTCAAGGCCGTACGCCAGGTGCGGGCCCAGTTCGCCACGCCGATGGTGCCGTTCGGCGACATGGGCTTGCCAGCGCCGTTCGCCATCGATTGCGGCAAGGCGGAGCCTGCCGTGGTGGCGGGTGCGGGACGCTGGGCCGACGAGCGCAACTGGAACTTCGATTTCGAGCGGGACTTGCCGGCCGGCGTGGCCTGCAGCTTTACCTTGAAAGGGGGGCTGAAGGACCTGGCGGGCCAGCCGCTGCAGGGCGCGGCGTCCTACCGCTTTTCCACGGGCGGCCCGGCCATCGTCGAGGCCGTACCGTATGACGGCCAGCCGTATATCGATGAAAACCAGATCTTCGTGCTGGGCCTCGACGCCGCGCCGAACGAGGCCAGCGTGGCCGCGCACGCGTATTGCCGCGCCGATGGCATCAATGAAAAGATTCCCGTGCGCTTGTTCAAGGGCAAGGAACTGGAGCAGGTCCTGACCCTGCGCAAGAGCTTTCTCGACCGCTACCTGACCGTGTACTTCAAGAAGCGGGGCACGGTGTGGAAAGTGGGCATGCCCGTGGCCAGCAAGGGCGCGCCGCCGCTGCCCGTCACCGTGCTGCAATGCAAGCGCAGCTTCCCCGCCAATGCCAAGGTGTCGCTCGTGTGGGGCGAGGGCATCGCCAGCGCCAGCGGCATCGCCACGGACAAGGCGCAAACCCTGCAGTACAAGACGCGGCCCGACTTCACGGCCAGGTTCAGCTGCGAACGCAGCAATCCCAAGGAGCAGTGCATTCCCTTCCTGCCCATGCGCGTGCAGTTTTCCGCGCCCGTGAAAGCGTCGCTGGTGCGCGCCATGACCCTGACAGGCGGCGGCAAGACGTATGCGCCGACGATTTCAAAAGACGAGGAAAAGGCGGAATTCCTGTACGGCGCCGCCTTCAACGGTCCGTTTCCCGTACAAGCCAGCCTGGTCCTGAACCTGCCGCCGAAACTGACGGATGACGCGGGCCGCGCCTTGCTCAACCGCGCGCGCTTCCCCATGACGGTGCGCACGGGCGAGCAGCCGCCGCTGCTGAAGTTCCCGGCCCCGTTCGGCATCATCGAAGCGAAGGGCGACGGCTTGCTGCCCGTCACCGTGCGCAATATCGAGCCCGTGCTGTCGGGCAAGGAAATCGCGCAGCCAGCCGCTGCCACGGGCGCCACCTTGCGCGTGCCCGACAATGACGACAAGTTCATCATCGAGTGGATGCAGCGCCTGGCCGGCAATGGCGAGGGGGGCGAGTACTGGCAGCCCTACGCCCAGTATGCGGGCAACATGGGCAAATCCGTGCTGGCGGACGCGTCCGGCACGCGTCCTCTCAGCCTGCCGCGTCCCGATGGCAGGAAAACCTTTGAAGTGATCGGCATCCCGCTGCAGAAGCCGGGTTTTTATGTGGTCGAGCTGGCCAGCCCCATCCTGGGCAAGGTGTTGCTGGGTAAACCCACCACGGCCTACATCCGCACGGCCGCGCTGGTGACCAACCTGGCGGCCCATTTCAAGCATGGCGCGCAATCGTCGCTCGTGTGGGTGACGTCGCTGGACAAGGGCGCCCCCGTTGCGAAAGCGCAAGTGGCCGTGCGCGACTGCGCCGGCAAGCTGCTGTGGCAAGGCGCCACGGGCGCGGACGGCGTGGCGCAGATTCCCGGCGAGCTGGCCAATTCCAGCTGCAAGAACAATGGCCGCTATTTCATCAGTGCGCGCAGCGGCGGCGACATGACGTTCACCCTGTCGGACTGGGTGGGCGGCATCGAAGCCTGGCGTTTCAACTTGCCCACGGACGACACGCGCGCCGACAACACCCTGCTGGCCACGGTATTCGACCGCACCTTGCTGCGTGCCGGCGAAACCGTGCACATGAAGCATTTCATCCGCAAGCACACGGAGCAGGGCTTGAGCCTGGTGGACAAGAACAACGGTCCCGGCAGCGCCACCTCCGTCGTCATCACGCACCAGGGCAGCGACCAGAACTATCAATTACCCCTGCGCTGGTCGGCCAGCGGCACGGCGGAAAGCGACTGGGTGATTCCCGCCGACGCCAAGCAGGGCGAATACAGCGTGACCATGGCAGGCCACCCTTCCGGCAGTTTCCGCATTGAAGCGTTCCGCGTGCCCACCATGAAAGCCGTGCTGCAGGGGCCGAAGGCGCCCGCCGTGCAGGCAAGGCAGCTGGCCCTCGATGCGCAGATCACCTACCTGGCCGGCGGCGCCGCCACGAATGCGCCCGTCAAGCTGCGCACGGTGCTGCAGGACAAGAGCGTGACGTTTGCCGATTATCCCGATTACAGCTTCAGCAACGGTGACGTGAAGGAAGGCCTCGTCAAGCAGGGCACGGGCTATGACGACGATGACGGCGCATGGCCGGACGAAGGCAATGGCATGCCGGCCGGCGCCGGAGCCACGGCTGCGCGCACGCAAAGCCTGACCCTGGACAAGGCGGGCGGCGCGCGCATCGTCATCGACCAGTTGCCGCAGCTGGCCGCGCCGCGCGACCTGGTGGCGGAAATGGCCTTCCAGGATGCGAATGGCGAGACGGCTTCCGTGGCCACAAGAGTGCCGCTGTGGCCATCGAACTATGTGATCGGCATCAAGCCCGACGCCTGGGCCCTGAGCAAGGATGCGTTCAAGTTCACGGTGGCCGTGCTGGGCACCAATGGCAAGCCCGTGGCAAATGCGGCCGTCGCCGTCGACTTTTTCCAGCGCAACAGCTATTCGCACCGCCGGCGCCTGATCGGCGGCTTCTATGCATATGAAAACAGCAGCGAAGTGGTCAAGCTGGGGCCCGCATGTTCGGGCAGGACGGACAACAAGGGTCTCTTGATTTGCGACGTGAAGGCGCCCGCCAGCGGCAATCTGATCCTGCGCGCCCGCACGCAGGATGGTGCCGGCAATGCGGCCGTCGCCAACCGCGAAACCTGGGTGGCCGGCAGCGGCGACTGGTGGTTCAACGCCAGCGACAATGACCGCATCGACGTCTTGCCTGAAAAGAAACGCTATGAACCGGGCCAGGAGGCGAGCTTGCAGGTGCGCATGCCGTTCCGCTCGGGCACGGCGCTGATCACGGTCGAGCGCGAAGGCATCCTCGACACCTATGTGCGCCAGCTCAATGGCCGGGAACCGGTGGTGACGATCCCCGTCAAACCGAACTATGCGCCGAATGTGTATGTGTCCGTGTTTGTCGTGCGGGGCAGGGTCGACGGCGTGCAGCCCACGGCCCTGGTCGACCTGGGCAAGCCGGCCTACAAGATGGGCATCGCGCCCCTGAACGTGGGGTGGCAGGCGCATGAGCTGAACGTCATGGTCGTGTCCGACAAGGAAGTGTATAAAACGCGCGACAAGGCGGAGGTGTCCGTGCGCGTGCGCCGCGCCGACGGAAAAGCCTTGCCCGCCGGCGCGGAAGTGGCGCTGGCGGCCGTCGACACGGGGCTGCTGGAACTGATGCCCAACGATAGCTGGAAGTTGCTCGATACCATGATGGCGCAGCGCAGCCTGCAGGTGGAAACGGCGACGGCGCAGATGCAGGTGATCGGCAAGCGCCACTTCGGCCGCAAGGCGTTTCCGGCCGGCGGTGGCGGCGGCAAGGGCGCCAGCCGCGAACTGTTCGACACCCTGCTGTTCTGGAAGGGCACCGTCAAGCTCGACGCCAAGGGCGAAGCCACGGTGCAAGTACCGCTGAACGACTCGCTGACGGGTTTCCGCATCGTTGCCGTCGCCAGCGCGGGCCAGGAATTGTTTGGCACGGGCAGCACGGATATCCGCAGCTCGCAAGACTTGATCCTGATGTCGGGCTTGCCGACTCTCGTGCGCGAAGGCGACCAGTTGCGCGCGGGATTCACCGTGCGTAACACCTCGGCCGCATCGTTGAGCGTGGAACTCAATGCCAGTGCAGCCGGCAAGGCCTTGCCGCGCCAGAGTTTGACCTTGGCGGCGGGCGAGGCGCGCGAAGTGGGCTGGGATTACCAGGTGCCGCTCGGCGCGCAACAGATTGTGTGGGAGATCGGCGCAAAAGCAGGAAACCATACGGATAAACTGAAAATCACGCAGAAAGTGGGCCAGGCCACGCCCGTGCGCACGTATCAAGCCACCTTGCAGCAGATCGACAAGCCCGTCAATATGTCCGTGCAGATGCCGACCGGCGCCTTGCCGGGCCGGGGCGGCCTGCAGACGAGTTTTGTGGCCAGACTGGGCGGCGAGCTGCCCGGCGTGCGCGAGTACATGGCCGCCTATCCGTACACCTGCTTCGAGCAAAACACGTCGAAGGCCATCGCCCTGCAAGATCAGGAAGCGTGGAACAAGCTGGCCGCCAGCCTGCCCGCCTACCTGGACAGCGATGGCATGCTGAAATACTTCCCCATCATGGAGCAGGGCAGCGACAGCCTGACAGCCTACGTGCTGTCGGCAACGAAAGAGGCGGGCTATGCGATTCCCGAACAGACCAAGAACCGCATGGAAGAAGCCTTGACGGCCTTCGTGCAGGGCCGCATCGTGCGCCGTTCCGCGCTGGACACGACGGACCTGGCCGTGCGCAAGCTGGCCGCGCTGGAAGCGCTGTCGCGTTCCAACAAGGTGCTGCCCGATGCCCTGGAGAGTATCAGCATCAACCCGAACCTGTGGCCGACCTCGGCCGTCATCGACTGGAGCTTGCTGCTGCAACGCACGCCGAGCCTGGCGCGCCGCGATGCGCTGCTGGCCGAGGCGCAGCAGATCCTGCGCAGCCGTTTGAACTTCCAGGGCACGACCATGGGCTTTTCCACCGAGCGCAAGGATAACTGGTGGTGGCTGATGGTGTCCGGCGACGTCAACGCCAACCGCCTGCTGCTGGCCGTGATGGACAATCCGGCGTGGAAGGACGACATCGGCCGCCTCGTGCGCGGCAGCATGGGTCGCCAGAAGAAGGGCCGCTGGGATACCACGGTGGCCAACGCCTGGGGCACCCTGGCCATTGCCAGGTTCTCGGCCAAGTTCGAGTCCACCCCCGTGACGGGCGCCAGCGCCGTCAAACTGGGCAGCGATACCCAGGCGCTCGTGTGGAATGGCGCGGCGAAAGTGGGCCCCGTGCTGCAAGCGTGGCCGACAGGCACGGATACCCTGGGCCTGGCGCACAGCGGCACGGGCAAACCGTGGGCCACCGTGCAAAGCCTGGCCGCCATCCCGCTCAAGGCGCCCGTTTCCAGCGGCTACACGATCAAGAAAACCATTACGCCCGTGGAACAGAAAACGACGGGCGCCTGGTCGCGCGGCGACGTCTACCGCGTGCGGCTGGACTTGTCGGCGCAGGCGGACATGAGCTGGGTGGTGGTCGACGACCCGATTCCCGCCAGCGCCACGGTGCTGGGCAATGGCCTGGGCCGCGATTCGCAGCTGCTGACGGCCGGTGAAAAATCCACGGGCTGGGTCTGGCCCACGTTCGAGGAGCGGGCCTTCGACGCCTTCCGCGCCTACTACGCCTTCGTGCCGAAGGGCACGTGGAGCGTGGAATACACGGTGCGCCTGAACAATGCGGGCGACTTCAGCCTGCCCGCCACGCGCATCGAAGCGATGTACTCGCCGGAAATGTTTGGCGAGTCGCCGAATGCGAATGTGAGGGTGGGGCAGTGAAGAAGTTGATTGTTGTCATGGGTTGCATGCTGTCCGGCTCTGCGCTCGCGCAAGCGGTGCTGACGCCGGCCCAGGTGCAGGCCGCCTACCGCAGTTCGGAAGCGCAGTTGCTGGACCGCAGCGGTGCGCCCCTGCAATCCTTGCGCGTGGACATGAAAGTGCGCCGCCTGCCCTGGGTGCCGCTGGCCGACATCTCCCCCGCCGTGCAGCAAGCCGTGCTGCTGGCGGAAGACCAGCGCTTCATGCAGCATGGCGGCGTGGATGTGTCCGCGCTGGCCACGGCGGCCTGGGACAATCTGTTTTCGAAAAAGCCCCGGGGCGCCTCGACCATCACCATGCAGCTGGCGGGCCAGCTGGACGCGGACTTGCAGGCGTCCTCGGGCGGACGCAGCCTGCGCCAGAAGTGGGACCAGATGCGCGCTGCCCAAGCCATCGAGGCCAGCTGGAGCAAGGCGCAGATTTTCGAAGCGTATTTGAACCTCGTGTCGTTCCGCGGCGAGCTGCAAGGCATCGCGTCCGCCTCGTACAGCCTGTTCGGCAAGGCGCCGTCGGGATTGAACCAGACGGACGGCGTCATCCTGGCCAGCCTCGTGCGGGCGCCCAACGCGCCGCCGGCCACCGTCACGCGCCGCGCCTGCGCGCTGGCAAAAGAGTGGCGCCTGGACAGCAGCTGCCAGCTGATCGGCCAGCGCGTGCAGACGGCCCTGCAGCGCAATGCGCTGTACGCGGAGCTGGCACCCGCGCCGCAAGTGGCGCAGCAACTGCTGAAACAGCCGGGCGCGCAGGTCGCCAGCACCCTCGATGGTCCCTTGCAGCGTTTCGCGCAGGAAAATCTGCGCCAGCAACTGGCGTCCTTGCGCGAGCGCAATGTCAACGATGGCGCCATCATCGTGCTGGACAACCGCAGCGGCGAGGTCCTCGCCTACGTGGGCAATGCGGGCGGCAGCCATGTGGACGGCGTGGCGGCCCTGCGCCAGGCCGGTTCCACCTTGAAACCGTTTTTATATGAACTGGCCATCGAGCGCCGCCTGATGACGGCCGCCTCCGTCATGGACGATACGCCGCTCGACGTCGCCACGGCGTCCGGCATGTATGCGCCGCAAAACTACGACCGCAACTTCAAGGGCTACGTCAGCGCCCGCACCAGCCTGGCCAGTTCCCTGAACATTCCCGCCGTGCGCACGGTGCTGCTGACGGGACAGGAGGGTTTTTACAACCGCCTCAAGGAAGTGGGCCTGTCCAGCCTGACGGAGCCGGCCGAATACTACGGCCCCTCGCTGGCGCTGGGCTCGTCGGAGGTGAGCTTGCTGGAACTGGCCAACGCCTACCGTGCGCTGGCCAATGGCGGGCTGTACAGCACGGCCAGCCTGCAGCCGGGGCAGGCTGGCAAGGACAAGCGCCGCGTGATGGCGCCGGGCGCCGCCTTCATCGTGGGCGATATCCTGGCCGACCGCGCCGCGCGTAGCATGACCTTCGGCTTGCGCAATGAGCTGGGGACGAATTTCTGGAGCGCCGTCAAGACGGGCACGAGCAAGGACATGCGCGACAACTGGTGCATGGGTTACTCGGAGCGCTACACGGTGGGCGTGTGGGTGGGCAATTTCGATGGCAAGCCCATGTGGGACGTGTCGGGCGTGACGGGCGCCGCGCCCGTGTGGCGCGACGTGATGGATTACCTGCACAAGAGCGTGCCCAGCCATGCCCCGAAGGCGCCGCCCGGCGTGCTGCAGCAGATGGTGGCGTACCAGCCCGCGCTGGAAGCGCCGCGCCGCGAATGGTTTATCGCCGGCACGGAAAGCGCCGTCATCGCCGTCGTGGGCGACACCGTGAAGCCAGCCGCCATCGTCTACCCGGCCGAGGACAGCATCCTCGCCATCGACCCCGACATCCCGTCCGCCCTGCAGCGCGTCTTTTTCCAGGCCCAGGGCAGCCGTGATTTGCGCTGGGTGCTCGACGGCAAGGACATGGGCGGCGCTGCGGAGAGCATCAGCTGGCGCCCCGTACCGGGCAAGCACGCGCTGGCCCTCGTCGACGCTGGCGGCAAGACGGTGGCGCAGGTGGCGTTCCAGGTGCGGGGGAATGCGCTGGCGCAGCTTGCCGCACCGGGTAAATAATCAGTTCGATGGATAATTCGCCGGGTCGATGGCTGGCGTGACGTAGTGCCGCAGCACGTCGCCGCCATGCGGATGCTGTTGCGTGCGGCGTTTTTCGTCCGATGGGGGGCTGATCAGCACAATGGTCGCTTCGTCCGGGTTGCGCAGGTTCACCACGGCGCTGGCGCCGCCGTCGCGGTAGCTGCCCATCACGCCGATGGCCATCTGCACGAACAGCGTAGCCGCGCCCGTGTTGCCCAGGCGCTGGTCCATGTATATCCATTGCTGCGGCTTGCCGCTGTCGAGTTCCGTGCCGCCATCTTCCGCATGTTTCAACAAAGTCTTGTGCAAGGCGATCAGCTGCGCCTGCTTGCCGCCCGTGGCGGCGACCAGGCGCGCCGGCGCGGTGGCACGCTCGCTTTCCGGCAAGCTGCGCAAGGCTTGCTGCCAGCCCGCCTGCAGGGCGTGTTCGCGCTGGTCGCGGCGCGTGAGCGGTTTGCCGTGTTCATCCGTCATCCTGACGAACGTGGGCCGGTGGATGAAGCCGAAGGTCGGCAGGCGGTCCAGCTGCGCCAATTGTTCCTTGTTGAAGGGCACAGGAAACCAGGGCGTGGGCTGCCATTCTTTCGGCGGGTGATAGGTCTTGTGCTGGAGCCTGTCGAGCATGCTGAAGCTGCCCGTGCCGCGGATATCGGGACGTTGCGCGAATTGCGCGGCGACGGGCAGCCATTCGGCGATTGAGGGCTGGCGCTGGGTAAAGGCCCTTGGGTCTTCTTTTTTGTCTGGATGGGGCACGGCCCGCATCAATTCGTCATATGCCAGATACAGGCGCCGCGCCACGCCGTAGGTATTCAAGTCATCGACGCTGTCCTCGGGCGGCGCATCGTCATACGCAAACTTCCGCACGGCGTCGATGCGCTCGCGTCGGGCCAGCACGAACAGGGCGGAGGCGTCGGGCATTTCGGGGATGTAGTAGCCGTCCTTGAGCAGTTCAGGGCTGTTGGGAAGGCGATTGATATCGCGCGACTCCATGCCATCATGTGAGTTCAGTATGATGTATGGCACGTCAGGATGGGCGTCAAAAAATGCGAAAACATCTTCCAGAATATGCTCGGGATGTTCATCAAAGCGTCGTGGCCCCGCTACAAACAAATGCCAGTGCATGCCGGAGGAGGCGGTGCTACCCGCCAGGCCCATAATGGGAAAGTGAGGGGTATCTTGCAGCGCAGGATCTGCAATGGGACCTTCTGCGTTAAATATGGGTACACCAAAATACATGGGCGTGTTCAGTGCGCCATTTTCCAGCGAGTCACCTGCACGCCCACCACTGATGCCGGCTTTGTCCAGGCTACTCCAAGGATATTTCTTCGGATCTTGTTCACGGATGCTTGCATAGGCGTTTCCCTTTTGTAGCGCTTCCCACAGTTTTCCCTGCCGATATTTGTCCACGGTGACGCCAAGACCGATAACTTCCAGTACATACTCGCGTTTTTCCTGCTCGCTGGGTACCGCCTGCTGCACTTGTGGCGTGGCAACCGCCGCAGGTTTGGACGAGTGCAGCCAGCGCGAACCGAGCAATGTGGCTGCCACGATGGGCGGGATCAGCAAGAACCATTGCAGGTGCTTCCATATTTTGCTGCGCATCGTGAACTCCAGCAAGAAAGGGGATGGAATGAGCATTAGTAGCAGTGCCAACACGATGGCAGCTGCACCAAACGAATACTGCCAGCGTGGGAATAAATTTTTCATCTTGGAATATCGTCGCTTGATTTATGGACGACCGGAGTGATGACCGACTCAGTGCGCCTACCGTTGACTATTTCACACACGACGGTGGAAGGCAGGCCAGCATGCAACGCGGGGACACACGCGGGGAGCTCTCCCGAACTGTAGTAGTCTGCATTGCCCTTGATGATGGCTTTACGCATCGCCGGCTCTGTAGACAAATAGACTGCAAATTTTTTCGCAAATGTATCCCACTTCAATATCGATGGACGTGGTATTTTGTCATTTGTTTTTAAACGCCAATCCGCCACCGCACACAAATATTCATAAAACCTCGGATCGCTGCTCGCCTTGCCCCCGCCGATGGCCACGTCATACGCTGTCACGTTGCGGTGGTTTTCCGCGTTGCCGATGATGGCGCCATGGAAGGATTTGGGGCTGACCTCGTTCTGCCAGCGCTGGCGCGCCTCGTTCGGGGTTTCTTCGCGGTCGACAATCAGCCTGTCGCCGCCACCCGGGTGGCGCGAGACGCGGTCGAGCTTGCATTGGTCGCCCGCTTCCTTGCCCAGGTTCAGGGCCTTTTCCACTTGCTCGCGCTCGCCCGCGCCGAACATGCCGGCGCCATGCCCGGGGATGCGATGCTGCCGCGGCCGCGGGTCGGCGATGATTTCCTGCTTGCGCATCGCCAAGCCTTGCCTGCTGGTCACCGCGATGGCCGCATCGATCGGGTCGACTTCCTCGCACGGTCCTTGATGGTTGCGCGGCAGCCTGGCTTGCATGGAGTCCTTCGGGAAATGCGCGGGTTTGACCTCGCCGCCATCGAGCACGGCCGCCCTGGGCGCGCGAAGCGCTTCCCCATTGATTGTGCGCAAGCCTTTGCGCCGTTTCGCTTCCGTGGAAAAAACATTCCATTTGCCGGGTTGGACGGGGGGCCATTGTGCCTCGACATGATTGCCGCGATGGCCCCGATTGGCGCCGGCCACGTGGGCATGGTCGTCCTCGCCCTTCAGGCGCAATGCGAAGTCGTGCGGCGGCAGGCCGACCAGCACGGGGCCGCTGTTTTTGCCGGTTGCATCGAGTCGTTGTTTATTGGTGAAAACACGCTGGTAAAACCCGGGGCCCAGTTCCTTCATGGGCTGGCGCTCCTGGAACTCCTTGTCCCACTGCGTGTGGCCGTCACGCCAGATGCCCTTGTCCGTCTTGCCCTTCGTTTTGGACAGGCCATGGCCATCGTGATAATCGGGCACGCCTTGCCAGCCGATACCCTGCATATTGTCCAGCGCTACAGTCATGTCTTCGGGGCAAAAGTACAGGTAAACCTTGCCCCGGTTGTCGCGGTCCGCTTCCGCGCGCCATGCCGCGCCCGCCATGCCATGGCATATCGTGTGATCCTTGATGTGCGCGAAAGCGGGTGTGGCATGTTTTTTTTTGACCACGCCCTGGACGATTTGCACCAACGTTTGCAAGCGCGCATGGAAAGTCTGGCGGTTGTTGATGGCGTCGTATTGGCCTTCCATCACCGCATCCTGGCCGCCGCCAAAGATGCGGCTCGCTTCTGCCGCGCCGAAAAACATCGTCGTGTCTTCCACCAGGCTGTAGGGCGGATGCGTGAGGATCAGCGTGTCGGCAGGCCGCTTGCCCTCGTCGAGCAGGAAGGCTTGCGCCAGCAGCGAGATCAGGCAGCCCTGGCTGTGCGCGACGATGGACACCACGTCGTTGCTGTCGTAGTCGCGGATCATGGCGATCAGCGCGGCCAGGCGCTTGGCGGCCAGCACCATGTACATGCGGCCCGGCGCCGTCATCAGCGGACGCACGGGGTCGCCGCCCACGTCGTAGGGCGAGAACAGCCCCTTGTTCCACATGTCGGGCAGGGTGTTGGTGGCATTGCCGAACGGACCGCCGTTCTTCGACATGTCCTTGTCCAGGCGGTTGCCGTAGCGGTCAGTGTTCTGGCCGTTGACCACTTTGCTGGCGTTGCCGCGTTCTCGAAAGCCCCAGTAAAACGGAATGACAGGGCTGTACGTCGCCTCATCAGGCTTGCGCTTGAAATACACGTCGTCCGGATCGGCTATGGTTTCACGCTTGTCGGCCTCCTGCGGCAGGCGGTAGGTGGCTGGGGTGAAAACGTGGCCGCTGCCGTACATGCGCGCATCGAGTCCCTGGCACAGGCCCTTTTCCACGGCGCCAAAGCTGGTGCCCACGTCGTTGACGCCATGGATGACGATGATGTTGCCCGGCAGTTCCGGGCGGATGCGCACGATGGCTTCCTGCATGCGGTCGCAGTGCAGCAGGGCGGTGCTCTTGCCGCTGGTGTAGGGAAGTTTGGGATACGCCATCGCCGCTCCAGGCTGACCAGAAAGGTCAGTGTAGAGGGGCGGGATGGCGAATTAATTGCGTTTACGCAAGCTTTACGGAAAAGAATGCGGTCTTACGGCGCACTGATGATGTTGGTCAGCGCTATGCGGTACGCGGGCTGCACGTCGCCATCCCGGTCCAGCTTGTCCATCATGATCACGCCGTAGCCTTGCGCGTACCACACGTATTCGCCGCTCTTGCCCTTGCTTTTTCCGCCGACGTCATGCAGTTCGAACTTGCAGGCGTCGGGGAAGCGGCGGCCGCCCAGTTCCAGGCGTTCCCAGCCCAGGAAGGTGATGGAGAAATCGCGCTTGTCCGTGCGCGTGGAGGTCGTGATCTTGTCGGACAGGCCCGCCAGCGGGTAGTGGGTGCTTATTTGCGTGTCCGTGAACTGCACGCGCACTTCCTGGCCGGGGCGCATGTTGGCGGGGATGGCGGACTGCGGCGTATAGACGTTCTTGCTGCGCACGGTGCCGTCTTCGTTGTAATGGATGGCGCCCGTCAGGAAGACCTGGCCGTCGCGGATATCCTGGTAGGACGTGGCCAGCAGCACGCCGCCGTCGAGGATCAGCTGCGTGCCCTTCTGTTTCTTGCCCTCGAAGCTTTCCTCGACGTTGACTTGCGCGTCGCCATTGTTCTTGCTGAACTTGATGCCCGTCGTCAGTTCCATGCACTGGCCCACCGTGGGCGCCGCCTGTGCACCGGCGGCCGCGAATACGCTGGCTGCCGCCATTCCACACCATGCTGCTTTCATTGTCATCCTGGCTATCTTGAAAAGCGAGATGATAGCGTGCCGTGGAGCAATATGGCGCAGCGCTGGATGCAGCGCTTAGCGGGCCGGCGCGACGGGTGTCGCTGGCGGCGCGGCGGCGGGCCCGCTGGCGGCCGGGGTGTCCGGCGTGGCCACGGGCTTGCCGCGCCGCGTGCGCTTGTCCGTGCGCGTCTTGCCGGGCTTGGCGTCGTGCACCAGCTTGCCTTTGTTGTCGAGCTTGTCGGACTGGTCCGATTGCTGGCCCGGGTCCCTGGCATTGTTGGTGTGGTTGCCCGTCTGGTTCACATTCGTCGTCGACTGGGCTTGCACCCAGGCGCCGCCGACGGTCATCAGGGTGGCGGCCAGCAAGAGAGCGGCGGTTTTCATGGCGGTATCCTGTGCGAGCGCTGAGATGAGCTTGCATTGTCACACAGGAGTCCGCCCGCACGGGTAGGACGCCGCCCCATGGCCGTGTCGGCTGCTTGCTCAGCTTATCGGAACTGTTCCGTCGAGATATCGAAGCGCTTGAGCTTGTCGTACAGCGTTTTCTTCGGGATATTCAGGCTGGCGGCCGCGTCGATGACGTTGCCGTTGTGGCGGCGCAAGGCTTCCTCGATGATGGAAATCTCGAAGGTGTCCACTTGTTCGGCCAAGGACGCCTCGCGGCAGCCGGCCGGGCTCAGGGTGTCGTCGAGCAGGCCCAGCACGAAGCGGTCGGCCACATTGTGCAGTTCGCGCACATTGCCGGCCCAGCGCTGCGCCATCAGCGAGGCGATCAGTTCGCCGCTGACGAGGGCGGCCGGCTGGCCGTAGCGCAAGGCTGCCTGCAGCACGAAGAATTCGAACAGCAGGGGGATATCCTCGCGCCGGTTGCGCAGTGCGGGCAGAGTCAGGCTGGCCACGTTCAGGCGGTAATACAGGTCGGGACGGAACTTGCCCTGTTCGGCCAGCACATTGAGGTCTTCTTTTGCGGCGGCAATCACGCGGAAATTGACGGAAATCAGTTTGTTGGAACCGAGCCGCTCCACCTGCCGTTCCTGCAGCACGCGCAGCAGCTTGACTTGCAGGGCCAGCGGCATGCTTTCGATTTCGTCCAGGAACAGGGTGCCGCCGTTCGCGTACTCGATCTTGCCGATGCGCTGGCGCTGCGCGCCCGTAAACGCCCCTTCCTCGTGGCCGAACAGTTCCGACTCAAAAATCGATTCGGGCAGGGCGCCGCAGTTGATGGCCACGAACGGGTGGTCGCGCCGCTCGCTGAAGTCGTGCAGGCAGCGGGCGATCAGCTCTTTTCCCGTCCCCGTTTCGCCGAGGATGATGATGTCGGCCGACTTGGGCGCCAGGTTCAGCACCAGCTGGCGCACCTTGGCCATGGCCGCGCTGCGGCCCACGATGCGCGCCTCGATGCCGACCCGCTGCTCGAGCTGGCGGCGCAAATTCATGTTTTCCAGCACCAGGTGACGCTTGTCGAGCGCGCGGCGGCACACTTCCACCAGCAGGTCGGCGGAAAACGGTTTTTCGATGAAATCGTAGGCGCCACGGCGCATGGCGCCCACGGCCATCGACACGTCGCCGTGGCCCGTGACGAGGATGACGGGCAGGCTGGCATCCTGCGCTACGGCGATATCGAGCAGTTTCAAGCCATCCATGCCGGGCAGCTTGATATCGCTCAATAAAATGCCGGCAAATTCGGGCACCAGGTAGGGCAGCGCTTCCTCGGCCGTGGCGACGGCCGTCACTTGCAGTCCCGCCAGTTCCAGCGATTGCCGCGCGCCCTTGCGCACGACGGCATCGTCTTCCACCAGCAGCACTTGCATGCCCTCAAAATTATTCTCGTGCATCGGGTGTTTCCTCTGTCTCTGTGTTCTTTTCCCCGGGCGCGCAGCTCAGGGTGATGGTAAATTGCGCGCCGCCCCCTTCCTGCGCGCTGCGGTTGCGCACGGCCAGCGCGCTGCCCGCCGCGCGCAGTATGCCTGCGCTGATCGACAATCCCAAGCCCAGCCCGTGTTCCTTGGTGGTATAGAAGGGGTCGAAGATCTTGTCCAGCGAAGCGAGCGGGATGCCGGGGCCATTATCGGTGATATGCAGCACGGCGAGGCTGCCTTCGCGGCGCACCTGGAACCAGATCTGCACGGGCTCGCTTTCCGGCACGGCATCCATGGCATTGGTGATCAGGTTGGTAAACACCTGTTCCAGGCCGATGGCGTTGCACAGCACGATGATGTCGTCCTCCAGCCAGCTTTCATGCAGGGTCAGCCGATGCGAATGCTTGCGCGTGCGGATTTGCAGCATGGTTTGCGCGAACGCCTGGCGCACGCTGACGGGCTTGCGGGCATCGTCGCTGCGCCGCGCAAAGCCTTTCAGTTGCGACGTCACGTAGCCGAGGCGCTTGACGAGGTCGGAAATGGTGGACAGATTGTCCAGCGCATCGTCGATGCGTCCGCGCGCCAGGAAGACCTTGGCATTGTCGGAAAACGTCTGCAGGGCGGCCAGCGGCTGGTTCAGCTCGTGCGTGACGCCGGCCGCCATCTGCCCGATGGCTGCCAGCTTGCCGCTTTGCACCAGTTCCGCCTGGGCGTAGCGCAGGGTCTGCTCGGCCCGCTCGCGCTCGGCCACTTCCGCCTGCAGGCGACCATTCGCGTGCACCAGGTCGGCCGTGCGCTGCTCGACCTTGATTTCCAGCTGTTCATAGGCGCGTGCCAGGGTTTGCTGCGCGTTGAGCCTGTCGGCGATGCGGCGCCGGCGCTGGCGCGCATACATCAGGGCCAGCAGCAGCAGGGCCCAGCCCAGCGCGGCGGCGACGGCCGCATTGCGCGCAGCTTCGTTAACCTGGTCGAGTTCGGCCAGCACGGTGATCTGCCATTGCAGCGGACCCAGTGCGCGGTTCACGGCCAGATAGTCCACCTTGTCGGCACTGCCGGACAGGGCGGGGGTGTCGCCCGTCTGCGGGCGTTCCAGTGTCATCACGCTGGCGCCATCGGCAAACTGGCGCCGCAAGCGGTGGGGCAGGATGGGCAGGTTTTCCTGCAGGAACTGGCGCTGTGCGTTGATATCGTTCTTGGCGGCCGGCGACAGGGGCGCCAGGGTCTTGAACTTGAAGGCGGGTGTGGTCGCCAGGATCAGCACGCCGTTCGCATCCTTGACCCAGATTTGTTCGCCCGCGCCGGGCGTGCGCCACGATTGCTCGATCCAGTCCAGGTTGACCTTGGCGGCGACGATGCCGATGATGCGCCCCTTGCGCTGCACGGGCTGCGAAATGAAGTAGCCGGCCTCGAACGTGGACGCGCCGATGCCGTAGAAGCGGCCGATGCCGCCCGCGATCGCATCCTTGAAGTAGGGCCGGAAACCATAGTTGACGCCCACGTAGGAGCTGCGGTCTTGCCAGTTGCTGGACGCCAGGGTCGTGCCCTTGTCGTCGAGCACGTAGACGGCAAAGGCGCCCGCGCGGCGGTTCATGTCGACCAGGTAGGCGTTGATCTGCGTGACTCTGTCGGCGCTGGGCTGTTCCAGCAGCTGCGCCACCGCATCGCTCTGGGCCACGGCCAGGGGCAGGAATTCGTATTTGTTGAGGGCGCCGCCGATGGACGCCGCGTACAGTTCCGCGCGCGAATCTAGCGTGCGGTGCAATTCATCGAGCTGGCGCTGCTTGACCCAGGCATACGACGCCCACGTCAGCACGACCAGCGAACCCACGGCCAGCAGGGGGGGCAGCGCCGGTTTCAGGGTCCATTTGCCGAATGCCATGGTGCTCCGTGTGTCTGTTTAGCAATGCGGGGTCAGACCCGGCGGGTCTGACCCCATTACTTAGTCTGCAGTACTTGCCATGGTCTCGGCGTTGTGATGCCGCTGCTGCTCTTCCATCACCATCTCGCCCAGCATGCGCTTGAGGCGGTTGAACTCCGGGTCGCTCGGGTCGCGCGGGCGGGGCAGTTCGATGGCCACGTCGCGCTTGATGGTGCCGGGACGGTAGGTCATGACGATGGTGCGGTCGGCCAGGTAGATCGATTCCTCGATCGAGTGCGTGACGAACACGATGGTGGTGCCGAAGACCTTCCAGATTTTCAGCAGCTCATCTTGCAGGTTGCGCCGCGTCAAGGCATCCAGCGCGCCGAACGGTTCGTCCATCAGCATGATCGGCGAATCGAGGGCCAGCACGCGGGCAATCGCCACGCGCTGGCGCATGCCGCCCGACAAGTCTTTCGGGTAGCGGGCACGGAATTCCGTCAAGCCCAGCATGCTCAGCAGCATGTCGACCCGTTCCCTGATCTCGGCCGGCGTCTTGCCGGCGATTTCCAGGCCGAACGCGATATTGCTCTCGATGGTCATCCACGGGAACAGCGCGTATTCCTGGAATACCATGCCGCGGTCGGGACCGGGTTCGGTGATCAGCTTGCCGCCGGCCAGGATCTGGCCCGACGTCGGCTGCGAAAAGCCGGCGATGGCGTTGAGCAGGGTCGACTTGCCGCAGCCGGACGGCCCCAGCAGGCAGATGAATTCGCCGCTGGCGATTTCCAGGTTGATATCCTTCAGGGCGATGACGTCGGCGCCGCCCGTGGTGAAGATTTTATTGACTGCATTGATATTGATCGTGGTCATGGCCGTTCCTCTCAGTGTTCCAGGCCGCGGTGCCACTGCAGCAAATGATTATTCAGGGCATTCATGGCCATGTCGATGGCCAGGCCGAACAGGCCGATGGTAAACATGCCGGCGATAATCTTGTCAGACCAGAAATATTCGCGCGCTTCCAGGATGCGGAAACCCAGGCCGCTGTTGACGGCGATCATTTCCGCCACGATCACGACGATGAAGGCCGTGCCCATGCCGATGCGGGCGCCGGCCAGGATGTAGGGCGTGGCGGCCGGCAGGATGACGCGGCGGAACATCGTCATCTGGCTGGCGCCCAGGTTGCGCGCGGCGCGGATGTAGATGCCGTCGACCTGGCGCACGCCGGCGATGGTATTCATCAGCACGGGGAAGAAGGAACCGATGCTGATCAGGAAGAAGGCGGGCGGGTTGCCCAGGCCGAACCACAGAATCGCCAGCGGAATGTAGGCGATCGGCGGAATCGGGCGCAGCACCTGCACCAGCGGGTCGAAGAGTTTATAGATGGTCTTGTTGGTGCCCATCAGCAAGCCCAGCGGCAAGGCCAGGCCCGCGCCGATGGCGAAGCCGCCCAGCACGCGCGACAGGCTGGCCCAGGCGTCATGCGGCAGTTCGCCGGAGAACAGCCACACCAGGTAGTTGCCCGATTCGGGCGTGTACGCTTCCAGCGGTACCAGGTATTCATACCACTTCACCAGCACGGCCACGGGCGAAGGCAGGATTTGCGGGTTGATCCAGCCAAACGTGGACATGGCTTGCCACAGCAGCAGCACGGCCACGGGCACGGCGGCGCCGTGCGCGAAGCGTTTCATCATTTGAATATTCATCGTGACACTTTCAGATTAGCGTGGAGCGTAGGACTTCTTGGCTTTTTCCAGCAGGTCCAGCTTGACCCAATCCTGTGCGGCAGGCGGCTTGGCCATGCGGCCCACGCCGAATTTCACCATGTAATCGGTGGTCAGCTGGACGTGGCTCTGCGTGATGTCTTCCGTGAAGATGGCGTTGTCGATGGCATCGCGGTAATCCTCGGACGTGATCTGGTTCTTGAACATGGATTCGCGCACGTATTTTTCCGCCAGTTTCGGATCGGCCAGGAAGGCCCGCGTGGCGGCGACGAAGCAATCCATGAAGCGCTGCGCCACGGCAGGTTTCTCTTTGTACATCTTTTCCGTCATCACGAGGGCGCGCACGGGCTCGCCCAGCGGCGTGTCGTAGGGCTTGATGATGGCCGAACCGTATTTCTTGTGGATCGCTTGCGTGGAGTAGGGCTCGGACTGGCTCATGGCGTCGATATCCTTGGTCAGCAGCGCCTGGTTCAGGTCCGGGTAGCCCATGTACAGGATCTGCACGTCCTTGCCCGGCTTGTCGGACCAGGTCAGCTTGGCCTTGGTCAGTTCGGCAAACAGCAGGATTTCCTGCGGGCCGCCGCGCGTGACGCCGACTTTCTTGCCTTTCAGGTCAGCGATGCCCTTGATGTTCAGGTCGGGACGCCCGACGATCTGCACGCCGCCCTTGGCAAAGCCGCCCACCAGGTACACGGGCAAGCCCGTGGCGCGGCCCGTGATGGCCGCTTCCAGCGCGCTGGCGGACACGTCGACCTCGCCGGCGATCATGGCTGGCACGATGTCGAGGCCCTTGGCGAAGATGCGCTCTTCGATCTTCAGGTCGTATTTGGGCGCGATTTCCTTCATGTAGGCGACGGCGCCGTAATGGGCGAATTTCAGGTTGCCCAGGCGGACGGTATCGGCCGCGTGGACGGCCAGCGGGAATTGCGCGGCCAGGGCGACGGCGACGGCCAGGGCCTTGGTGTTCAGGAAGGACGAGATGCGGAAGGTGCGTGCCATGCTGTTGTCTCCAAAAGGTAGATGGTTTTATATGGGGTGAAGCTGCCGCTCTGCGGCGGTTATGAAAATATAAAAGCATCTTCCGTGCCAGTGGAGCGCATTTTGACGTTTATTGCAAGTGATTGTTTATAAAGGTTTAATTTGAATCTAGTGAAAATGGGAAATGGCGATATTCCGCCTTTCCGCACGACGAGGGGAAACGTTGTGCGGATTGCCGCATTCCTGGCGGCCGGCGCGATGGCCGCTGGCGCCGTGCACGCACGTCAAGACACGGACCAACATGCGGGTGAACCTTCGGCGCGCGGCCGACTCCAAACGTAAAAAAACGCGTTGCAAACAGGCTGGCAACGCGTAACTCCCCCGTGGAGTAGGGGCGGCGCCGCGCGGGCGCCTGATCGATCGCCGTCGGGCGGCTGTTATTTGGGCGCCGTGGCGGGCGGCAGTGCGGGCGCGGTGGCCGGATCACTCAGGGGCGCCGGCGGAATCGTGCTGCCCGGACCGGCTTCCGGCGTGGCCGGCGCGACGGGGGCCGGCATCGCCTGCGGGACGGACGCGGGGTTGGGCGCCGTTTCGGGCAGCGGCGCCTCGGCCGGTTTTTTGCAGGCGGACAGGGTGAGGAGGGCGGCGGCGGCCAGCAGGGCAGGCAGGTTCATGATGGTTCCTTTGCAAGTATCAAGATGAGCGCGGTGCGGGCGGCGCGGGCGGTGGATGACCGCGCGCCGCGCGTGAAGCTTGAATTTATGGCACGAATGCCGATGCTTCTGTTCGCCATTTCACCTTGAACGCAGAAATGTCGGTCCGTGTAGCGATGGCAAAAAATAGATATGAAAGAGAAATAATTCATAGAGGAAATATTTTTCACTTTCTTGCTTCTAATGTTCGTTAACGCACAGACCAAGGGAGAGCGCGGTGGCATTCTGTGTCCAGACGCTCAGGATTCGTAGCGTTCTGGTATAAAAATTGCCAAGAACTTAACAATCCGGGCTACCGGCAATCGTTTAAAAGGAGTATTCAAATGCATGCAATGACTCAGTCTCACGTGAAGAGCGAATTAAAGGCAGCGCACCAGGAACTTCGTAGCCCCGAAAAAGGCTCGCAAATGGTAGAACGCGCAGCACCCATCCCCCCGGAACGCATGAATCCCATTTCCATGGCACCGATCGAGCGCGTGCGTTCGACGTCGGCCACCCTGCGTCGCATCGAAAACATGCAAAAGCTGATCGGCGAATTGTCGCTGCACGAGATGCTGGCCGATGAAATCGCCTGGTTCCTCAAGTTTTCGCCATCGGGTGCCCGCAAATACATCCGCGACCTGCGCGAAGCGGGCGTGATCGAACTGGCACGCTACATCGAAGGCACGGCCACCTACCTGGGCAAGGCAGTGTACCAGCTGACGCCGGACCCTGAGCGCGTGCGCGCCTTCCTGGCCGCCATCGTCCAGCCGAAACGCGAAGGCGCGCCACCGCGCAAGGACCGTCCCGGCCTGCGCGAGCAAAGCATGGCAGGCAGCGGCCGTCACTTCCACATCCTGGCCGATGACACGCATTACGCCATCCGCGTCAACCGCGGTCCCGTGACGCGCGATCCGCTGGTCGCCGCCCTGTTCGGTGCGCCGCAGCAAAAAACTGCCGAGTAATAGTTACGGCGCCTGAACGGCCGCGTGGCGGCTGGCGGGCGTCGCTTGTGGTTCGTATTGTCAGACGCATGTCGAAAGCCGGGTTGCGACCCGGCTTTCGGCGTTGCGCCGAACCGTCCGGGATGCGCCGATTGAATGTAGTCTGATTGAAAAGACTGCAAGCATCCCCATGTGGGCTGGACTGCTGCCCGCAACGCGCGGGTTCACTTGAAGGAGCTTGTCCTTGTCTGCCTACGCCGCCTTGTTGTACTCCTGCCCCCTGGCCTTGAAACGGGCCGCCGCATGAACCCGCTGCTGTGGATCGCCCTCGTCACGGTGGCCATCGTCTTTTCGCTGTGGTTCCCCCGCTGGCGCCTGCAGCGTGCCCTGGCCAAGCCCTTGCCGCCCGCAGGCCTGGCCGTGCTGGAAACGAATATCCCCGTGTACAAGCGCATGCCGGCCCCGCTGCAGGAGCAATTGCGCCGCCTCGTCGTGCAATTCCTGTACCAGAAGAAATTTGTCGGCTGCGGCGGCCTGGAGATCACGGACGAGATGCGCTATACCATCGCCGGCCAGGCGTGCTTGCTGCTGCTCAATCGCCAGACCCAGGTGTATCCGGAACTCGACACCATCCTCGTGTATCCCACGGAATTCATTGTCACGCGCAATGAAGTGGGGCCGGGCGGCGTGGTGACGCCCTCGGCAAATGGCTTGCTGGGTGAATCCTGGGGCGATGGCCGCGTGGTGCTGGCCTGGGACCACGTGCAGCGGGGCGCGGCCGACTGGACCGATGGCCACAATGTCGTGCTGCATGAATTCGCCCACCAGCTCGACAGCGAATCGGGCGCCGCGAATGGCGCGCCCTACCTGCCCAGCGTGTCCAGCTACCGCAGCTGGGCCACGGTGCTGTCGCGCGACTTCGACAATCTGCGCCATGACGCCATGTACCAGCAGCAAAGTGTGATGGACCATTACGGCGCTACGAATCCCGCCGAATTCTTTGCCGTGGCCACGGAAACTTTCTTTGAAAAGCCGTATCAGATGGCTGAGCACCATGAAGAGCTGTACGCGCAATTCTTGCAGTACTACAAGGTTGACCCGCGCGACTGGATGGCGCCGCCCGTGGAGCCCGAGCACATGGCATCGCCATTCCCCAACTACGCGCCCCACTGGTAAGGGGGAACTTCAGTCCAGCAGGAAACTTCAGCCCAGCAGCCGCTGTTTCAGAGCAGGATAGCTGCTGCGCGAGACGGGGATGCCCGTGCTGGTCTGCGTGTCGAGCGCATATTTGCCGCCCGCCCCGATCTGCAGCCGCTTGAAGCCCAGGCTGTTGACGATGTAGGAGCGGTGCACGCGCAGGAAGTGGGGCGGCAGCAGGGCCATGAGCTTGTCGATGGCCAGGTCGTGAAAGCAGTGTTCGCCGCTGCGCAGCACGATGTTGCTGTAGTGGCCGTCGGCCTGCACGTGGTCGATGTCGGCCATGGCGATCCATTCCAGCACGCCCCGTTTCTTGACGGCCAGGAAACTGGCGTGCGCCGCGCCCCGGGCCGGCTGGTCCGTATAGCGTTGCAGCGCCTTGTGCAGCCGTTCGCGGCTGAATGGCTTGGCAACGAAGTCCAGCACGCCAAACTCGAAGGCCGTGATCGAGCGCTCGCCGTGGGCCGAGACGATGATGGTCTGGAACGGGGCGCTGCCGGCCCGGCGCAGCAAGTCATAGCCGTCCGCGCCATGCAGGTTCAGATCCAGCAGCAGCAAGTCGACCTTTTCCCGGGCCAGGGCGGCCAGCGCTTGCGGCACATTGTCATGCAGCGCCAGCGTGGCCAGGCGCGCGCCGAAATGCGCGCGCACCTCGCGTTCGAGGCCCCGCGCGATCAGCGGTTCATCTTCCAGTATCAATATATTCATGGCGCCGCCGGCAAGGTAAAAATGAGGCGCCAGCCTGCCGGATGCTGTTCGCTGACATATTCGCTGGCATAGCGGGCATCGTCGCCGAACACGGCGTGCAGGCTGGCGCGGATGTACTGTTCGCCCATGCCGCTGCCCGCATGCGGGCGCGTTTCCCCTTCGGGCAAGAGCAGGGTGAGCACCCGCGTTTGCGCCAGCCTGGCGCTGCGCAGGATAAACAGGGCGCCGCGGCGGTAGCGGTTATGGCTGAACGCATTTTCCAGCGCCGTCAGCAAGATGGCGGGCGGCACGGTGATGCCGGCCGCCTCGCCCTCGAGCTGCAGGCTGCACGGCTGCTGCAGCCGCGTGCCCATGATGCTCAGGTAATTCTCGCACAGGGCCAGTTCCTGCGTCAGGGCGATGCTGGGCTGCTGGGCAAACTCGTTGAGCATGCGCAACTCGGCGCCGAGCGCCTCGATGAAGGTTTCGGCCGCCTGCGGCGACTGCGCATTGAGTTCGCCGATCAGGCTCAGGGAATTCATCAGGAAATGCGGCTGCATGCTTTTGCGCAAGAGCTGGTTTTCCAGCTGCTGGGCGCGCACCGCCTTGCTGCGTTCATGCAAGAGCTGCGCCAGCAATTGCGCGCACAGGGGCAGCAGCAAAAAGCACACGACGAGGGCGAAGCCGCCTTCGGCAAACTGGCTGCCCGTCAGCAGGAACAGGGCGCACGAAGCGAGCGCGATCAAGGTGCCGCCGCGGCTGCCCGGCAGGCGGCGCCACAGGGCGCCCAGGTTGAGCGCCAGGCTCGCTGCCAGGCCCGCCAAAAACATCTGCCAGCAGCGCGCATCGAAATGCGCGGGCAGCGCGCCGGCCAGCGCGGTGCACGCCAGCAGCACCGCCGCCGCCAGCGGCCAGCGGGGCAGGCGGTAAGCCGCATGGAAATACAGGGGCAGCAAGGTGGAAAACAGCCAGGTCAGGGCGCTGACGGCATACAGGCGCGGCAGGTGCCAGGGATAGGCATAGCCTGTGATGCTGCGCCAGATTTCCACCACCAGCAGCAGGGCCGCCGCCAGGCACAGCGCGGCAAACATGGCCCAGTGCCGCTGCCGCTGGTACAGCAGGGTCAAGGCGAGGAAGAGCAGGGCGGCGGCGACCAGCGCCCCGGCCAGCAGCAGCGGCGGCAGCCTGTACCAGGCCAGCGCCGCGCGGTAATCTTGCCGGTCGACCAGGTACAGCGCATAAAATGGCGACGTCAGGTGCGCCGGCACCTGCTGCATCGACAGCAGCAGGCGCAGGTGGTGCGTGCCCATGGTCAATTGCTGGGGCCGCAGGTGGATGGCGAAATCGATGTCGCCCGCGCGCTCCCCGCTGGCCTGGCGGGCCGGCTGGCCATTGCTGCCGATCAGGACGCCGTCGAGCCACAGCTCGCTGGCGGCCAGCGCCGACAGCACCAGCAGCTGCGTCGACGGCGGCGTGGCGGCCAGGGACAGCGCGCGTTCCACGCACAGCAGCTGGCCTGGCCGGACCAGCTGCTGCAGCGCAGCGGCGGGCGCAGACGGCGGATTGCCGCAGGTGCGCCAGCCTTCGTCCAGCGACAGCGGATGCATGGCGCTGGCGAAAGCGGGCAGGGCCAGGCAGCACAGCAACAGGTAGCGGAAGAGGGTGGGCATGGCGGGCATTGTAGCTGCTCATTTGCTACTCTTTTGCAACTTTTTTGCTGTCGCCAGTGCCGTTCATGCAGGGCTGGTGCATTTCGTGCACGGCCCGCCAACGGTGTGTGAAAGACACTTACCATGCATCAGCGCCGTGCTGTGCACACGGCCCTCACCATGGAATAACGATTATGCAAAGCAGCAAATACTACGGTTTCGCCGGCGCGCTGGCGCTGTTCTGCGGCGTGGCGCAGGCCGCCTCCGTTCCCTCCGCTGCCCCCGCTCCGGCGCTGGCCGCGCGCCTGGCCGCTTTCGACGGCTGGGTCGCCCAGCGCATGGGCACGGAGCGCATCCCCGGCGTGACCGTGGGCTTCAGCCAGGGCGACGTGGAATGGGTAAAAGGCTACGGCTATGCGGACCTGGAAAACCGCGTGCCGGCCACTGCCCGGTCCAGCTACCGGCTGGCGTCCGTCACCAAGCCCATGACGGCGCTGGCCATTTTGCAACTGGCCGAGCAGGGCAAGGTCGACCTGGATGCACCCGTGCAAGCCTATGTGCCGTACTTCCCCGTCAAGCCGTTTCCCGTCACGGTGCGCCAGCTGCTGGGCCACCTGGGCGGCATCGATGCCTACCGCGACAGCAGGGTGGAGCAGCATTTCAAGGAGCACAAGGATACGCGCCAGTCCATCGCCGTCTTCGAGCAGTTCGACCTGATCGCCGAACCGGGCACGCGCTACCGCTACACCAGCTACGGCTACAATTTGCTGGGCGCCGTCATCGAGGGGGCCTCCGGCGAAAGCTATGGCGGCTACATGCGGCGCCACGTGTGGGGGCCGCTGGGCATGGACGCCACCGTGATGGATGACCCGGACGCCGTGATCGCCCACCGCGTGCGCGGCTACCGGCTGGACGGCAAGGCCTGGAAGAATTCGGAATTCGTCGACATCAGCAGCCGTTTTTCGGCCGGCGGCACGCGCGCCAGCGTGCCCGACATGCTGGCCTTCGGCAGGGGCGTCCACGACGGCAGGATCCTGTCGGCGGCCAGCGTGGCCGCCATGGTGCAGCCGATGGCCACGCGCGCGGGCCGCTTGACGAACTACGGCATGGGCTGGGAAATCCTGCCCACGGGCGGACGCTACGCCATCGCCCACGGCGGCCAGCAGCCGGAAACCGTCACCTATCTGTACAGCTTTCCCTCGCGCAAGCTCACCATTGCCGTCGCCGCCAATCTCGAGCGCGTCAATCCGGAAGGCTTCGTGCAGCGCCTGTTCGAGGTGGTGACGGGCGAACCATGGCAGCTGAAAACGTATATCGCCGATGCGGGCGCGCAGCGCGCCTACCTGGTGGCGCTAGGCCTGTTCGAGGAAGGACGCGCCTATGCCGAGCGCACGGATCAGGCGTATGCCGATGCGGCCGCCACGCGCGAGGCATTCATGCAAATCAACCGGCAGGCGCTGGCGCCCGACGCCCAGGCGGCGCGCGCCTACATCGAAGCGGCCCGCCATCCTGCGGGCGGCCGCGTGTTCCTCACGGCCGGCGCCAGCATGGCCGCGGCATTGCGCGCATCGGGCGCCGACCTGAACAACTATGCGCGCGGCGGCGCGCTGGCGTTTGCGCGCGACTATATCCGCTTGTCGCAAGGTGCAGCGGGCGGCATGCCGCGTTTCGATCCCAGCTTCGAGCACGCCATCGTGACCCTGGCGGCCAGCTGGGACCGCACGGCCGCCACCGCCTGGCCGGCCGCCTCCGCCTCCATGACCGCCCTCGATAGCCAGCTGCGCACGGCGTTCCGCGGCCAGCGCGCCTATCCCGATTTCGTGCCCGAACTGCAGGAGCTGGCGCAAGCGTCGGCCGCGCGCGGCGAGGCGGAGGCGGCGCTGGCGGCCAGCCGCCTGGCCGTGGAACTGTATCCGCTCAGCGAGCGCGCGCATGCGCTGCAAGGCTTGACCCTGCTGCGCGCCGGCAAGACGGAGCCTGCGCTCGATGCCCTGCGCCTGGCGCTGGCGCGCGATCCGCTGGGCGCGGCCAGTCCGGCGGCGTTGAATGGGGAAGCGTATCGGCTGAAAGGCAGCGGCGCCGTCGCGCAAGGCATGGCCGTGCTGCAGGCGGCCGCCAGCCTGCATCCGCGCGACGCGAATCTGCAGGACAGCCTGGCCGAGTTTTATGCGGAGCAAGGCTTGCGCCCGCAGGCGGTACAAGCCTACCAGCAGGCGCTGCAGCTCGATCCCCGCTATCCGGGCGCCGCGGGCGCCAGGGCGGCGATCATCCGCCTGGGCGGCGAGACGAAGGCGCTGGCGCCTTAGCTGGTGTCTTGGCTGATGCCTTAGATGAATTCTTCATAAGCAAGGGTGAAAAGATTCCTTTTTGGAAATAAGGGCGCTGCGGTCTAATGGCGGCATTCATTGTCCACCAGAGGAATCCCATGCAGACCCGTCTCCATTTCGCCGCCCTGTTATTCACCAGCATCGCCTTCACGCAGGTGGCGCAAGCGGACCAGCTGGCCGCCATCAAGGCCAAAGGCGAGCTGGTCTGCGGCACCCTGGGCACGGACGAGCCGAACAGTTTTATCGATGCCAAGTCGCGCCAGCTGGTCGGCTATGAGGTGGACCTGTGCCGCGCCATCGCCCAGGGCCTGGGCGTCAAACCGGTGATCAGGCAGCTGGCCGTGGCTGCCCGCATTCCCGAACTGCAGCAGGGCCGCATCGATATCCTGACGGCGTCCTTGACGCACAACAAGGAACGCGAAGCACTGATCGATTTCTCCCTGTCCACGTTTTATACGGGCCAGCGCGTGCTGGTCAAAAAAAGCAGCAATATCACGACGGTTGCTGGCCTGGCCGGCAAGAAAGTGCTGACCGTCAAGGGCGGCACGCAGGAACCGAATATCCGCAAGGCCGTGCCCGGCGTGGACGTGGTGACGTTCGAGACGGCGGGCCAGGCCTATCTGGGCTTGCAGCAAGGCAAAGGCGTCGGCTATGTCGACGATGAAGTGTCCTTGCTCAACAACTACGCCAAGCTGGGCGCCGCGCAAAAAGACTACGTTGTGCTGCCGCAAAACATCAGCCAGGAAGTGTTTGCCTTCGGCATCCGCAAGGGCGAGACGGGCGTGAAAACCGCCGTCGACCAGGTGCTGCGGGGGCTGGAAAAGTCGGGCGAGGCGGAAAAACTGTTCTTCAAATGGTATGGCCCGACGAGCAATGTGAAGTTCCAGAAGCGCACATTTAAAATTGAATCGGACAAGATCGACGCCTGAACCTTGCCTGACTCTTCCGCATGTTTGATCTGAACTTTTTGCTGGCCGGCGATTACCGCGACTGGCTGCTGTCCGGCTTGCTGCTGTCCTTGCAACTGATGGGCATCACCTTGCTGTTGTCCTTGCCGCTGGCGTGCGGCGTGGCCATGCTGCGCCTGGCGCCGTCGCGCCTGCTCAACGGGCTGGGCGCCGCGTACGTCGAGCTGATCCGCAACGTGCCCTTGCTGGCCCACTTCCTGTTCTGGTATTTCGGCGCGCCCGAACTGCTGCCCGACGCCTGGAAGGAGCACTTGTACGCCGGCAATATCGAAGCCGTCAGCGCCATCACGGCCCTGACCTTGTACACGGCCGCCTACATGGCGGAGGACATCCGCAGCGGCATCCGCGCTATTCCCGTCCAGCAATTCGAAGCGGGCCGGGCGCTGGGCTTCAGTTTTCTTTCCACCATGCGCCTGTGCATCGTGCCGCAGGCGCTGCGGCTGGCCGCGCCGCCGCTGCTGTCGCAAACCCTGAACCTGTGGCAAAACACCAGCATCGCCACCGTCATCGGCGTGGCCGAGCTGATGTACCAGACGCAGCGCGTGGAAGCGGCCTCGTTCCGCAGCGTGGATGCGTTCGTCTTCGCCAGCGTGGCTTACCTGGCCGTCTCCCTGCTGATCGCCAGCCTGGCGGCCTTGCTGCAAAAAAGGGTGTCCTGATGCTGGAACTGATCCACGATTACTGGCTGTATTTTCTCGTCGGCCGCTATCCGGAGGGACCGCTGGGCGGCCTGGCGCTGACGGTGCTGCTGGCCAGCCTGGCGCTGGTGCTGAGCCTGCCGTTCGGCTTGCTGCTGGGCCTGGCGCGCCTGAGCCCCTGGCGCCTGCTGCGCTGGCCCGTCGCCGCGCTGATCCACGTGGTGCGGGGCATCCCCTTGCTGCTCGTTATTTTCTGGGCATATTTCTTCCTGCCCAGCATCACGGGCCATGAAAGCGGGCAATTCGGCACCATGCTGGCCGCCCTCGTCATCTTCGACGGCATCTATCTGGCCGAGATCGTGCGCGCCGGCGTGCAAGCCGTGCCCCGGGGACAGGTGGAAGCGGCCCGTTCCCTGGGCTTGAGCTACCTGGACAGCATGCGCACGGTGGTGCTGCCGCAGGCGCTGCGCCACATGCTGCCCTCGCTGGTGAACCAGTTTGTGTCGACCATCAAGGAAACCTCGCTCGGCACCATCATCGGCCTGGCCGAAGTGTCGTTCATCGCTTCGCAAGTGAACGGCCTGGTGCTGACCAAGCCCGTGCAAGTGTATTTCCTGCTGGGCATGACGTATTTTGTTTTATGTTTCAGCCTGTCGCGCGCCGCCTTCTGGCTGGAGCGGCGCCAGGCGCGTCTCCTGAAAGCGGCTGCATGATTACCTTTGACAACGTCAACAAATACTACGGCGACTATCACGCCTTGAGCGGCATCAATGAACACGTGGCCAAGGGCGAAGTGCTGGTCGTGTGCGGCCCGTCCGGTTCCGGCAAGTCGACCCTGATCCGCACCATCAACCGCCTGGAGCCGATCGCGTCGGGCCGCATCACGGTGGCGGGCCAGGACATACACGCGCCGGGACTGGACGTGAATGCCTTCCGCTCGCACATCGGTTTTGTATTCCAGCAATTCAACCTGTTTCCGCACCTCTCCGTGCTGGACAATTGCGCGCTGGCGCCGCAGCGCTTGCGCGGGCTGAGCCGCAAGGAAGCGCAGGAACGGGCGCTGGCCCTGCTGGAACGGGTGGGCCTCGCGCACAAGGCGCACGCCATGCCGGCGGCCCTGTCGGGCGGGCAGCAGCAGCGCGTGGCCATCGCCCGCGCGCTGGCCATGCAGCCGCCGCTGATGCTGTTCGACGAGCCCACCAGCGCACTGGACCCGGAAATGGTGGGCGAGGTGCTGCAAGTGATGCGCGACCTGGCGCAGGGCGGCATGACGATGGTGTGCGTCACGCACGAGATGGGCTTTGCGCGCGAAGTGGCGGACCGCGTCTGGTTCATGGACCACGGGCAAGTGCTGGAGCGGGCTGCGCCCGAGGACTTCTTTGCGCGGCCGCAACATGCACGCGCCCGGCAATTCCTGTCCGATATCCGCAGCCCGTTCAGCGCGAGCGCGTGAATGAGCGCATGATTGCGCATGGGAGTGAGCGGCTGTGTGCGCAAGCGAACGGTATCCCGGCGTTGTCCGGCGCACGCTATCGAGGCGGCGCATGGTGCGCCAGCAGCCGACGAGGAGGGCCGTATCATGTCACGCATCATCGCAGGTCATTTTCAGTTGCAGCAACAGATAGACGCCGCGCGCGCCGCCCTGAACCAGGCGGGCTTTTCCGACAGCCGCATCAGCGCCTTCTTTGTCAACCAGCCGGGCCAGCACGATCTGCACGCGCTGGGCGGCGACCGCGACACGTCGCCCGGGGCCCGGGAGACGCCGGAGGGCGTGGTGGAGGGTGTGGCCGTCGGGGCCGCCGTGGGGGCGGGCATCGGCGCGGCCACCAGCCTGGCGACGGGGCCGCTGGGCCCCGTGGTGGGGGCGCTGGTGGGCGCCCACGTGGGATCGCTCTACAGTTTCAACAAGATGAAGGAAGCGGGCGAAGCCGAGAAGAACGGCGAAAACGACGGTGAAAACCGCCGCCAGCCACGCCATCCGGGCATGCTGATCGCCGTGGCGCTGGGAGGCCTCGACGAGCGCGAACGGGCGCTCGAGGCGCTGCACCGGCTGGGCGCCGAGCATATCGAGGAAGCGGAAGGCACGATCGCCAATGGCGACTGGCACGACTTCGATCCGCTCAGCATTCCCGTGCTGGTGGCGTGAGGCAGGGCGCCAGCCGTGCCATGTGCATAAATGCCGCGCTGCACGAAATTTAGGTATGATTCTTGTTAGTATTGCCAATTATTGGTAAACAATGCCGACAGGGATAGTTTCCGTGCGCCCGAAGTGACACTGGACCCAGGTGACTGCCCGTAGTACTTGCCTCGCATGCTAACGAGTGTGGATAGGAGGGCGCGTCATGACACAGGCATGGTTCATTCTGACACGGGCCGACGGGCGCGACATCTGTGCGCCCTCGCCGGCACAGCTGGCCGATGCGCTGGCCGAGGTGTACCGTGGCGGCGCCGTCACGCCCGACGGCAGCCCGGCCGCCGTTTTGTTGCGCTTTGGCTACGACGACGGCTTGATGTATCAGGTCGAGGTCGCTAGCGGAGGCGAAGTCACTTTCGAGGAATGGTCGGACCGCGATTGCGAGATCGCCCTGGCCCGTCCGCGCCACATGTCGGCCTTGCCGCAGGGCGAAGCGCTGCAGCTGTGGCAGTGGCTGGCGCAGCGCCAGGTGGCGAAGATCCGCAGCCAGCCCTGGCAGGGCGGCTAGCCCTAGTGTGCCATCAGCACGGGAATCGTCATGCTCTGCAGGATCGTGCGCGTGACGCCGCCCAGGATGGTTTCGCGCAGGCGCGAATGGCCATACGCTCCCATCACCAGCAAGTCGGCCGACAGGTCGGCCGCCTGCGACAGCAGCGCGTCGCCGATGTCGCCGCGCCGCACGCCGCCGCCATCGAGCAGATGCAGCCGCGCGTCCACGCCGTGGCGCGCCAGGTAGTGCAGCAGTTCGGCGCCCGGCTGTTCGCCGTGCTCGGCCGCATGTACCTGGGCGTCGAAGATGGCCACGTGCACCTGTTCCGCGCGCTGCAGCAGGGGCAGGGCGGCGCTCACGGCGCGGCTCGCTTCCTTGCTGGCATTCCAGGAAATGAGCACATGGCGCGCGGCCGCCGGCGGCGCCAGCCGCGGCAGCGGCGGCGCATACGGCACGATCAGCACGGGGCGGCCCGCATGCAGCAGCACATAGGCGGGAAAGTCGCGCATCACGGACGGCGATTTATCCTTGGCATTGTATTGGCTGATCACCACCAGGTCCGCATAACGGGCCAGCAGGCTGATGCCGCCTGCCGCTTCATCGTCGAGCACGCGCTGTTCGAACGAGGCGACGCCGGCCGCGCGCACCTGCTGCTCGAAACCGTCGAGGGCGCGTGTGGCCCGCTCCCGCAGGAAATTCAGGTGCAAGCTCAGGTTCGGGTCGGCGTCGAGGTCGGGCTGGTTCTGGTACAGCAGGCGCGACACGCCCGTCAGCGCCACGCCCGTCAGGTGGCCGCCGCAAGCCTGGGCGATGCTGGCGGCCGCGTCAATGCGGGCGGCGCGCCCGCCGCTGTCGTCGATGTGGAGCAATACGGTTTTATACGTCATGGCCTGGCCTCTCGCTGTGGAGTAAGCCCCATTCTGGCACAGTCACGGGCAACGGCCGCGCACGCGTGCGGCCGCTGCCCAGGCCCGTCAACTCATGGCGATGATGATGATGTCGGCGTCGCAGTTGCGGTAGTGAATCACGATGACGATGACGCGCCGCAATTGCGCCGCCTTTTGCGCCACCTCCGGCATGGTGCGGCTGGCGCGGTTCTTCATGCTGACCTGCACTTGCGAAGCATCGCTGACGGGGATGCCCATGGCCTTCAAGGCGGCCTTCGGATTGGCCATCAGGGCCAGCGCATGCTGTGGATCGAGCTCCGCCTGATGCACGGATTCCACCTCGCTCGTACCGGGATTGATATCGTTGAACAAGTCCCTCAATGCCTCTGTGTCGTCCTGGATTTCCATCGCGTTCTCCCTGTGATTCCTGCCGTCAAGCAAGGTTTGCACGACTTGCCTGTCGAGGTGCCATCACCTCATGGGGAAGTATGCTTTCGATAATTTTTCCTGCATGGATGCCGCGCAGACGGACGCTGCAATACGCAGGCTCAGCTCTTGATCTGGCGCAATGCCCGCATCAAAAGTGCCACCTACACTTGATGCCACGCACAACAACCATAACAAGCGGGGAGAGACAACGATGAAGGAACAAAAGGTAGCACTGGTCACGGGCGGCATGGGCGGACTGGGTACGGCCTTGTGCCGGCGCCTGCATGGGGCGGGCTTTGCCGTCGTGGCCGCGCACACGCCGGGCAACGCACGCGTGGCAAGCTGGCTCGACGAGCAGCAGACGCAGCAGTATTATTTTCATCCTCTGGCCGTCGATGTGAGCGATTTCGATGCCTGCAGCGTCGCCGTGGCGCGCGTGCTGGCCCAGTTCGGCCGCATCGACGTGCTGGTCAATAATGCGGGCATCACGCGCGACCAGAGCATGCGCAAGATGGAGTTGCCGCACTGGGCCGAGGTGATGCGCACCAATCTCGACAGCCTGTTCAACATGAGCAAGCAGGTGCTCGAGCCCATGCTGGCGAAGCGCTGGGGCCGCATCATCAATATCTCGTCCGTGAATGGCCAGAAGGGCGCGTTTGGCCAGTGCAATTACGCGGCCGCCAAGGCGGGCGTGCATGGCTTCAGCAAGGCGCTGGCGCTGGAAGTGGCGCGTCACGGCATCACCGTCAACACGGTTTCGCCCGGCTACCTGCGCACGCAGATGGTGACGGCCGTGCCGGCCGATATCCTGGAGACGAAAATCCTGCCGCAAATCCCCCTGGGCCGCCTGGGCGAGCCGGACGAGGTGGCGGCCCTGGTGGCTTACCTGGCGTCCGACGAGGCGGCGTTCGTCACGGGCGCGAATATCGCCATCAATGGCGGGCAGCACATGAGTTAGGCAAGCTGGCAGCTTGCAGGAGGGCAATGGCAGTAGAGGAGACCCGTCCGCCCAGCCGGCACGCACGATGCTGGCGGGGGATGAAAGGCAGCAGCAAGGAAGGAAAGCAGGGGGCAGGGCAGCGATGCCTTGCCCTTTGTCATGAAGTCAGGAAGCCTTGATGCTTTGATGCTTTGATGCCCTGATGCCTTGATGCAATGGCTGGCGAAGCGGCGTTGCCGCGCCGCTGCCCCGTCTAGCGCTGGGCTTTTTCCAGCCGCGTCTGGCAATCGATGCACAGGCGCGCTTCGGGGCGCGCGTTCAGGCGCGACAGGCCGATGGCTTCGCCGCAGTTGTCGCACAGGCCATAGCTGCCATCGGCAAACTTGGCCAGCGCGTGCTTGATGATGGCCAGCTGCGCCAGGTTGTGTTCGGCCGCTTCGCTGACGAGGGCGTTCAAGGTGCGCACGCTGGCATTGTCGGCAGGCGAGGCTTCGATTTCATTGAGCAGCGAGGCGCGCGCGTCTGCCTCGGCCGCTTCGTTCTCGATTTGTTCCTGCAGCGCCAGCTTGCGCTGCTCCAGTACGCCCTGCAGGCGCTGCAACTGCTCTTGTGGCAATCCATTCATGGCCGTCACCCGATAGAGGTCTCTCCCGATATGGTAGTCCAAGATTGGCGGCTCTGCTTGCGCTACTACCCGCGCCGCGTTTGACGCGGCGCAGGCAGGCTAGGGCCGTTCTATGCTGGTTCTTTCAGGCAGTTGACCATCCACGCTACGCCGAACTGGTCTTTCAGCATGCCGAAGCGTTTGGCCCAGAACGTTTCCTGCAAGGGCATCTGGATGTTGCCGTCACGGGCCAGCGCGTCGAAAGCCCGTTCCGCCTCCTCCGGCGTGTCCAGGGTCAGGCAGACGGAGCTGCCGCTCATGCCCTTGGCGCCATCTTCGCTGCAGCCGCCGTCCGAGCCCATCAGCATGGTGGGGCCCAGCTGCACGGAGCCGTGCATGATCTTGTCGTACCAGTCTTCCTTGACCTGGTCCTGGCCCGGCGAGCCCCGGAACGGCATCAGGCACAGGTCTTCGCCATGCAGGTGCTGGCGGTAGTATTCCAGCGCTTGCGCGCAATTTCCATTGAATTGCAAATACGGTTCGATACGCATATTGGCCTCCTCTGGTGGTCCCGCAGGCACGATTGCCATGCGGGGACGTCCCAGTATAGGCGCCCGCCAGCCAATTTCAATCAGTCCGGCGCCATCTCTTGCAAGCGCTCACGCACCTTGTCCAGGGTATTGAGGATGCGCTCGGGATTGCCGGCGAGGACGGCGCTGCCCAGGTGCAACAGGCTCGTCGCCAGGCTGATCCAGTGCCGCGCGTCGTCGTTGCGGGCGATGCGCAGGCGCACCGTGTCGAGCAGGCCGCTGAGCTGGCGCTGCGCCGTTTCCAGACCGGCCACCGTGTGCCCGGCCGCATCGGCATACAGCTGGTTGGCTTGCTGGCGCAAGGCCACTTCCAGGGCGAAGACGGCCTGTGCCTGGCTGTGGCTGATGCCGTTTGCCCCCTGGCTGGCGCGCTTGCGGATGGCCCGCATGACGGCGCCGTGCAGGGTGACGGCCGCCTGCGACAGGCTGTCGGCCAGTTGCTCGACGCGCATGGCGCTGCTGAGGGCCGCTTCGCGGCGTTCGCTGCCTACCGATCCGTCCATCTTGCCTCCGTGGTGGTGAGGGTGGCGGCCAGGTGCGCGTGCTCGCGCCCCAGCGCCGCCAGTTGCCGGCGCGCCAGGGTGTGGCGCAGGCCAAACAGGCGGTATTCCTCCGTTTTGCTTTGCTGCATGTTTTTCGCCAGCACGGCCAGCAGGCGCTGCTGCGGCGTGTCCGCATACGCGATTTCCACGTCGAGCAAGCCGAGCACCATGTCGCGCTCGTTGTCGCCGCTCTTGTCGTACAGGGCCAGCAGGCTGTCGAGCGCAGCCAGCAGGGCTTGCAGCGGCGCATCGCCGTCGTGCAGCACGTGTGCCAGGTCCGCCTGCTGGCGGGACGCGCCGCCCAGGCGGGACAGTTGCTGCAGCAACAGGGTGTAGGCGCTCACATGGCGGTCGTCGATGCCGCTGCCCGGCCAGGCGCGGATGGCCGCCCCGGCGCCGGCCAGTTCGGGCTGCACGTCATACGCGCCGGCATCGGCCAGCCGGCCCAGCGCCTGCAGGTACAGGCGCACGGCTTGCGCCAGGCGCGCCACGTCCGCGTGCGCGGCGCGGCGCTGCGCATCGAGCAGGCGTTCGCGCGCATCTTCGGCTGGCGACAGGTAGGGGCGGGCGCGCTGATAGCTGTCCACGTGGCGCTGCGACAGTTCGCTGAAGGCGTTCACGGCATCGGTGCCGGCGGCCAGCGCGCGCACTTGCGCCAGCTCCGCGCGCGGGGCGGCGCAGCCGCACAGCACGACAGCCAGGAGTAGCTTGAGGGCGCGGCGATGGGGGGCGGACAGGGCGGACACGGCACCTCTCGATAGGAAATACTGTATGGAAAGGTATTGTGGTGCCGGCCCGCGCCGTCCGCCTTGTGCGGGCGCAAGCGCGCTGCGATCAGGCGCCCATGGCGCCCGCGGTACTCGTCAGTTGCTCGCGCCAGCCCAGTCCCGCGACGGTGTCGCCGGCGGGGCGGTATTCGCAGCCGACCCAGCCGGCATAGCCGACCTGGTCCAGCAGCTTGAACACGTGGCGGTAGTTGATCTCGCCCGTGCCCGGTTCGTGGCGGCCCGGCGTATCGGCGATCTGGATGTGGCGGATCAGGTGCAGCATGGCGCGGATGGTGTTGCTCAGTTCCCCTTCCATGCGCTGCATGTGATAAATGTCGTACTGCAGGAAGATATTGCTGCGCTGGCAGTCGGCGATGATGTCGGCCGCCTGCTGGCTATGGTTCAGAAAGTAGCCGGGCATGTCGTAGCGGTTGATGGGCTCGATCAGCACGTTGATGCCGTGCGGACGGCAGGCGTCGGCCGCAAATTGCAGGTTGCCGATCAGGCTTTGCCGCGCCCGCTCCAGGCTCATGCCGGGCGGTACGATGCCTGCCATGCAGTGCAGCTGCCTGGCCCCGAGCGCCAGCGCATAGTTGAGCGCCAGTTGCACATTGCCGCGAAATTCCTCGCCCCGGCGCGGATCGCAGGCGATACCCCGCTCGCCGTGTTCCCAGTCGCCGGGCGGAAAGTTGAAGAGGGCCAGCTGCAGCCGGTGGCGTTCCAGCCGCACGGCAATCTGCCGCGCCTCGACGGCATAGGGAAACAGGAATTCGACGGCATCGAAGCCCGCCTCCCTGGCGGCGGCAAAGCGGTCCAGGAAGGGCAGTTCGGTAAACATCATGCTGAGGTTGGCGGCGAAGTTCGGCATGGCAGCACGCAGGTGAGGACGATGTCCACTATCCTAGCCCAAATCGGCAAATGGTGGCGTGCATGAAAAAACCGTCCCAGGAACAAGTCCTGGAACGGTTTTTAGCCTTGCGGTCAATACATGGTTGAAAACCGTAGCGAGCGGGAGTGATATCGGTTCGAGTAGCACAGCCGTACTAAAGTACGGCGCGCAACGGAGAATCGATAGCGCCCCGCGCAGTAGGTTTGCAACCGTGTATTAGCGGCCGCGGCCGCCGGAGCGATGGTTCGCCGCGGAGCGCGGCGCATTGCCCGAACGGTTGCCGCCGCCCGATGGGCCGGCGCTGCGGGGCTTGGCGCCGCCGCCGCCGGTTTTCACGCGCACGACCTGGCCGGCCGGACGCGGATTGCGGTGGCCGCCGGTGCCGCTGCGCAATTGCACAGGCTGGGCGCGGGCGTTCAGGTCCGGCTCGAAGCCAGCGATCACTTCGCGCGGCAGGGTTTGCTTGATCAGCTTTTCGATGTCTTTCAACATTTCGTGCTCATCCACGCAGACCAGCGACACGGCTTCGCCCTTGGCGCCGGCACGGCCCGTGCGGCCGATACGGTGCACATAGTCTTCCGGAATGTTCGGCAAGTCGTAGTTGACGACGTGCGGCAACTGGTCGATGTCGATGCCGCGCGCGGCGATGTCGGTGGCGACCAGCACTTGCAGGGTGCCATCCTTGAACTCGGACAGCGCGCGCGTGCGCGCCGACTGGCTCTTGTTGCCGTGGATGGCCAGGGCGCCGATGCCGTCCGCGCCCAGCTGCTCGACCAGTTTATTCGCGCCATGCTTGGTGCGCGTAAACACCAGCACTTGCGTCCAGTTGTTCGACTTGATCAGGTAGGACAGCATCGGGTGCTTCTTGTCGCGGTCGACGGGATGGATCTTTTGCTTGATCACTTCCACGGTCGAATTGCGGCGCGCCACTTCGATCATGGCTGGCTTGTTCAGCAAGCCGTCGGCCAGGGCCTTGATCTCTTCCGAGAACGTGGCCGAGAACAGCAGGTTCTGGCGTTTCGGCGGCAGCACGGCCAGCACTTTCTTGATGTCGCGGATGAAACCCATGTCCAGCATGCGGTCGGCTTCGTCCAGGATCAGGATTTCCACTTTCGACAGGTCGACGGTGCCCTGGCCCATATGGTCCAGCAAGCGGCCCGGCGTGGCGACGAGGATGTCGACGCCGTGCTTGAGCTGCTTGATCTGCGGGTTGATGCCGACGCCGCCGAAGATCACGGCCGAGTTCAGCTTGGTGTACTTGCTGTAGGCGCGCACGCTTTCCTCGACCTGCGCGGCGAGTTCGCGCGTCGGTGCCAGGATCAGGGCGCGGATCGGACGCGTCGAGGTGTTGCTGGTGATGGCCGCGCCATTGGCGTCGGTCGACAGGCGGTGCAGCACGGGCAGGGTGAAGCCGGCCGTCTTGCCGGTGCCGGTTTGTGCGCCGGCCAGCAAGTCGCCGCCAGCCAGCACGGCGGGAATCGCCTGCGACTGGATCGGGGTCGGCACGGTGTAGCCGTGTTCGGTAACGGCACGTACGATAGCGTCGGACAATCCGAGGGAGGAAAAGGACATGGTAACTTTATTGTGAGATCGGCCTGTCGCCATCGTGGGGCGCCAGTCGCAGGCAATCAGATTAGGGGTCGAAAGACAGCGGCAAGGGGACTGGTCATATGTGCCGCACACGCGAAGTATAACAGCCTGGCAAAAACGCGCCTGTTTTGTTTCAAGTTTGCAATGCCGCAAGTAAAGAAAAGGGACTGGCGCGACTGCCCTTGCGACTGCCCTTATCAGTTGTCATGGCATTGCGCCTAGTCGTCGATCTCTTCGACGACGTAGCGCACGCCCTGGGCATCGAGCCACGCGCGCACGGCGTCCAGGCCGTGCCATGGCGCCGGGCGCAGGTACTGGCACACATACAGGCCGGCGTCCGTCAGCCTGGCGTCCGTGCCGGGCATGCCGCCGGCCGCCTGCGGCAGCGCCGCCAGCAGCTGTTCCAGGTGCCGGCGCTGGCCGGCCGTCAGGCTGGCCGCGATCCTGAATTCAAACCCCATGTTTTCCTCCGTGCGATTGGTTGCGGTGCGCGTATTTTATATCATCGAAAAAATTGAATATAGCTTGGCATTCTTTCCGTTTTTGTTTTCGTTTTTGTGCGTGCATACTGCATATCACTGACACGCAACATGACAGCGCAAGAAGAAAGGCGCTAGATTGTGCGGGCCGGATACCCCCATTTTGATATTCAATTATTTTCACTGAGGAAAACATCATGCCGATCGCCACCGCCCAAGCCGCACAAAAACTGCTGACCCCGAACGACCACACCCTGATCATGATCGACCACCAGTCGCAGATGGCGTTCGCCACGCGCTCCATCGACCTGGCCCTGCTGCGCAACAACGCGGCGCTGGTGGCCAAGGCAGCGGCCGAATTCAAGGTGCCGACGATTTTGACAACGGTGGCGGCCAAATCGTTCTCCGGCCCCATCTTCGATGAAATCCAGTCCGTCTTCCCGCAGCAGGCGCCGATCGACCGCACCACCATGAATACCTGGGAAGACCCGCGCATCGCCGACAAGGTGAATGGCTACGGCAAGGGCAAGATCGTGCTGGCGGGCCTGTGGACGTCCGTCTGCATCGTGGGTCCGGCCCTGTCGGCGCTGGAGCAGGGCTTTGAAGTGTACGTGATCGCCGACGCCAGCGGCGACGTCTCCGACGAAGCCCATGCGATGGCCATGCAGCGCATGCTACAGGCGGGCGCGCAGCCGCTGACGTCCGTGCAATACTTGCTGGAACTGCAGCGCGACTGGGCCCGCGGCGAGACCTACAATGACACGGTGGCGACGGCCGTGGCGCACGGCGGCGGCTATGGCCTGGGCCTGATCTACGCCAAATCCATGTTCAACGCCAGCGAAGGCCATTGATTTTCAGCGATGTATCAGCCCCGCCAGCCGGCGGGGCACCGTCCCGCACCTGATTTCGGAGATTTAGCATGAGCGCAAGCACGATTTTACTCAATGGCCGTTTCCACACGGTCGACAGGACGCAGCCGCTGGCGTCCGCCGTCGCCATCGCCGATGGCAAATTCCTCGCCGTGGGCGACGCTGAAGACGTGATGCGCCATCGGGGCCCCGCCACGCAGGTGATCGACCTGGCTGGCCGCACGGTGATTCCCGGCCTGAACGACTCGCATCTGCACCTGATTCGCGGCGGCTTGAACTACAACCTGGAATTGCGCTGGGAAGGCGTGCCTTCGCTGGCCGACGCCCTGCGCATGCTCAAGGAGCAGGCGCTGCGCACGCCGCACCCGCAATGGGTGCGCGTGGTGGGCGGCTGGACGGAATTCCAGTTCGCGGAAAAGCGCATGCCGACCCTCGATGAAATCAACGCGGCCGCGCCCGACACGCCCGTCTTCATCCTGCACCTGTACGACCGTGCCCTGCTGAACCGCGCCGCCCTGCGCGCCGTCGGCTACGACAAGAATACGCCGAACCCGCCCGGCGGCGAAATCGTGCGCGACGGGGCAGGCAATCCCACGGGCCTGCTGATCGCCCGGCCGAACGCCATGATCCTGTATGCGACCCTGGCGAAAGGCCCCAAGCTGCCGCTGGAACTGCAAGTCAATTCCACGCGCCAGTTCATGCGCGAACTCAACCGCCTGGGCATCACCAGCGCCATCGATGCGGGCGGCGGCTTCCAGAATTATCCCGAGGATTACGCCGTCGTCGACGAGCTGGCGCAAAAGGAGCAGCTGACCATCCGCATCGCCTACAATCTGTTCACGCAAAACAAGGGCGCGGAACTGCAGGACTTCCAGAAGTGGACGGGCATGGTCAAGCCGGGCGACGGCACGGATTTTTACCGGCATAACGGCGCCGGCGAAATGCTGGTGTTTTCCGCCGCCGACTTCGAGGACTTCCTCGAGCCGCGCCCGGAACTGGCGGCCGGCATGGAAGACGAGCTGGAAAAGGTCGTGCGCCACCTGGTCGAGCAGCGCTGGCCGTTCCGCCTGCACGCCACCTATGACGAATCGATCGGCCGCATGCTCGACGTGTTTGAAAAGGTCAACCGCGACACGCCGTTCGGCGGCCTGCACTGGCTGTTCGACCACGCGGAAACCATCAGCCAGAAGAATATCGACCGGGTCAAGGCGCTGGGCGGCGGCCTGGCCATCCAGCACCGCATGGCCTTCCAGGGCGAGTATTTCGTCGAGCGCTACGGGGCCGAGGCGGCGAAGGCCACGCCGCCCGTGCAGCGCATGCTGGACGCGGGCGTGCCCGTGGGCGGCGGCACGGACGCCACGCGCGTGGCCAGCTACAACCCGTGGACGGCGCTGTACTGGCTGGTGTCGGGGCGCACCGTGGGCGGCCTGGCCCTGACGGATGCGGCGGGCCGCTTGTCGCGCGACACGGCGCTGGAACTGTGGACGGCCGGCAGCGCCTGGTTTTCCAGCGAGCAAGGCAAGAAGGGCCGCATCCGCGAAGGCATGCTGGCCGACCTGTCCGTGCTGTCGGCCGATTACTTCAGCGTGCCGGAAGAGGCGATCAAGTCCATCGAATCCGTGCTGACCATGGTGGGCGGCAAGGTCGTCTACGGCCAGGCGGAATTCACGACCCTGGCGCCGCCGCCTATCCCCGTGCTGCCCGAGTGGTCGCCCGTGCGCACGGTGCCGGGACACTACCGGCCCGCGGCCAGGCCGGCGCAAGCCGCGCTGCCGCACCAGTGCGCGGGCGCCTGCGGCGTGCATGCGCATGCGCATGACCGGGCGCGCAAGTCGGCCGTGCCGATCAGCGATTTTTCCGGCTTCTGGGGCACGCTGGGCTGCAGCTGCTTCGCTTTCTAGGGGAGGACAGAGCCATGCGCTACAAGAAAGTCATCCTCGGCCTGCTGCTGGCCTTTGTCGTGGGCTTCGTGTGCCAGCTGGCGCGCATCCCCGTGCCCGCGCCGCCCGTGCTGAGCGCCGCGCTGCTGGTGTTCCTGACCAGCTGCGGCTACTGGCTCACGGGCCTGTACCTGCAGCGCCGCGCATCGGAACGGGAGGCGCCATGAACGTCATGCTGGCGGGATCGGTACTGGGCTTGCTGGTGGGCGCCGTGTGCCGCTGGTTCGACCTGCCATCGCCCACGCCGCCCACGCCCACCGGCGCGGCGATGGTGGTGGCCATGACACTGGGTTTTGTCGTGGCGGGGCAGCTCAGCCCCTGAATGCAAAAAAACCGGCCAGGGCCGGTTTTTTTGTGGGTGCCGCGCGCGCAGCAGGTACGCGTAACGTTAGGCGAAAGGCGTCAGCAGGGTGATCATCTGGCCAAAGATCTTCGGGCTGGCGGCGATGACGTCGCCCTTGTACAGGTAGTCCGATTCGCCGGAAAATTCACCGACGATGCCGCCCGATTCCGTGATCATCAGGGCGCCGGCAGCGATATCCCAAGGCTTCAAGCCTTTTTCGTAGAAGCCGTCCAGGCGGCCGCAGGCGACGTAGGCCAGGTCCAGCGCGGCCGAGCCGGCGCGGCGCACGCCCTGGCTGCGTTCGGCCATGATCTGGTACATTTTCAGGTATTCGTCCAGTGCGCGGGCGCTGCCAGCCACGTAACCGGTGCCCAGCAGGGCGTTCGAGATACGGTCCAGCTTGGTGACGCGGATGCGTTTTTCGTTCAGGTAGGCGCCGGCGCCCTTGGTGGCCGTGAACAGGTCGTTGCGTACCGGATCGTAGATGACGGCTTGCGTGATGACGCCGCGATGCGCGAGCGCGATCGAGATGCAGTATTGGGGGAAGCCGTGGATAAAGTTGGTGGTGCCATCGATCGGGTCGATGATCCACTGATATTCATTCTCGTCGTGCGAGTTGGCGGAAGCGCCCGATTCCTCGCCCAGGATCGCGTGATCCGGGTAGGCTTTGGACAGCACCTCGATGATGGCCTGTTCGGCCGCCTGGTCGACGTCGGTGACGAAATCGTTATGTTGTTTTTCCGTGACGACGACGCGGTCGAGGTCGAAAGAGGCGCGATTGATGACGGCGGCGCCGCGGCGGGCGGCTTTGATCGCCGTATTGAGCATTGGGTGCATGTGAGCTTCCGTTAAAAGCACGCGACCGCCCGTGGCCGCCTTGCGGCGCCGGTACGATAGAGTGCAAGAATGAATTAAAGAGCGGAGCGGTGCCGAAGTGGTTAAAATCCCGGCCTGGAGTCAGCGTTTTGTGACTCCGTTTCCCGAAATTTCCTGTATCGATACCGCGCAATAGCGCTATTTTAAATGAATCTGCCCGAAATCAACACGTCTCTTTTCAAACGCCTGCGATTTATTCTTGTCGAAACTAGTCGCTCTGGCAACATTGGCGCCGTCGCCCGCGCCATGAAAACGATGGGTTTTTCCGATCTGGTGCTGGTCAACCCCCGTTTTCCCGATGCCTTGACGGATGCGGAAGCGGTGGCCTTCGCCAGCGGCGCGCAGGATATCCTGTCCGGCGCGCGCATCGTCGGCTCCATCGCCGAAGCGCTCGAAGGCTGCAACTACGCGGCCGCCGTCTCGGCCCGCCTGCGCGAATTCTCGCCGCCCGTCACCACGCCGCGCGCGATTGCCGGCCAACTGGCCGCCGGCGCGGAGCTGCACGCGGCCGTCATCTTCGGCAACGAGCGCTTCGGCCTGCCCAACGAGATCGTCGAGCAGTGCAATGTGCTGATCAACATTCCCGCCAATCCCGAGTATTCCTCGCTGAACCTGTCGCAGGCGGCGCAGGTGGTCGCCTATGAATGCCGCGTGGCGGCCCTCGATGCGGCGGGTGAAGCGCCAGCGGCCAGCGCCATCGGCTTCCATGGCGACGCGGCCAGCCTGGCGCAGGTCGACGGCATGTATGCGCACCTGGAACAGGCGCTGGTGGCCATCGATTTCCTCGACGCCGACAATCCGAAAAAACTCATGCCCCGTCTGAAACGCCTGTTTTCGCGCACGGGGCTGGAGACGGAAGAGGTCAATATCCTGCGCGGCATCGCGCGCCACATCCTGGCGGTGGCGAAAAAAGCGCCATGATCGGGACGCGGCTGCTGCGCCAGTTCATCGCCGTGGCCGAGGAACTCAATTTCCGCCGCGCGGCCGAACGGCTGCACATGGCGCAGCCGCCCCTGTCGCAGGCGATCCTGCGGCTGGAAGAGGCGCTCGGCTATCCCGTATTCGAGCGCACGAACCGCAAGGTCAGCCTGACGCCGGCGGGCAGCGCTTTCCTGGCCACGGCCCGCCAGGTGCTGGCCAGCCTGGACGAGGGCGTGGCCGCCACGCGCCGCGTGGCGCAGGGCATCGAAGGCCATCTGCGCCTCGGTTTCATCCACATCACGCCGTATGCCCACGTGCTGGCGGCCTTGCGCGCCTTCCGTGCCGCTTCGCCCGCCGTGCAATTCACCTTGCGCGAAGCGTCGACGCAGCAGCAGGTCGAGTGGCTGGAGCGGGGAGAGATCGATATCGCGCTGCTGCGCGCGCCGGGACGCAGCACGCCGGGACTGCGCTTCGAGCGCCTGTCGGGCGAAGACATCGTCATTGCGCTGCCATCGGGCCACCGCTGCGCGGGGCAGCCGAAGGTGGACCTGGCGGACCTGGCCCTGGACGACTTCGTCGCCTCGCCGCGCGAGCTGGGGCAGGGCTTTCACGACCAATTGGCCAGCCTGTGCCTGCACGCGGGCTTCGTGCCGAACGTGGTGCAGCAGGCGCGCCGCCTGCAAACGGTGCTGGGCCTGGTGGCGGCCGGTTTCGGCGTGGCCCTGCTGCCGGCCAGCCTGGCGGCGTCCATGCCGGCGGGCGTCGTCATGCTGGCGCTGGCAAGCGGCGCTCCGGAGCCGCTGCGCCAGCTTGACCTGTACATGGCGTGGGACCCGCGGTGCGCGTCGCCCGTGCGCGAGCGGCTGCTGGCGCAATTGCGGCAGTCATCCCCGCCGTGAGACGTTGAAAGTCTCGTTTCAAGACAAATAAGATATTTTACAGATAGTGGTCCACGGGCCAGCATGGCGGTTTGATTGCCAGGAACTGCCATGTCCTTCGTTTCATCGCGCAGCAATGCGCTGCCGTCCGCCACGCTGCCATTCTCCATTTATCTGCTTTCCCTGTGCAGCTTTGCCTTCGGCCTGTCCGAATTCATCGCCGCCGGCTTGTTGACGCCGATGGCGCGCGACCTGCACGCCAGCGTGGCGGCCGCCGGTGGCGCCATTGCCGCGTATGCGCTGGGCGCGGCCATCGGCGCACCCGTGCTGACGGCCATGCTGGCGCGCCGGTCCACGCGCCAGGTGCTGGTGGCCACCATGCTCGTGCTGGCGGCCGGCAGCGCAGCCATGGCCGCCGCGCCGGTGCTGGACGCGCTGCTGGGCGTGCGCTTTGCCGTGGGCCTCGCGCATGGCGTGTTCATGGCCGTCGCCTCGCATGCGGCCACCAGCCTGGTCGATCCTGCCCGCGCGGGCAGGGCCCTGTCCATCGTCTGGCTGGGCCTGACCCTGGCGCTGGCGGGCGGCGTACCGCTAGGGACGTGGCTGGGCACCGTGTCGTCGTGGCGCGCGGTGTTTGCCGCCATCGGCGTGCTGGCCCTGTGCGGCGGCGCGGGCTTGCGCTTCGCCATGCCGGCCGCGCGCCAGGATGCGGGTGCCGCACCGGCCCTGGCCAGCCTGCGCGCCATCCTGCAGCCGCCCCTGCTGCTGGCGGCCGGCGTGGCGGCGCTGGTCAGCGTGGCCACCTTCAGCTTTTTCACCTACGTTTCGCCTTTCCTGCTGCAGCTGGGCGGGCTCGATGGGCGCTGGCTGGGCGCCGCCATGCTGTGCTTTGGCGCGTGCGCCATCGGCGGCAACCTGCTGGGCGGCTGGTGCGCGGACCGCCCGTCCGCGCTGCGCGCCGCCGTGCTGGCCCTGGCCGCGCTGGCGCTCAACCTGCTGGGCTTTTATCTGCTGCGCGCCCATCCCGTGGCCTTGCTGGCCCTGTGCGGCACCCTGGGCTTGCTGTTCTTTGCCCTCGTCACCCTGTCGACCATGCGCTTGCTGCGCCTGGCGCGGCAGCATTGCCCGGGCAGCGACGCCGTGGCGGCGGGTCTGAATATCGCCGCCTTCAATGCGGGCACGGCCGCTGGCGGCGCGCTGGGCGGTGCCCTGATCGTCGCTTTCGGCTTGCCCAGCATCGCCATCGGCGGCGTGCTGGCGGCGCTGCTGGCCATGCTGCTGCTGTGGTTCCAGTCGCGCAAACTAGATGCGCCGCTCTAGTTTTTGCGTTCAAACGCCCCCTGCCTTTGGCGTACACTGGCCTGCAAAAGGCGGTATAAAACAAGGGGATACGGGATATGCAACGCAGATCGTTTCTGAAACTGGGCTTGCTGGGCGCCTGCGCGCTGGCCGCCGGCGGCGCCGCCTACCGGCTCGTGCGCGGACCGGCGCCCCCCGGCCGCTTCGAGCT
>NZ_WFLL01000099.1:0-3096 GCF_009208755.1 Janthinobacterium sp. FT14W | reverse complement strand
TCGAGGTGGCGGGGCAGCGGGCCGAAGTCGTCATCGCCAACCCGGCCGGCGTGAGCGTCGATGGCGGCGGTTTCATCAATGCCAGCCGGGTCGTGCTGACGACGGGCACGCCAATGTTCAACGACGGTAGCCTGGACGGCTACATGGTGCAGCGCGGGGTAGTGACCATCAACGGCCGCGGCCTGGACACGTCGCTGAGCGATTACACGGCCATCCTGGCGCGCGCCGCGCAGATCAACGGCGGCATCTGGGCGCAGGAACTGAAGGTGGTGACGGGGACGAACCAGATCGATGCGGCGCATGGCGTGGCGGGCGCTGCGGCTGGTGCGGGGGCGGCCCCGGCGTATGCGCTGGACGTGGCACAGCTGGGCGGCATGTACGCGGGCAAGATCACCCTGGTCGGCACGGAAGCGGGCCTGGGCGTGCGCAACGCGGGCGTCTTGGCGGCCACGGCGGGCAACCTGGTGCTGCAGTCGAATGGCTGGTTGAGCAACAGCGGCAACATCCAGTCGGCCGGGGCGGGCAGCCAGACCAGCATTGCGGTGGCGGGCGACGTGGTCAACAGCGGTACCGTGTATGCGGGCGGCGACAGCCAGGTGCAGGCGCAGGGCAGTATTGCCAGTAACGGTTTGATCGCTGCGCAAAACAATGTCACGCTGCAGGCGATGGGGGCTGGGTCGCATATCGATTTGGCTGCCAGTGCCGTTGTTGCCAGTGGCCTCAATGCGGACAATAGCGTGCGCCAGGCCGGTGACTTGCGCATTGAGGCTGGCGATACGATTAGCATCCATGGCAATAGCGTCTCGGGCGGCAATAGCCAGATCGCGGCTGCCCAGTTGAGCCTGACGGATGCCAGGGTGTCCGGTGCACAGCTGAATATATCGGCCAGTGCGGGCGATCTCGATGCGAGCCGCGCGAACATCGCAACGCAGGGCACGATGTTGCTGAACGCCGCAGCGACGGTACGTACGGACGCGGCCGTTGTGACCGCCAATCAGATCGATCTGCGCGCGCATGACCTGTCCAATATCGGCGGCCAGATTGCGCAGTTCGGTACCAGCGATCTGCTGCTGCAGTTGCCCGGTACGCTGAATAATAGCTCCGGACGCATTGCGAGCAACAGCCAGAACCTGGCGATCCGCACGCACACGCTCTATAACGTCGATGGCAAGGTGGAGCATGCTGGCACGGGGGCATTCACCATGACCGTGGCCGATGCGCTGCTGGGCCAGCGTGGCCGCATTATCACGAACGGCGGCTTGTCGCTCGATGCCAACACGCTGGACCATCGCGATGCGGTCATGTCGGCGCAGCAGATAGGCATCAAAAGTGTCGTACTCGACAATGGTGGCGGCAGCATCAGCCAGACCGGTTCCGATCAGGCGTCGCTGCTGGCGACGCAAAGTCTGGATAATCGTGCCGGCAATATTGAACTTGGCGGCGACGCGGTGATAGCGACTTCGGTGTTGTCGAATGCCCAGGGACGCATTACCTCGACGCAAAGCATCGGTATCCAGGCCAGCGCGGAACTGGATAACCGCGCGGGCATAGTCGCGTCAGGACAGAACCTGACGCTTGAAGCCGCCAATATCGGCAATGCAGGGGGCACATTACAAGCGTTTTCCGGTCAGGCGAATCTGCAGTTTGCGGATTTAAATAACACCGCAGGCAGCATTTTCGCTGGAAGCAATGCGCATCTCCAGGGTAGCAATGCCTATAGCAGCGGCAGCGTGTATGCGGTCGGCAATCTGGCCTTGAATCTTGGTGGCAAACTCACAAATACTGGCGTCATCGCCGCGCATGGCAACAACAGCATTCGAGCCGACAGTGTAAGCAGTGGAGCGGGCAGCCTGATTGGTGCCGGTGTCAAATCCGATGGCGGTTTGGCCGCTGGCGGCGATCTGACCGTCAATGTGAGCAATGACCTGGCCGCGCATGGCCAAAATCTGGCCGCTGGAACGGCCAGTCTGAATGCGGCTTCGATTGACCTGGCTGCCAGTCAAACCAGCGCCTCGCAGATCGCCATGACGGCAAGCGCCGGTAATGTCAGTAGCGTAGGCGCGATCATCAGCACCCCTGGTACGCTATCGATTACGGCAAATGCCAATACGCGCCAGATACTGGACAACAGCAAGGGAACCCTAAGTGCCGGCCAGCTTGATGTCGCGCTCTCGGGTTTGAGTAACCGGGATGGCGTCATGATACAGACCGGTGCGGGCGACACGAATATTGCCCTGAAGTCGCCGAGCGCATTGCTGGACAATACGCGCGGCCGCATTGCCGTCAATAGCCATAGCTTGAATATCGCAGCATCGTCGGTGACCAATACGCAAGGACGTATTGAGCATGCGGGCAGCGGGGACCTGTCCCTTCAAGCAAGCGTTCTGCATGACGAACAAGGTACATTGATCAGCAATGGTGCCGTGCATATCGTTGCGGATACCTTGCAACACGATGGAGCAGTGACATCGGCGAATCGTCTGAATGTGGCTGCCAATTTGCTCAGCAATCATGCGGGCCAGTTGGTGCAAACGGGTACCGGCGACGCGGTGTTTACCGTCCAGCAACGATTGGACAATGCTGCTGGCGAGATTAGCAGTAATGGCACGCTGTCTTTGCAGGCCGGAAGCATAGACAATACCAAGGGACGGATCACGTCGGCAGCAGCGGCCTCCATCGCCAGCAAGGGGCAACTGGAGAATCGTGATGGCGTGATCAGTACGGGCAGCGACCTGGCATTCAAGACCGCTGGGGACTTTAGCAACACGGGCCTGATGTACGCAGGCCGCGACCAGCAGTGGACGGTGGGCGGCGCGCTGGCCAACAGCGGCTCCATCGCGGCGCTGGGCAATACGACCCTGCAGGCCAACCGCATCAGCAGCAGCGGCTTGCTGGGCGCGGGCCTCAAGGCCGACGGCAGCCTGGGCGCCAGCGGTGACCTGACCCTGACGGCAACACAAGGAATCACGGCCAGCGGGCAGAACCTGGCGGCGGGCCAGGCCAGCCTGACGGGCACGGCGCTGGACTTGAGCGGCAGCCAGACGGGCGCGGCCAACATCGCCTTGACGGCGAGTGCCGGCAACATCAGCACGACCG
>NZ_WFLL01000098.1:0-3806 GCF_009208755.1 Janthinobacterium sp. FT14W | reverse complement strand
TGCCCACGGCGATGCGCCCGGGCGCCGCGCTGGCGCGCCGCACCACCAGCGGCGCCGCCTGCAGCCAGGCCGCGTCCAGCCAGGCGGGCAAGCACTGCCCCTCCGGCACGCCGGACACCCACAGCAGGTCATGCGCGCGCCAGGCGTCCATCAGGCCACCACCGCCTTGACGGCAAAGAACAGCAGCGATGGTCCCAGCAGGCAGCCCAGCCCCGTATGAAACGTGGCCACCAGCGCGCCATACGGCACCAGCTTGCGGTCGGTGGCCGCCAGTCCGGCCGACACGCCGCTGACGGTGCCCGCCAGGCCGCCGAAGACCATCGCCGAACGGGGCGTTTTCAGGCGCAGGAAACGCGCTGCGGCGGGCGTGCCCACCATCACCAGGATGGCCTTGATGAGGCCTGCCGCGATGCTGAGCGCCATGACGTCCGAGCTGGCGCCGATGGCCGCGCCCGTGACGGGGCCGACGATGTACGTGACGGCGCCGGCGCCGATGGTGGTCATGCTGACGGCGTCCGAATAGCCAAACGCATAGGCGACGGCGGCGCCGACGAGGAAGGGCAGCACCACGCCCAGCATCAGCGCCACGACGCCGATCAGGCCCGCCTTGCGCGCCTCCGTCGCCTGCACTTCGAAGGCGGTGGCGACGATGGCGAAGTCGCGCAGCATGGCGCCGCCCATCAGGCCGATGCCGCCGAACAGCGACAAATCGGCCAGGCCCTTGTGGCCGCCGCTATGCACGCCGCCCCAGTAAGCGAGGCCCAGGCCGATCACGATGGCGATGGCCGAACCGTGCACGCGGCCCAGGGTCAGATACTTCGACAGCGCCACGGATACCAGCATGATCAGGCCGACAAAGGCGAAGGCCGTCACCAGGCCATTGTGGATGGCGGCTTTTTCAAAGATTTCAAGCATGGCGGTGCTCCTTCATCAGCAGGGAATCGGCTTGCGCGCGGTCAGCTTCGGCGGCGGCGATGGCAGCAGGGCTTTCCGACCGGTTAATCAGCGAAATGACGGCGCCGCACACGAGCACGGAACCGATGGCAGCCAGCACGGCCACGGGCCCGCCGCGCAGCGCCGCCACCACGTCCTGCTGCGCCGCCATGGCCACCACCACGGGAATATACATGGCGCCCCAGTATTCGACGCCCCGCTCCGTCATCTGCGGCAGCCACGCGCGGCGCTGCATGTAGAGCCGGGCGCAGATCAAGAGCAGCATGGCGATGCCCACGCCGCCCACGTTGGTCTTGACGCCCATCAGCTGCCCGAGCAGGTCGCCCAGGAAGATGCCGAGCAAATGGCACAGGGCCAGCAATGCGGTTCCGTAAATGATCATGATTGTCTCCGTTATAGGAATAGGAATGACTTGATGTCTTCTCTGTTGTTGCACCTACCACTGCTGCCCCAGTACCTCCCTTACTTTTGCCGACGCCTGGCGGTGCGGCGCGCCCAGGCGGCTGGCCAGTCCCCGTTCCGGATCGGCGCGGATATCGCCCAGCGCCGCCTGCAGGCTGGCGCGCACCTGCCCCACATCCTCGCCTGACGGCGCATTGGGCTGCGCCACCTGCAAGGTTTGCCACAGCAGTCCCAGGGTGGCGTAGTTGCGGATGTCGTAGGCCATGGGCGCGATCGTTTCAGCCAGCGCTTCCAGTGCCGCCACCGTGCGCAAGGTGATGCGCGCCGCCGACGCCTTGCCCATCGCATGCACCATCACCTGCGGATCGTCGAGCGCGATCAGGCGGTTGGCCTGGTAGCCGTGCGCCAGGAACGCGCCCGACATCGCCTTGCCGACGATCAGGCCGATGACGGGGTGGCCCGCCAGGCGCGCCTCCGCATATGCGCCCGCCGCGCCGGCCAGCGCCTGGTGGATGCCATATGCTTCCTCGCGCCGGCCATAGGCCTGGCTGGCCACGTCGATGACGGCCACGATGGGGCGTTTCAGCGCCAGGTCGCGGTCCTCGGCAAGCACCTGCTGCACGGCGCGCGCCAGTTGCCACGCCTCGACCAGGCCGATTTCCCCCGTGCGGGCGCGCGTAAAACGGTTGTCCGGATCGGGAACCACGGCGAGGTAGCGCGCCGCTTCGCCCGCCAGCGGCGCATCCACCACGCGCACGGAAGACGGATAGCCGTCCAGCGGCGCCGTGCCATCGGTCAGTGCCGCCAGCCAGGTGGCGCCGCGGCTCGTTTCGGTAATGGCGTTCATGCTGCTGCTCCTTTGCTGTAGATGGCGCGCACGGCTTCGGGCGTGGCTTGCACGCCCGCGTCGACGTCCGCCAGGCGGGCCAGGAAGGCGTCGGCCTGGCCGCTGCGGTGCTGCCGCGGCACGCCGCGCGCAAACAAATCGGCCACGGCGGCGCGCATCTGTACCGTGTCGTCGTCCACGTAGGCGTCCGCCAGGCCGCTGTGAAAGCGCTGCTCGCCGCCCGTCAGGCTCCAGATGAAGGGCTTGTTGCGCGAATCGTATTCGTCCACGCCCGCTTCCTGCTCGATCACGGCCGGGCCGTTGAGCCCCAGGCGCGCCTCGCGTGTGACCACCAGATAGCTGCACAGGCCCGCCGCGATCGACATGCCGCCATAGCAGCCGACGGTGCCGGCCGTGATGCCGATCACGGGCTGGTAGCGGCGCAGGTCGACGATGGCCGCATGGATGTCGGCAATCGCCGCCAGGCCCAGGTTGGCTTCCTGCAGGCGCACGCCGCCCGTCTCGAACAGGATCATGGCGCGCGTCGGTATGCCCTGGCGGTTGTCGCGCGCCGCCAGTTCCAGCGCGCCGGCGATCTTCGCGCCGCCCACTTCGCCCATGCTGCCGCCCTGGTAGGCGCCCTCGATGGCCAGCACCACGGCCGGCTGGCCGTCGAACAGGCCCTTGGCCACCACCACGCCGTCGTCCGCCTGCGCCGTGACGCCCTGCCGCGGCAGCCACGGCGAAGCGATGCCGCAGAACGGGTCGAGCAGTTCGCGCATGCTGCCCGCATCGAGCAAGGCCCGCGCCCGGCTGCGCGCGCTGCGTTCGATGAAGCTGTCGCGCTCCAGCAATTGCGTCAATGTGCTCATGCCGCCCTCCCTGCTTGCAATTCTTCGTAAGCCTGTTCGATGCGCATGCGCACCACGCCCGGCGTGGCGCCGCAATCGTTGATGACGATGCTCGCCGCCGGCAGCGGCTCGCCGCCGAAGACGCGCAGCAGCAGTGCATCCCACACGGCGCCCTTGCCATCGACGGACGTGTTCACGACGATGCGGGTCAGGCCAGCGTCGCCCGGCTGCAGCAGCACTTCCAGGTCGCCCGAACCGACCACGCCGGCCAGCGCGCGCCCGGCCACCGCCGGCCCGGCCGCGAATGTGTAGTCACGCGTTTCCATGCGCATCTCCTTCAGTCAACCGATCGAGGAACAGGGTGGCCGCCAGCAGGTCGGCGGCGCCGCCCGGCGACACGCCGCGCTCCAGTGCCGCCGCTTCCAGCGCCAGCAGCGCCTGCGTGCCGGCAGCCGTGGCCGCGCCGCCGACAGCCAGCACCCGCGCCGCGCCCGTTTGCAGCGCCAGCAATGCCGTCTCGCCGCCGCGCGACAGCACGCAGGTGTCGTCCAGCCGCGCGATGATGGCCAGCAAGGCGTTCAGGCGCGCCGTCGTCTCGCTGTCGCCGCGCGAGCGCGAGGCGTGCAAAGCGGACAGTCCCGCGCCCGTCACCAGCGGGAAACCGGCGCGGGCCTGGCCCCGCGCGCCATCGACCTGGTACTGGCGGCACGCCAGCTCGCCCTTGTTGCCCGTGGTCCCAGGCGCGCCGCGGTCATGCAGGCGGGCCAGCGCGC
>NZ_WFLL01000097.1:0-4135 GCF_009208755.1 Janthinobacterium sp. FT14W | reverse complement strand
TGCGGGCCAGCGCATCCCAGGCGTGCTGGTGGCGCGCATCGGCCGCCAGCCAGGCGTGCAGCGCCGCCAGCTCGGGCGCGGCCAGGCCCGCATCGTGGCGCAGCAGCCATTGCGCGGCCTGGAAGTCGATCTCGTCTGCCGTGGAAGTTGTCTGTGTCATGCGCTGTCTTTTCCAGTCACGCGGTCGGGCAAGCCTTTTTTGCAGGCCAGCATGCCGTTGATGATATGTTTTTCCACCATGTTGACGGAGATGCCCATCTGGGCGGCGATTTCGATCTGGCTCAGGCCATCGAATTTGTACAGCGCGAAGGCCTGGCGGCAGCGCGGCGGCAGCGATTCGATGATGGCCAGCAGCCGCTTCATGGTTTGCCGGTCGTGCAGGCGCTGCTCCGGTTCGTCGGCGCGCGGGGCGCGCAGCTGCAGCTGGGGCGTGTCGATGTCGTCGTGGGGCCGGCGCCGGAGCAACCGCTGTTCGTCGATGACGATGTTTTTCGCTGTCACGTACAGCAGCGCGCGCTGGCCGCTGTCGGGCGCCGCGTCGGCGCGCAGGGCGGGGGCGCCCCCTTGCGGCTCGCGCGCCAGGATGCGGGCATAGGCTTCCTGCACCACGTCCTGCGCCTTGTCGCGGCAGCCCGTGGAGCGCGAAATCAGGCGCAGCAATTCCTGGTAATAGCGTTCAAGCACCGCGCGTTTCCCCGTGATCAAAGCGCGCCATGATAGCAAGCCCATCAAATAATAACAAGAATCATTCTCATCTGTGATGCGCGGTCCCGTTGGATAGCGCTGGATATTTTTGTCAACACGGACAATAATCGGCAGCAGAAGGCGCTGTCGCGGACAGTATGGGCGTTACTATCGATTTTTTCGATGCTAACTAGGTATATTTTCCGTTTTACATCGATCTTCATGCCATGCATAATCTGTTGCAACTGAAGCCAGACAACCGGCCGCCCGCATCTTCGCCGGCAGCCGGTTGCGGTTTTGACATCCTCCACTCCCTGTTAGGAATCCACAATGAAAAAACTGCTCGCTTTTATCGCCGCCGCCGGCTTCTCGCTGTCCGCCGTTGCCGCTCCTGAAGTCTATGTCATCGATGGCAGCCACACCTTCCCCCGTTTCGAGTACACCCACATGGGTTTCTCGACGCAGCAAAGCCGTTTCAATAACACCACCGGCAAGGTCACCCTGGACCGCGCCGCCAAGACGGGTGCCGTCGAAGTGCTGATCGACACCAAGTCCGTCGACACGGGTTCGACCCTGTTCAACTCGCACATCCAGGGCGAAGACTTCCTCGACACGGCCAAATACCCGGTCGCCACCTACAAATCGAGCAAGTTCAATTTCGACGGCGACAAGCTCGCTTCCGTGGAAGGCAGCCTGACCCTGAAAGGCGTGACCAAGCCAGTGACCCTGACCGTCACCTCGTTCACCTGCGCCCCGCACCCGATGCTGAAAAAAGACGCTTGCGGCGCCAACGCCACGGCCAAGATCAAGCGCTCGGAATTCAACGCGGGCAAATATGCGCCAGCCGTCAGCGATGACGTGACCCTGACGTTTGCCATCGAAGCGATCAAACAATAAAACGTGTGACAAAATCTACTGCGCGTCGCGCTTTGCGGCCTGCGATGCTCACCGTGCTTAAGCACGGCTGCGCTTCTCGGCCACAAATCATCGCCGCTCGCTACGATTTTGTCAGACGTTACTCTGGTGATGATTGATAGCCACTACCGATCAGTAGCGGCAGTAATGGAAAAAGGCGGCGGACTTCGGTACGCCGCCTTTTTTTCGATAGTAGGTCGGATTAGCGCGGCAAAGCCACGCGTACTCCGACATGCGCCGCCAACAACGTGTCGGATTACGCGCGTCCCGCGTTAATCCGACCTACGCGGTTTGGCAGGTATCACAAGTAGCGGCGGGCCAGGGCCCGCCGCTTTTTTTCGGCCAGCGAATCAAGATCACGCCAGGTGATGCACCTGCTGCTGCCCGTACACGGGCGTAGCCAGTCCCTCCATGCGCGCCTTCAGCTGCAGCGACAGGTACTGGGAATAGTGGCGCGACTGGTGCAGGTTACCGCCGTGGAACCACAGCGCCTGCTGCTGCGTGGGCTTCCACATATTGCGCTGCTCGCCCTCCCACGGGCCCGGGTCCTTCGTCGTGGCCGAACCCAGTCCCCACACCTTGCCCACCTTGTTCGCTACTTCCGGTGAAATCAGGTCGGCCGCCCAGCCATTCATGGAGCCGTAGCCGGTGGCGTACACCACCAGGTCGGCCGGCAGTTCCGTGCCGTCCGACAGCACGATGGAACGGCTTTTCAGTTCCTGCACGCCGACGCCGCTTTTCAGCTTGATCTTGCCTTCCGCGACCAGCTCCGAGGCGCCCACGTCGATGTAGTAGCCGGAGCCGCGGCGCAGGTATTTCATGAACAGGCCGGAATCGTCGTCGCCGAAATCGAGCATGAAGCCCCGTGCCTCCAGGCGCGCATAAAAGTCCGCATCGCGCTCGCGGATGGCCTTGAAGACGGGCTTCTGGAAGTCGGCCAGCAGCTTGTACGGGATCGAGGCAAACGTCAGGTCGGCCTTGGCCGTCGTCATGCCGGCCGCCAGCGCCCGTTCCGAATACAGGTCGCCCAGCGCCAGGTCCATCAGCGAATCGGACTTGACGATGTGCGTCGACGAGCGCTGCACCATGGTCACGTCCACGCCCGCTTCCCACAGGGCGGCGCAGATATCGTGCGCGGAATTGTTCGCGCCGATGACCACCACCTTCTTGCCGACATACGCGTCCGGCCCCGGATGCTGCGACGAGTGCTGCTGCTCGCCCTGGAACACGTCCATGCCCTTGAACTTCGGCATGTTGGCCTTGCCCGACATGCCCGTGGCCAGCACCAGCTGCTTCGGCTTCAGGGTGACGGCCTGGCCGTCGCGCAGCACCTGCACCGTCCACTCGCCGGCAGCTTCGTCGAAGCTGGCCGATTCGCATGAAGTCGAGCCCCAGTAGTTCAGCTCCATCACATTGGTGTACATTTCCAGCCAGTCGCCCACCTTGTCCTTGGGCGTGAAGACGGGCCAGTTGTCGGGGAAGGGGATGTAGGGCATGTGGTCGTACCAGACGGGATCGTGCAGGCACAAGGACTTGTAGCGCTTGCGCCAGCTGTCGCCGGGGCGCGCATTTTTCTCGATGATGATGGTGGGGACGTTCAATTGCCGCAGGCGCGCGCCCAGCGCAATGCCGCCCTGGCCGCCGCCGATGATGACGCAATAGGGCTGGCGCGCGTAGCCGAGTTCCCTGGCATCCTGTTCGCGGTGCTCCAGCCAGCTGCTGCGGTTCGTGCGCGCGCCATGTTCGGCGCCCATGGGCCGGCGTGCGCCCCTGGCTTCTTCAAAGCCCTTCAATTCGCTCATGGTGGTGAGCAGGGTCCAGATCTTGCCGTCGCGGATGCGGATGAAGCCCACGCCGCGCGCCGCGTCCGTTTCCACCGTGATCCAGCTTTGCAGCACGCCGCCGGCCTCGCTGGCATGTTCGCCGTCGGCGATGCGCATCGTTACCGGCTGCACGGCGCCCATCTGCGCGGCCAGCATGGCGGCGATCTGTCCGCGGCCTTCCAGGGTCTTCAGGTTCCAGGTAAACAGCACCAGGTCGCGCCAGTAGCCGTCGCTTTCAAACAGCTGCGCTGCCCCCGTGCTGTCGCGGGCGCGCAGGGCACCCTCGAGCTGTTCCAGGATGCCGGCCACGGCCAGGTCGTGCGGGTTGGTATCGGTATGCATCGTGTCTCCTCCAAGTCTGCTGACTTTATGATGGGATGCGGCTGTGTTGCCGCTGACGATGTTGTAACACCGGCGTTTTGGCGCCGCATCCTGCAGCGCAGCATGGCGGTCATTGAGACGGAAGTCTCAGCTTTCCGGACTGCTTACTGCCGGTGCGGCGGCACGATTTTCAGCTGCTTGAGGCGCCGGTACAGGGTGGCGCGCGAGACGCCCAGCATGGCTGCCGCCTGCAGCGGGCGCCATTTGGCGGCATTCATGGCGTGCACGATGCGCGTGCGTTCGGCCAGTTCCGGCGGCGAGTATTCCGCGCCTGCGGCGGCCGCCGCTGCGTCGCGCGCGACGCGCGGACGCGCGCTGGCCTGGCGCAGCGG
>NZ_WFLL01000096.1:0-4372 GCF_009208755.1 Janthinobacterium sp. FT14W | reverse complement strand
GCGCCGGTGCGGGGGGCGGCATGGCGCCGGCCGGCGTGCGCAGCCAGGCCGGCATGCGTCCGGCCAGCGGGCGCTGGGCGCGCCAGGGCCACAAGATCGTCCTGTACGGCGTCTGACATCATGGCCATCGGCGCTTACGCTGCCTGGATGCTGGCGCAGGAGGCGCGCTCGCTGCTGACGCGGCTGGCGCGGCTGGAACCGTTCGCGCTGATCGAGCCGACGGTGCTGGCGGCCGCCCTGACGCCCAGCGCCCAGTCGGCCATCGAAAGCCAGCTGGTGCAGGGCCGGCGCGAGCTGCGGCGCATGGTGGCCCGGTTCCAGCGGTGGCTGCGGCGCGAGCAGGCCGACGGCGCCAGCATGGCCACGGCGGCCGAGGCGCAGCGCCGCTTCACTTTCCTGCGCCTGAAATTCAATGCCGCGCTGACCCAGTTCGACCTGTTCAACGAAGTCATCACGCAGCGCAGCGAGCACAAGACGGGCGTGTGGCTGGCCGGCCTCGACATCGTTGCCGCCGACGCGCTGGCGCTGCCCGGCGAGGTGTACCAGGCGCCGCCCGTCATCTGCTACCTGGACCGGGGGCCGGGCGCGGCCATCCGCCGCGCGCGCACCCGCCTGCCGGGCGGCGGCGACAATCCCGTCGCCATCATCCGCCTGCCGCGCGAACGCATGATCGGCAGCGGCATCGCCTCGTCCCTGGTGCACGAGGTCGGGCACCAGGGAGCGGCGCTGCTGGACCTGGTGGCGTCCCTGCGGCCCGTGCTGCAAGCCATGCAGCACGGCGGCAGCGGCCCCGTGCCCGTGTGGCAGCTGTGGGAACGGTGGATATCCGAGATCGTGGCCGATTTCTGGTCGCTGGCGCGCGTGGGCGTGGCCGCCACCCTGGGCCTGATCGGCGTGGTCAGCCTGCCGCGCGTGTTTGTGTTCCGCCTCAATGTCGACGACCCCCACCCGGTGCCATGGCTGCGCGTGCGCCTGAGCTGCGCCATGGGGCGGGCCTTGTATCCGCATCCGCAATGGAACCGGCTGGAGCAGCTGTGGCTGTCGTACTACCCGCTGACGGACTTGCCGCCGGCCCGGCAGCGCCTGCTGGAGCAGTTGCAAGCCAGCATGGCGGCCCTGGTGGGGGTGCTGGTGCAGCACCGGCCGCCCGCCTTGCGCGGCAGCTCGCTGGCCGAAGCCATGGCCGTGCAGGCACGCCAGCCGGCCATGCTGGCGCAGCTGTTCCGCAGCTGGACGCTGGCGCCGGCGCAGATGTACCGGGCCACGCCGACCCTGGTGTTTGCCGTGCTGGGCCAGGCGCGCGCCAGCGGCACCTTGAGCCCGGAAGACGAAAGCGAGCTGCTGGGACGCTTGCTGACCCACTGGGCCCTGCGCAGCACCCTGGACACGTCGGAGCTGTGCGCCGATGTCGTGCGGCATGGCCGCCAGTCCGGCAGGCTGCCGCCCCTGGCATCCCGTTTGATTATCCATTGAGGAGAATGACATGAGCAGCAAGATGAGCAGCAAGATGAGCAGCAGGGGCGGGGCGGCGGGCCGGGCGGGCCCGCAACGGCAGGGCGGCAGCATCGCCGTCACCGTGCACGAGCAGAACAGCGGGACCATGGTCGTCAATGCCGCCATCAGCCTGTACCGGGGCGCCCAGGCGGACTGCCATGATTTCAATGCCGCCGCCTGGCAAGCCGACCCCGCCATGCTGGTGGGCGTGCGCTGGACGGATGGGCGTGGCAGCACCGTATTTTCCGAGCTGGCGACGGGCAGCTACGTGGGCGTGTATGGCAACTTCCCGTCCACGGCGCCCCAGTGCGTGACGGTGCAATCGGGCTGCAGCGCCGTGCTGTGCTTCAAGCCGCAGCTCAACCCGCAGGTGGCGCTGGCGTTTGAAACGCCGGACTGCCAGCCCAGCGACTGCCAGTTCGGCAGGGTGGGCGACCGCGCCGTGGCCACCGTCTCGTTTGACGGCGATCAAAGCGCCGACGGGCGCGACCAGGTGCAGCTGCTGGCCGCCGCGCCATGGGTGCCCATGCGCGGCACGCCGAACGCCTTTTCCACGCCCGTGCGGCGCGCCGGCATGCACCGTTTCATGGCGCAGATGATGTTGTCGCAGCGGTCCGACCTGCGCAGTATCCTGCCTGTGCCGGAGGGGCTGAGTCCGAACGCCATGCTGGCGCTGGATTCGGAATACGAGACGGAAGAGCGCCAGCCCACGCCCATCTCCGGCAATGTGGGCGTATCGCTGACGCGCACGGAAACGGAGCCGACGGAAGACTTGCCGCTGTGGACCTTGATACGCAACAGCACCGAAGCGATGTCGTTTACGAATTACCTGCATTTCATGGACAGCCTGTTTTGCGGCGACCTGGCCACTGTGCGCGGCTTCGAACAGGAACGCTTCGTGAAAAAAGCCGACATGTTCCAGCAGCTCAAGCAGCGCCGTGCGCTGCCGTTTTCCGACTCCGATTCCTACCGCGTGCTGAAAGTGGCGACGGAAGCGTTCGTGATGGTCAATTGCGGCGTGCTGAACCAGCCGCTGGCCTTCAATCCGGCCGAGGACAACGCCTACCTGGACCGGCGCGACATTCCCCAGGGGCGCGACCTGGAAACCGTGCTGCTCAACGATTACCTGGAAAATATCGACGGCTTCCAGACCTTGCCCTACCTGGCCGTGATCCGCCGCAAGCTGCCCGATATTCCCATCAGCATCCCGCGCGGCCAGGAAGGCGAGGTGGACCTGTGTTTTGGCATCATCCAGGAAAAGCTGGCGAACCCTTGCCTGCTGGAACTGATCTGGTCGTACTGGCACGAAGAAGGCATGCTGGTGCAAACCATGAACGCCATCACGCAGCGCTTCCAGAATCTGCGCGCGCCGGGCAGCGGCCTCGATCCCCTGTCGAACACGGAAATCGACATGCTGCGTCCCCTGAACAACTTGCTGTGGGGATACACCCAGGATGAGCAGCACCGGCTGACCGTGGTGCGCCGCAACTACGAGTACGACCACCATTACGGCGTGCGCCTCGACGGCAAGGCGGTACAGCACTTCCGGCCGGCCGACAGCCGCTCGAAATTCCTCGAAGCGTTCCACCATTTGCTGCGCCTGCTCACCTCGTTCTACAAGCAGGACGACGACACCACCGTCAAGGCGGACGCCTTCCCCGTGCTGAATGCCTTGAAGGAAATCCACCTGATCCTGTCGCAGGGCGCGCACAACCAGTTTGGCGACCTGCCGTCGACGGCGCGCATCGAGATGCTGATGCAGCAATGGATGCTGGCGCGGCCCGAGTTCCGCGAATTCCTGCCCACGCGCGTGATGGTGGCGTATCCGGAACCGTGGATGGACAGGGTTGACGCCATGAAGAAACTGCAGGGCTGGACGGATACGAGCGTGATGCATTTCCGTAACCTGGCCATCTTTGGCGAGCAATTGCTGCTCTCCGTGCGCTATGGCAACTGGAGCGACATCTATGAGCCGACCCAGGCATTCAACTGGGCGCGTTTCTGGCGTCCCCAGGTACAGGGCTACATCCACGGCTACCGCGCCGCCACCGGGGTGGATTTGTCCGTCGACAGCAGCGACCCGGCGGTCGAAGCGACGATGCCCTCGGTGTTGCTGCGCCAGCGCCTGAGCCAGCAGCTGCGCAGCGTCTAGGGCGGGGGCGAGGCGCGTGCATGCTCGACTTCACCAGTGCCCTCTACCTGGGCATGCGTCATCCGTCGGCCCGGCTGGCGCCGTGGCGCAGCCTGACCCTGGGCCAGCCGGCGACCCTGCGCGAGCCGCCGGGCGCGCAAGCCCTGGCAGCAAGCCTGGCGGCGCTGCAAGGCTGCGAGGCGGCCTGCGTGCTGCCGTCGACCCTGCACCTGTTCTGGGACCTGTTCGGCCTGCTGGCTGCCGAGCGGCTGGTGATCCTCGTCGATGGCGGCAGCTACGCCATCGCGCGCTGGGGCGCCGAGCGGGCGCAGGCGCTGGGACTGCCCTTGCGCGTCTTTCCCAGCGGCGAGGCGGCGGTGCTGCAGAGCCTGGCGGCGGCCTGGGGCAGGCAGGGTCGGCGTCCCTTGATCCTGGCCGATGGCTATGTGCCGGGCAGCGAGCAAGTCTTGCCGCTGGCCGCGTATGCGGCCCTGGCGCGCCAGGGCGGCGGCTATCTGCTGCTGGACGACACGCAGGTGCTGGGCGTGGCGGGTGCATCCGGCGGCGGCTCGGCGCGGCTGCATGGCTTGCCGGGCGGCTACGACAAGGCGGGCGGCCACCTGATCGTGGGCGCCTCGCTGGCCAAGGGCCTGGGCGTGCCGCTGGCCGTGCTGGCCGGCGGCGGCGCTCTGCTGCGGCGCTTCGAGGCGCACAGCCAGACGCGCGTGCATGCCAGTCCCCCTTCGG
>NZ_WFLL01000095.1:0-4955 GCF_009208755.1 Janthinobacterium sp. FT14W | reverse complement strand
GGGCACCGGTGCGGGCGCGGCGGCCGGCTTCGGTGCGGGCGCGACGACGGCCAGCACGGGCTTGGCGGCGACGGCAGCGGGAGCGGCGGCAGGGACGGCCGCATCGAGACGGGCCTTGGCCGAGGCCAGCAATTCAGCCTGGGTGCTCGAGGCGATGCCGAACAGCTGGCGGCTGTACGCCAGCACGCTTTCGATATTCGGTTGCGCCTGGCTGGTGCTGTAGCTGAAAAAATCGCGCGGATCTTGCGTTTCCAGCAGGTGCTGCGCCGTTTCCGCCGTCTGCGACAGGGCCGCCTTGCCGGCGTTCAGGTTCAGGGCGATGATCTTTTCGGCGCTTTCGAAGACTTTGCTGGTCAGGGTGCTGAAGATCTGCAGCTGGCTTTCCAGTTGCGATTTGGCGGCGCTGGAAATTTGTTCTGGAAGCGGAAACATATTTACTCCTTTGTACGGATTAAAATGCTGGCAAAACGCTCTGCAAAATCCCGAAAACCAGAGTTGGCCGCGTTTTGTAAAGTGGGTAGCGTGCTGGGTAACTGGTCAGAGCCTGATTATGATGCAACGCAATATGAATATTCTAGCGGTGATTCGAGTTAGTTGAAAGTTATTTTATTCCGCCCGTGCGGCGCCTGCCCGCCCTATTCATGGGCCCGGCAGCATTTGCAGGAAGTTTGCGCACGCGCAAGGTGTTGCCAACGAATCTATGGCTACGCTTTTGGGAGTAGCTCCATTCTTGCACTGCAACATTGCGGGGAAGTGGATAAGATGGCAATCAGCTGGAAGCGCCAGGCACCGCAGTCAACCGAAGGAGTGTCCGCATGGACCTAGTCATCCGCAATGCCAGCCTGCCCGATGGGCGCCGCGCCATCGATATCGCCATCGGGGGCGGCCGCATCGCCGCCGTCGGCCCCGCCTTGCCCGTGACGGGCGCGCGGGAGATCGATGCGGCCGGCGACCTCGTCACGCCGCCGTTCGTCGACGCGCACTTCCACATGGACGCCACGCTCAGCTATGGCTTGCCGCGCGTGAACGCGTCGGGCACCCTGCTGGAGGGCATCGCCCTGTGGGGCGAGCTGAAACCGCAGCTGACGCAGGACGCACTGGTGGAACGCGCCTTGCAGTATTGCGACTGGGCCGTGGCACGCGGCTTGCTGGCCATCCGCTCGCACGTGGATATCTGCGACCCGCGCCTGCTGGCCGTGGAAGCGCTGCTCGACGTGAAACGCCAGGTGGCGCCCTACCTGGACCTGCAGCTGGTGGCCTTTCCGCAAGATGGCATCCTGCGCAGCCCCGGCGCCTTCGACAACCTGAAGCGCGCGATTGGCATGGGCGTCGACGTGGTGGGCGGCATCCCGCATTTCGAGCGCACGATGGCCGACGGCGCGGAATCCGTGCGCCTGCTGTGCGAATTCGCCTGCGAGCGGGGCCTGATGGTCGACATGCATTGCGACGAGTCGGACGATCCGCTGTCGCGCCACATCGAAACCCTGGCCTTCCACAGCCAGCGCCTGGGCATGCAGGGCAGGGTCGCGGGTTCGCACCTGACGTCCATGCACTCGATGGACAATTATTATGTGAGCAAGCTCCTGCCCCTGATCCGCGAGGCGGGCGTGGCGGCCATCGCCAACCCCCTCATCAACATCACCCTGCAGGCGCGCCACGATACGTATCCGAAGCGGCGCGGCATGACGCGCGTGCCCGAGATGCTGGCGGCCGGCATCCCCGTCGCCTTTGGCCACGACTGCGTGATGGACCCGTGGTACAGCCTGGGTTCGGGCGACATGCTGGAAGTGGCGCACATGGGCTTGCACGTGGCGCAGATGACGGGCCAGCAAGCGATGCACGAGTGCTTCCTGGCCGTCACCGAGACGCCGGCGCGCATCCTGGGCCTGGACGGCTACGGCATCGCGCCCGGCTGCCATGCGGATCTGCTGATCCTCGATTGCGGCAGTACCGTCGAAGCGCTGCGCCTGCGCGCGGCGCGGCGCCTGGTGCTGCGGCGGGGGAGCATCGTCAGCGAGGCGCCGCGCGCGCAATCGCGCCTGCACCTGCCGGGGCGTCCCGGCAGCGTGGATTTCCGCCTGGGGCGTTGACGCCGGCGCGCCTGCGCGCGTGCACGGCTGGACGGCCCTGTCCAAATCACTGACAATCAGCGTAACTTGTTTGCCGGAGCTTTACCTTGAAAGAAATTGACATCCGTCCCGCCCAGGAATCCGACTTCGAGGCCATGTGGCCGATTTTCCAGACGCTGGTGGCCGGCGGCGACACCTACACCTTCCCCGCCGATACTTCGCGCGAAGAGTGCCACGCCTACTGGTTCGGCCCCGGCGTGCAAAGCTTTGTCGCCATGATGGGCACGGAGCGCCTGCTGGGCATGTACAAGCTGGTGGCGAACCAGCCGGGCCACGGCGCGCACGTGGCCAATGCCTCGTTCATGGTCGACCCGGCCGCGCAGGGCGTGGGCGTGGGCCGCCTGCTGGGCGTGCACTGCATGGAAGAAGCGCGCCGCGCGGGCTACCTGGCGATGCAGTTCAACTTCGTCGTCAGCACCAACCTGGCTGCCGTCACCCTGTGGAAAAAGCTGGGCTTCAGCGTGGTCGCCACCCTGCCGCTGGCCTACCGCCACGCGCAGCTGGGCTATGTCGACGCCTACGTGATGTACCAGCTGCTCAGCGATCCGATGCAGTGGCCCGCATGAGCGGCGCCATGACGGTCATCGAGACGCCGCGGCTGCGGCTGCGCACCGTCGCGGCCGACGATGCGGCGTTCTACCTGGAGCTGGTCAACGACCCGTCGTGGGTCGCCAATATCGGCCAGCGCAATCTGCACACCGTGGCAGCGGCCCGCGCAGCCCTGGAAGCGGGCGCGATGGCGCAGTTCCGCCAGCATGGCTATTCCTTCTGCATCGTCGAACGGCGCAGCGACGGCATGGCCATGGGCATCTGCGGCCTGATACTGCGCGCCAGCCTGCCCGGGCCCGACATCGGCTACGCCCTCCTGCCCGCCTACTGGGGGCAGGGCTATGCCTACGAGGCGGCTGCCGCCGTCATGCGCCATGCGCAGCACGTGCTGGGCCTGCCCACCGTGTACGGCATCACCTCGCCGCAGAACCAGGCGTCGAATAATCTGCTCAACAAGCTGGGACTGCGTTTCGAACGCTTTGCGCGGCTGCCGCCCGATGGCAAGGACACGAATGTCTATCGGCGCGACTTCCGCCAGCACGGCTGACGGCGCTGGCTGGCGCGTATCGGCAAAGTGCGGAAAAGTATGCGGAAAGGCGAGCTGCCGGCGGCGCCGGGCGATTACCATACGGTGACGTCGCCGCCGCGCGCGGCCGCCCATTCACTTTTCATGGAACCATCGTGACCTATCTCGGTATCGATATCGGCACTTCCGAAGTCAAGGCCATCCTCACCGATGACGCGCAGGCCATCCTCGCCTGCAGCGGCGTGGCCCTGCGCGTCGCCAGCCCCCATCCCGGCTGGTCGGAACAGCATCCCGAAGACTGGTGGCGCGCCACCCTGGACGTCATCGCCGCCATCCGCGCCGCGCAGCCCGTGGCGTTTTCCGGCTTGCGCGGCATCGCGCTGTCGGGCCAGATGCATGGCGCCACCCTGCTCGACAGGCAGCAGCACGTGCTGCGCCCGGCCATCCTGTGGAACGACACGCGCGCGTCTGCCGAATGCGCGGAACTCGAGGCGCTGGTGCCCGGGTCGCGCGCCATCACGGGCAACCAGGCCATGCCGGGCTTCACGGCGCCCAAGCTGCTGTGGCTGCGAAAGCACGAAGCGCCGCTGTTCCGCGCCACGGCAAAGGTCCTGCTGCCCAAGGACTACGTGGCGCTGCGCCTGACGGGCGAGTATGTATCCGACATGTCCGACGCTTCCGGCACCTTGTGGCTGGACGTGGCCAGGCGCGACTGGTCCGAGCGCATGCTGGCGGCGACAGGTCTGACGCGCGAACACATGCCGCGCCTGGTCGAAGGCAGCGCCGCCGCCGCGCAGGTGCGTCCGTCCCTGTGCCAGGAATGGGGCATCGCGCACGCGGTGCTGCTGGCCGGCGGCGCGGGCGACAACGCGGCTGCCGCCGTGGGCCTGGGCGTGGTGGAGCCGGGCGCCGGCCTGCTGTCGCTGGGCACGTCCGGCGTGCTGTTTGCCGGCAGCGACGGCTTCGCGCCCAATCCGGGCCAGGGCGTGCATGCGTTCTGCCATTGCCTGCCCGGGCGCTGGCACCAGATGAGCGTGATCCTCAGTGCCGCCTCCAGCCTCGCCTGGGTGGCGCGGCTGACGCAATCGGCCGACATCGGAGCACTGGTGACCCTGGCCGAATGCGTCGAGGCGCGCACGGCGCCCATCTTTTTGCCGTACTTGAGCGGCGAGCGCACGCCGCACAATGACGCCACGGCGCGCGGCGTGTTCTTTGGCCTGTCGACGGAACACGGCCGCGCGGAGCTGGCCTACAGCGTGATGGAAGGCGTGGCCTTTGCCATGGCCGACGGCAATGCGGCCCTGCGCAGCGCCGGTACGCAACTGCGCGAAGCGTCGTTCGTGGGCGGCGGTTCGCGCAGCCGCTTCTGGGCGCAGCTGTGCGCGGATGTCTCGGGCTTGCACGTGCTGCGCCACGACCACGGCGTGGCGGGCGGCACCCTGGGCGCGGCGCGCCTGGCGCAGATGGCGGTGACGGGCTTGCCGCCGTCCCAGGTGTGCACGCGACCCGCGGTGCAGGAAAGCATCGCGCCGCAGGCGTCCGGCGTGCTGGACGGGCGCCTGGCGCGCTACCGGCGCCTGTATCCGCTGCTGCGCGCGGAGTTCGCGGGCGCGGCCGAGGCGGCGCGCTAGGGTCTGTCTGACTGAACTTAATTAGGGTTGAATGGTCATAGGACGATGAGCCGAACTGACCTTACTGAAAAGCAGTGGCGCAAACTTGCCCCCCATCTGCCGTCCAATCCCCATCACGGT
>NZ_WFLL01000094.1:0-5644 GCF_009208755.1 Janthinobacterium sp. FT14W | reverse complement strand
GGCCGCAAGGGATTGGGCGGCGCGGGCGGGGGCGGCCGGTCGCGCGTGGCAAAGCCGCGCGGCAGCAGGCGCGCCGTTTCTATGCCGCGCAGGAACATGTTCTGGAACGGCGTGGCCAGGTAGGGCAGGACCATGCCGATCACCAGCAAACCCACGCCCAGGGTGACGGGGAAGCCGATACCGAAAATGTTCAGCTGCGGCGCGGCCCGCGTCAGGATGCCCAGCGCCACGTTGGTCAGCAGCAGGGCGGCGATGATGGGCAGCGAAATTTGCAGGCCGGAACGGAAAATCTCGCCGCCCCACGCCGCCAATTGCTGGAAGCCGCCGCTGCTGATGGGGTTCGATGAAATCGGCAGGCTGACAAAGCTTTCCGCCAGCGCCGCCAGCAAGACCAGGTGGCCGTTGACTGTCAAAAACATCAAGGTGGCCAGCATGACGAGGAACTGGCTGATGGCGGAAGACCTGCCCTTGGTTTGCGGGTCGAAGAACGAGGCAAAGCCCAGGCCCATGGTCAGGCTGCTGAGTTCGCCCGCCATTTCAATGGCGGAAAACACGATGCGGATGGAAAAGCCCATGGCCAGGCCTACCAGCATCTCTTGCGTGAGGATCAGCAAGCCGGGCAGGGACATTGGGTTGACGGCAGGCAAGGCCGGCACGGTGGGGGCGATGATCATGGCCAGCAGCGCGCCCAGCGCCACCTTCACGCTGGCCGGCACGGCCGCGTTGCCGAACAGGGGGGCGGCCGCAATCAGGCCGAGGATGCGGCTAAGCGGCCACAGCAATGCTGCGATCCACGTGTTCAGTTCGATGCTGGACAGGGTCAGCATGGCAACAAGCGCCGCACTAGCCCACCAGGTTCGGGATGCCCGTGAAGACCTGGCGCATGTAGTCGAGCATGACGGACAGCATCCAGGGGCCCGCCACGACGATGGCGACAAAGATGCCGACCAGCTTGGGGATGAAGGACAGGGTCGCCTCGTTGATCTGCGTGGCCGCCTGGAAAATACTGACGATCAAGCCGATGATGAGGGCGACCAGCAGCATGGGCGCGGCCACCATCAGGGTGATTTCCATCGCATGGCGGCCCAGGGTCATGACGCTTTCGGGTGTCATCTATTTCCCCTAGTAAAAACTCTGTGACAAGGAGCCCAGCAGCAATTGCCAGCCATCGACCAGCACGAACAGCATCAGCTTGAACGGCAGCGAGATGGTGGCCGGCGACATCATCATCATCCCCATCGACATCAGCACGCTGGCGACCACCATGTCGATGATCAGAAACGGGATGAAGATGGCAAAGCCGATCTGGAACGCCGTTTTCAGTTCGCTGGTGACGAAGGCGGGCACGAGGATGCGCAGCGGCACGTCTTCCGGGCCTTGCAGGGCCGGCGAGCGCGACATCTTGGCAAACAGGGCCAGGTCGGCCTGGCGCGTCTGCTTGAGCATGAAGGTTTTCAGGGGATCGACGCCCTTGTCCATCGCCTGCTGCATGCTGATCTTGTTTTCCTGGTAAGGCAGGTAGGCATCCGTGTAGATCTTGTCGAACACGGGGCCCATGACGAACAGGGTCAGGAACAGGGCCAGCCCCACCAGCACCTGGTTGGGCGGCGCCGACTGCGTGCCGATGGCCTGGCGCAGCAGGGATAGCACGATGATGATGCGCGTAAAGCAGGTCATCATCAGGAGGGCGGCCGGCAGGAAAGTCAGCGACGTCATCAGGATGAGCGTCTGCACGGGCAGCGAGTAATTCTGGCCGCCGCCCGGCGCCGGCGTGCTGGTGAAGGCGGGGATGCCCGGCTGCGCCAGGGCCCACAGCGGCAAGGCCAGGGCGGCGATGGCCAGCAGCCAGGTCAGGGGAGTCTTGATATTGCTCAATGCCATCGTCCGCTGCGTCATTGCCGGCTTATTTCCCATTGCGTTTTTCGATGGTCTGTTTCAGCCATTCGGAAAAATTGGCGGCCGCGGGGCCGTTTTGCGCCGTGGCCAGTTGCGGCAGTTCGCTTTCCTGGCGCGGCAGGGTGGCCAGCGCGTTCACGCGGCCGGGCGAAGCGCCGACGACGATCCACTGGTCCGCCACTTCGACGAGGACGATGCGTTCGCGTCCGCCCAGGCTGAGCGAGCTGACGACGCGCATTTTGCTGTTGCCACCCATGACCTTGGGGCCATAGCGCTTCATGAACCAGGCCAGGCCGATCAGCAGGGCCAGCACGAAGACGAGCGCGAAGATGGTTTGCAGCAAGCTGCCGGCCGACGTGGTCGGCGCCATCGTCATGGGCGCGCCGGGCGGCATGGCGGGCAGGGCGGCGGCAGGGGCCGGTGCCGGCGCTGGTGTTTGCGCCGCTTCGGCGGCTGCCGCGGGTTTTTCGGCAACTACTTCGGCCGGCGCGGATGCCGCTGCGGACGCCGCGACGGCAGCCGATGCCGTTGCAGCCGCCGCCGGCGCCGGTGCCGCCTGGGCGATGCAGCAGGCTGCCGCCAGCGGCAGCAGGGTGGAAATCAACAGGCCAGGCTTCATTTATTCAATTTTCGGATGCGTTCGGAAGGCGTGATGATGTCCGTCAGGCGGATACCGAACTTGTCATTCACCACCACCACTTCGCCCTGGGCGATCAGGCAGCCGTTGACCAGCACGTCCATCGGTTCGCCGGCCAGGCCGTCGAGCTCGACCACGGAACCCTGCGCCAGTTGCAGCAGGTTCTTGATGGCGATCTTGGTACGGCCCAGTTCGACCGTCAGCTGCACGGGGATATCGAGGATGAAATCGATATCGTTGTGCGTTTCCGACTTCGACGCCTGCTTGGAAAAGTCCTTGAACACGGCGGCGCTGGCCGCGCTGGCCGTATTGGCGGCCTGGTTCTGCAGCGCTTCCGCTTCCGCCTTGGCCTGCTCGGCAATGGCCGCGCCCCAATCGTCTTCCGCGCTTTGGTCGTCTTGGTTGTCAGACATGTGTTTCTCCTGTTGTACTGATGCGGGCCGCAGCGCGACCCGTATATTTCTTAATGGTTGTTCATGTTATCGGCATTGGCGAGGAGTTTCTCCACCTTCAATGCATATTGTCCGTTCAATACGCCGTACGTGCAATCCATCACGGGCACGCCGTCGACGGTGGCGGCGATCAGTTCCGGGATGTTCAGCGGGATGATGTCGCCCACCTTCATGTTCAGGATTTCATCGAAGGACACGCGGGCCGTGCCCAGCGAGGCCACCAGCTCCACTTCGGCGATCTGGATCTGTTGCGTCATCAGGCGGATCCAGCGCTTGTCCACTTCCAGCGCCTCGCCCTGCAGGCTCGAGGTCAGCGAATCGCGGATCGGCTCGATCATCGAATACGGCATGCAGAAGTGGATTTGTCCGGAAACGGAGCCCAGTTCCACCGTAAACGTGGAAGCGACCACCACTTCATTCGGTGTGGCGATGTTGGCGAACTGCGTGTTCATTTCTGAACGGATATATTCGAACTCGACGGGGAAGACCGGTTCCCACGACTTGGTATAGGCTTCAAAGACGATATCGAGGATGCGCAGGATGATGCGCTGCTCCGTCTGCGTAAAGTCGCGCCCTTCGACGCGCGTGTGGAAGCGTCCGTCGCCGCCGAACAGGTTGTCGACCAGCAGGAAGACGAGGCCCGGATCGAAGACCATCAGGGCCGTGCCGCGCAGCGGCTTCATGTGCACCAGGTTCAGATTGGTCGGCACCACCAGATTGCGGATGAATTCGCTGTATTTCGAGACGCGCACGGAGCCGACGGACACTTCGGCGCTGCGGCGCAGGAAGTTGAACAGGCCTACGCGCAGCAGCCGGGCGAAGCGCTCGTTGATAATTTCCAGCGTTGGCATCCGGCCGCGCACGATGCGCTCCTGGGTTGCCAGGTTGTAGGTACGAACTCCCGTGACATCTTCCGGCGCCTGCGCGTCGTCCTGGTCTCCGTTGACGCCCTTCAGAAGGGCATCGACTTCTTCCTGGGAGAGGAAATTATCGGCCATGGCTGCTTATTGAATGATGAATGCGGTAAATAATACGTCCGTCACGTCCTGCTCCGGCCCTTTGTCCTCGAACGGCTGGTTCACCTGATTGATGATTTCGGCCGCCAGTTGCTGCTTGCCTTCCACGGTGTTGAGTTCCGATGCTTTCTTGCCGGACAACAGCAGCAGCAAGCGGCTGCGCACCTTCGGCATGTTGAGCTTGATGGTATCCATTTCTTCGGGGCTGCTCACCTGCAGGGTGAATGCGATCTGCAGGTATTGTTCGCCATTTTCCGGCTGCAGGTTGACGGTGAAGGCATCGACGGGCACGAAGACGGGCGGACCGGCCTTCGAGGCAGCATGTTTTTTCTTGCTGGGCGCCGATTCTTCTTTATCGGCCTTGCCATGCAAGAAGTACCAGGCGGCACCGCCGCCGACGCCGCCGGCCACCAGCACCGAGGCCAGCACTATGATCAGAAGCTTCTTTTTCGAGGCGCCGGCGGGGGCCAGGCCTGCATCTGCTTTCGGATCTGCTTTCATTTTTGGATTTGCTTTCAATGGTACTCGAGTGCATGGAAGTGGATCACGACGCCATTATGTCATTATCGGCAAATTCTGCGCAGAAGGATGCAGTGAAAAGAGGGCGGAAGCGCCCTCAACTCGCTGTTTTTATATGAAAAGTTACGCTGCGGGGCGCGCCTGTGGCCTGCGGGCGACGAATTGGCCTCAGGCAAAGGTATCCACGGCGCTCAGGCTGGGCCGGCTGCGTCCGCCTGCCGCCGGCGCGATGGCGATCTCGCCGCCCGCTACGCCGCCGCCCTGGCTATGGCCGCGGCGTTCGCCCGAGGCGGCACGCTCGCCATTGTTTTGCTGTTCCGGCGTGCCGGCCGAGACGGTGGCGCTGCCGAAGGCGATGCCCGCTTCGCTCATCATTTCGCGCAGGCGGGGCATGGCCGCTTCCAGCGCCTGGCGTACTTCGGGCTGGGCCGACATGAACGCGGCATCGGCCTGGTCATTGGTGACCGTCAGGACCACTTGCAGGGGCCCCAGGTCCGGCGGATTCAGGGTCAGGGTGGCGCTCTGGTCGCCGCCGGCCGCCATCCACACGACTTTCTGTCCCAGTTGTTGGTCCCAGGCGGGCGTGCCCACCCGGCCAGCCAGCTTGTCTGCCGGCACGGCCGCGGCGGCCGCCGCCTGCTGCAGCGCGCCCGGCTGCAACTGGGCCGCCAGGCGGCTCAGGTCGGCGGGTGCCTCCTTGAGGATCGGTTCGGCCACGGCCATGCCCGCCTTGGCGGTGGCGGCCAGCTGCGCGTCGATGGCCAGCTTGCCCGCTTCGGCCTTGCCGGCTGGCAAGCTGGTGCCTGGCGTGGCGCTCGCCTTGCCCTGGGCCTGGCCCAGGCTGTCGGCAAAGTCGCCGCCGTCCGCTTGCGCGGCGACCGTGGCGGCGGTGCTGGCCTTGCCGCTGCCCTGGGCGGCTGCCGGCAAGGGGCTTGTCGCCAGGCTCTTGCCGTCGGCCTTGCCGCTGGCGCGCGCGGGCAGTTCCGGCACGGCCTTGGCGGCTGCCGCCGGCGGCTGGATGGCCAGCTGGATGCTGCCCACCAGGGCCAGCATTGCGGCGGCCGGATCGGCTGGCGGCGCCACTGTCGCGGCAGGGGCGGCGGGCACGCTGGCCTCGGCCGTGG
>NZ_WFLL01000093.1:0-5958 GCF_009208755.1 Janthinobacterium sp. FT14W | reverse complement strand
GCGCGCGCGGCCGGTCGCGCAGCAGCGCCACGATGGCCTGCGCCATGGCGGCCGGCTCGCCGGGCGGCACCAGCAGCGCCGTCACGCCGTCCTGCAGCAGGGCGGGGATGCCGCCCACATCGGTGCTGACGACGGGCACGCCGCAGGCCAGCGCTTCGAGCACGGAAATGGGCATGTTGTCGGCCAGGCTGGGATTGAGGACGATGTCGCTGGCCTGGTACAGGGCCGGCATGGCGGCATTGTCGACGGGGCCGGCGAAGCGCACGGAATCCAGAACGCCCAGCGACCTGGCCAGGCGCGCCAGCGCCGCGCGCTGCGACCCGCCGCCGGCCAGCACCAGGCGCGCCGCGGGATAGCTCTGGCGCACGAGGGCAAGCGCGCGCACGGCGCTGGCGTTGTCGTACAGGCTTTCCAGGTGGCGCGCCACGAGGATGCAGGGCGCCTCGGCCGGTGACGCGCGCGGCGCGGCCGGCGTAAAGCGCTGCAAGTCCACCACGTTGGGCACGATGTGGGCCGTATGGCCATATTGCTCGAAGATGGCGGCCAGGTAGGCGGAAGGCACGACGATGGCGCTGGCGCGGCGCAGGCTGAACGCCACCAGGCGGGGCGCGCGGGCGAAAAAAACGGCCGCTTCGCCGCCCCGGTAATTGAGCAGGGCCGGCTTGCCTTTCAGGCTGGCGATCCACAGGGCGGGCGCCGCGTGCAGGTGCCAGGACCAGCCGGAATTGGCCATGATGTGGAACAGGTCGACCGTATTGGCCGTGCGCCACAGCCGCCACAGGTGCACGGGCAGGCGCAGCGCGGCGCGCAGGTAGCGGATGCGCGCCAGCCAGGGCGGCAGCACGGGGCCGTTGACGGCCAGCAGCTGCACTTGCGCGCCGTCGTCGCGCAGCAGGCGCGCCAGTTGCGCCGTTTGATTCGCCATGCCGCCGGCCGGCGGCGGCAGCGGGCCGACCAGCGCGATGCGCAGACCCGTGAAGATCATGGCGCCACTTCCGCAGACCTGCGCGCCGCCATGCGCGCATACACGGGCGCATAGCGGGCCACGCTGGCGTCCCAGCTGCGCTCCGTCTCGACGAACGCGCGTGCCTGGCGCCGCAGCGCGGGCCAGCTGGCGGGCGCCTGCAGCAGGGCCAGTATGGCCTGCGCCAGCGCTTCGGCATCGCCGGCGCGAAACAGCATGCCCGTCTTGCCATGTTCGATCAGTTCGCGGTGGCCGCCCACGTCGGACGCCACCACGAGGCGGCCCTGCGCCATCGCTTCGAGCGGTTTCAAGGGCGTCACCAGCTCCGTCAGGCGCATGGGCAGGCGCGGATACACGCAGATGTCGACCAGCTGATAATAGGCGGCCACCTGCGCGTGCGGCACGCTGCCTGCGAACACCACGGCGTGGGCTATGCCCAGTTGCGCCGCCAGCGCGCGCAGCGCCGCTTCCTGCGGCCCGCCGCCGGCCAGCAGCAGCCGCAACGCCGGCTGAGCGGCCAGCATGCGCGGCATGGCGCGCAGCAGCAGGGCCAGTCCTTCGTAGGCATAGAACGAGCCGATGAAGCCGATGACCAGGTGGCCATGCAGGCCCAGTTTGTGCGCCAGCCACAGGTCGCCGGGCGCGGTGACGCTGAACGCGCCCGCATCGACGGCGTTCGGAATCACGGTGATCTTATGCGCGGGCACGCCGCGCGCGCGCAGCTCGCGCCGCAAGCCCTCGCAAATGGTGGTGACGGCGTCGGCGCGGCGCAGCGCGTAGCTTTCCAGCGCCCGCGTGAGCCGGTAGCGCAGGCCGCCGGGCCGGCTGCTGCCATGGTCGGCGGCCGCGTCTTCCCAGAAGGCGCGCACTTCGTACACGACGGGGATGCCCAGCGCGCGCCCCGCGTTGAGGGCGGCGATGGCGTTCAGGGCGGGCGAATGCGCATGCAGGATGTCGGGCCTGAGGCGCTGCGCCAGCCCGCGCAGGCGCACGGCCAGACCGATGACGACGGCCGCCTGGCGCAGCACGGGCAGGCGCGCCCACCAGTGCGCAGCGGGCGCCGTGCGGTAGAAATGCCAGCCCTCGACCAGTTGCTGGGCGCCGTCGGCCGGCCCTTGCTTGGCACTGGTGAGCTGCATGGTGTGCCAGCCCAGCGCGCGCTGCTGCCGCAGGATGGCCAGGGTGCGGAAGCTGTAGCCGCTGTGCAGGGGCAGCGAGTGGTCGAGGATGTGCAGGATGCGCATGGCTCAGCCTGGGACGGTGGCGGCTGCCGGGACGGCCGGGCTTAGGTCCGACGGGGCGGCCCCCTTGGCGACCTGGCGCAGAAAGGCTTCGAACATCAGCAGCGACCACAGGGGCGCGCTGTAGTCGCGCCGTCCGCTCGCGTGCTGCTCCAGCAGCAGGCGCACGTAGTCCATGTCGAACAGGCCGCACTGCGCCAGGATGGGCCCCAGCAGGCGCTGTTGCAGGCGCTGGCGCAGCGGGCCCCGCAGCCAGTCGGCCAGGGGGACCGAAAAGCCCATCTTCTGGCGGTACAGCACGGAGTCCGGCAGCAGCGGGCGCAGGGCTTTTTTCAGCAGGTACTTGCCTTCGCCGCGCCGCAGCTTGAACTGCGGCGGCAGGCCGGACATCCACGCCACCAGTTCGTGGTCGAGCAGGGGCGAGCGCACTTCCAGCGCATGCGCCATGCTGGCCCGGTCGACTTTCGTGAGGATGTCGCCGGGCAGGTAGGTTTTCAGGTCCAGATACTGCACCTGCGACAGGGGATCCTGCGCGGGGCTGGCCAGCGCATGGCCGCGCAGCACTTCCACGGCGCGGTAGCCCTGCAGGCTGCGGCGCAGCTCGGGGCTGAACAGGCGCGCGCGCATGGCGTCGCCCAGCAGGCTGACGCCGTGAAAATAGGCGTCCGTCGTGTCGCGCGCCAGGCCCTCGAACGTGGTCTTGGCGCGCAGGAAGCGGGGCGCCCAGTCGGCCTTCGGATACAGCCGCCCCAGGGTGCCGAACAGCGACTGGCGCAGGCCGGCCGGCAGCAGCGGGTCCATCGCCTTGCGCACCTTTTCCTCGCGCGTGTGCAGGCGGTAGCGCCGGTAGCCGGCCAGGCTTTCGTCGCCGCCGTCGCCCGACAGGGCCACCGTGACCCGCTGGCGCGCCAGCTGGCAGACGCGGTATGTGGGCATGGCGGAGCTGTCGGCGAACGGTTCGTCGTACAGATTGGCCAGCAGGTCGATCAGTTCGAAGTCGTCCTGCTCCACCTGGCGCGCGTGGTGCGCCGTGCCGTAGCGGCGCGCCACCAGGTCGGCGTAGCGCGCTTCGTTGTAGGCCGGGTCGCCGAACGAAATGGAATAGGTGTTGACGGGCGTGCTGCTGGCCCCCGCCATCAGCGCCACGACGGCGCTGGAATCGACGCCGCCCGACAGAAAGGCTCCCAGCGGTACTTCGGCCACCATGCGGATGCGCACCGCTTCGCGCAGGCGCGCCAGCAGTTCGTCGGCCGCCTGCGCCTCGCTGGCGGGCGGATTGGGCGTGAACGGGATGTCCCAGTAGGACTGCGGCGCGGGCAGCGGCTGGCCGGCGCGGATGGACAGCGTGTGCCCGGGCGGCAGCTTGCGCGCATGCCGGAAGATGCTGCGCGGCTCGGGCACGTAGCCGTACGCGAAATACTCTTCCACGGCCAGCGGGTCGAGCGCGCGCGGCATGGCCGGATGCGCGAGCAGGGCTTTCAGTTCGGAGCCGAACAGCAGGGTGCCGTCCTGCGCCTCGCCGTAATACAGGGGTTTCACGCCCAGGCGGTCGCGCGCCAGGAACAGCACGTGGCGGCGCCGGTCCCACAGGGCGAAGGCAAACATGCCGCGCAGGTGCCGTACGCAGTGTTCGCCCCATTGTTCCCAGGCGTGGACGATGACTTCCGTGTCGCTGCTGGTGCGGAAGGCATGGCCGAACTGGCGCAGTTCGGCCATCAGGCTGCGGTAATTATAGATTTCGCCGTTGAAGACGATGGCGACGCTGCCGTCGGCGCTGAACAGCGGCTGCTGGCCGCTGGCCAGGTCGATCACGGACAGGCGCCGGTGCGCCAGGCCCAGTCCCGGCTCGCGGTGCAGGCCGCCTTCGTCCGGTCCCCGGTGGTGCAGGCTGTGGTTCATGCGCGCCAGCAGCAGCACGTCGATGTCGCGCTGGCCCTGCAAATCAAAGATGCCGCTGATGCCGCACATGGGGGGCCTTTCAGGGATAGGTGGACAGGGGGGAGGGCTGGCGCGCGCCCGTCAGGCGGTCGTACACGGCCAGGTAGGCGCCGGCCATGGCGGGCAGGCTGTGTTCGGCCAGCACCTGGCGCCGGCCGCGCGCGCCATGGCGGGGACCCAGCTCGGGCATGCTGTAGTAGTCGAGCATGGCGTCGGCCAGCATCTCGGGCGAAGCGGGCGGCACCAGGGTGCCGCTCCAGCCCGACTGCACCAGTTCGCCGTTGCCGCCCACCTGGGTGGCGACGATGGGCAGCCCCGTGGCCATCGCTTCGAGGATGGTGTTCGAGCTGCCTTCGGCCAGCGAGGGCAGCACGAATAGGTCCATGGCGCGCAGCAGCTGGGCCACGTCGTCGCGCGTGCCGGGTAGCCAGGCAAGATGGGCCGCGCCAGCCTGCCGCAGCAGTTCCAGGCAGGCGTGGCGGCACGGCCCGTCGCCCACGATGATCAGGCGCAGGCGCGCGCGCGCGCCCGGCTGCGCCAGCAGCAGCAGGAAGGCCTGCACCAGCGATGCATGGTCCTTGACGGCCGCCATGCGGCCCACGCTGCCGATGACGAAGGCGCCGTTGCACAGGAAACCGGGCGGGCCCACGGCGGCCGGCGGCCCCAGGCGCGGATGGAATTGCACGCTGTCGACGCCATTGCCGATGTGCGACACCTGCGTGGGCGCCGCGCCGATGGCGTTCACCAGCCATTCGCCCAGGTCGGCGCTGACGGCGATGAAGTGCTGCACCAGCGGCAGCATGCATTTGCGCAGCAGCCGGTATCTGCGGCGGGTGCCGTGCAGGTCGCTCATGTCGCGCCCGTGTTCGCCATGCACGCGCAGGCGCACGCCGGCCAGGCAGGCCAGCAGCTGCGCTTCCAGGCAGCCCAGGTTGCGCGTGTGTACCAGCGCGGGGCGCAGCCGCCTGAGCACGCGGTACAGGTGCAGATAATGGCGCCAGTCCTTGCCTTCGCGCTTGTCCAGGCTGATGACGTCGACACCGGGCGTGGTCAGGCGCTGGCGAAACGCGGTGGCGTTCTTCAGGCAGACGATGGCGTGCCGGTAGCGTTCCGGCGGCAAATGGTTGATCAGGTTGACCAGGCCGTTTTCCAGCCCGCCCACGTCGAGCTGGTGGATCACGTGCACGATCAGGGGGGCGGCACTGGCCGCGCCGCCAGCCTGCCGTGTGCGGCCCGTCTCGGTGTCAAGGGCCATGCGGCAACTCCTGCAAGCGTTGTTCGATGACGGGCAGCGCTGCCCGCAGGAAGGCTTGCAGGCGCGCGCGCGGCGGCGGCGCCAGTTCGTCGTAGGCGGCAAAGACGATGATGTCGGCGCCATCCTGGCGCAGGCCCAGCAGCTTGGCTTGCGCCAGCAGCAGCTTGACCAGCACGGGGCTGGCCGTGACGACTCCGCCCTGGCGGTAGGCGCGCCATACCAGCAGGCGTTCGCCGCCGTGCGCCAGCACGGCTTCGCGCACGCCCACGGCGCCGCCCGCCACGGCGACGTGCTGCACGCGCTGCGCCAGCGGCATCCAGCGCGCGCCATATGGCAAGGCCTGGTGCGTCAGCAGTTCGGCATCGCGCGCCTGGCGCGCATACCAGTGCAGCTGCAAGCCCACCTGCGCGCCGTCGCCGTTGCGGCGCGCATACGTGGCGGCAAACAGCGCGGGTGCGCCCGCATACGGCGCCTGCCATGCCGATGCCGCATCGTGCAGGCGCTGCCAGGCGGGCGGATCGGGCAAGGCCAGCACGGCGGGGTAGCCTGGCGGCGCGCCG
>NZ_WFLL01000092.1:0-6365 GCF_009208755.1 Janthinobacterium sp. FT14W | reverse complement strand
GGTGCGCTGCGCCCGCCGTGCCCGCTACGGTGCCGGCGCAGCGCACCGCCTGGGAAGCGGATGTGCGGGCGCAGGACTTCGCCCCGCCCGCATCCGCCGGCCAGCTGGATACGGACCTGGCGCCCGCTGGCGAGCGGGCCGCCGTGCCCCTCGTGCCCGTGCAATCCGATGCCGAGGCGGGCGCAATCGCTGCGCATCGGCAATTGGCGCGCACGGCCCGGAATGCGCAGGCGGCGAATGGCAAGACAGCGCCGAAGTCGGCGAGCCGGCGCCGGCGGCCGACGGACGAGACCGGCACGCCGCAGCAGGGCAAGTCCCGCGAGGGGCGGCGCGGCAAGGGCGCGCCCGCCGGTGCCGGACGCGCAAAGGGCACGATGGATGGCGGCGGCCGCTGAGCCCGAACACCGCCCGCAAGCGCTATGCCCAGCGGAAATTGTTGCGGCGCTTGACCTGGGCGAGGCAGGGCGCTTGCGCCACGCGGCGGTACGGGTGGGGCTGCGTATAATCATTCCTTCTCAATCAAGGAGTGACCATGCACGATGCGATGCCCGCACACCCGGTACTCGGGGTGATCGGCCGTTCCGGTAGCGGCAAGACGACCCTGCTGGAATTTGTGGTGAAGGAACTGGCGGCGCGCGGCTTGCGCGTCAACCTGGTCAAGCACAGCCACCATGACCTGGCGCTGGAACCGCCGCAAAAGGACAGCGCCCGCCTGCGGCTGGCCGGCGCGGCGGAAGTGCTGGTGGCGTCGCCGTACCGTTTTGCCATCGTGCATGAGCTGCGCGGTGCGCCCGAACCCAGCCTGGCGCAGCAATTGGCCCGCATGGGGCCGGCAGACCTGACCCTGGTGGAGGGCTTCAAGACGGACCCCATTCCCAAGCTGGAAGTGTTCCGTCCGGAAGTGGGGCAGGCGCCCCTGTACCCGCACGACCCGCATGTGATCGCCGTCGCCTCCGACAGCCCCGCGCCTGCGGACTTGCGCGAAGGCCTGCAATGGCTGGACTTGAATGCGCGCGAGCACGTGCTGGCCTGGCTGCTGCACAGACTGGAAAAATAAGCTAAAGGTTTACCGGCGGCATCCGTTAACAAGGGTAGAACCTCACTGGAGAAACGTATGGACGTCGGAAGCATTGCTCAACTGTCAACCACGATGGCGGAGACAGGCACGCGGCAAGCCGTCGGCTTGACTGTCCTGAAAAAAGCCCAGGATATTCAAAGTTCGACTGCCACGGCCTTGCTGGAAGCGTTGCCACCGATACAGTCGGCGCCGAATCTGCCGGCCCACCTCGGTAACCGCATCAACACGACCGCCTGAGCGCAGTCACGCGGCGCCAGCCTGGCGCTCGCCGTACCCATGCCCGCACCACCGTCGCCGACGGTGGCGCGTGGGCGTGTTTGTTTTTTCTTCCCGGTTTTTTCTATTCCGTATCCGGCATCGCCGCCCCTTCCTGCCTGCTCCTGCCTGGTTGACTAATTGACCATAGTTCGCCATGGCACGGCCGATTCAGTAAAATGATGTCCACGGCCGCGCCTTCCCCATGGTGCGGCCCGAGGCGCGCCATGGCGTAGCGCTTGTTTATCGCTTGTCGATTGCCGCTTACCGATTACTTTGACCCATGCAAGAGGATTCCCCATGAACAAACGTCAAGCTCTCATCGCCGCCGCCCTCGCGGGCATCTGTGCCGGCGCCACCGTCAACGCGGCTGCGCACGATGGTCCCGCCCCCGGCGACAAGGAAAAATGCTACGGCGCGGCCAAGGCAGGGCAGAACGATTGCGCCTCGTCCGATGGCGCGCATTCCTGCGCGGGCCAGGCGGAGGCGGACAGCCTGCCCACGGAATGGACGTATGTTGCCAAGGGCACGTGCGAACAGGCGGGCGGCTCCGTCAAGCCCATCAAGGCCAGCAAGGCGGCCAAGCCGGCCACGCAACCCTGAGCCTCCGCCAGCCTTCCATGCCGCAGTCCATCCAGGCGCTTGCCGGCGTCGGCCTGCGCGCCGCGCACTACCGCGATTTCCTGGAACGCCGGCCCCCCGCGGGCTGGCTGGAGGTGCATACCGAAAATTATCTGCAGCCGTCGGGCTGGGATAGCCATGTATTGAATGCCCTGCGCCAGGACTACCCGCTCAGCCTGCATGGCGTGGGGCTGGGGCTGGGTTCCGCGCGCGGCTTTTCCGACAGCCACTTGCAGCGCGTGCGCGCCGTGGTCGAGCGCGTCGAGCCGGTCCTCGTGTCGGAACACCTGTGCTGGGGCGCCGTGGCACAGCAGCAACTCAATGATTTGCTGCCGCTGGCCTTGAATGGGGCTGCCCTCGATTTGCTGTGCGCCAGGGTGGGGCGCGTGCAGGATGTGCTGAGAAGGCCGATCTTGCTGGAGAATGTCGCTACTTACCTGCGCTTTGCCGACGATGCCATGAGCGAAGCGCAATTCCTGGCGGAGCTGGCGCGCCGCAGCGGCTGCGGGCTGCTGCTCGATATCAATAACCTGTATGTGAACCAGTGCAACCACGGCGAAGATGCCTTGACGGCCATGCAGTCCATCGCGCCCGGCAGCGTGGGCGAGCTGCACCTGGGCGGTCATCTGCTGACGCCGCATGCCGTGATCGACCACCATGGCGCCGCCGTGGCCGCTCCCGTCTGGGATTTGTATGCGGCAGCGCTGCTGCGCTTTGGCGCCGTGCCCACCCTGGTCGAGTGGGATACGGACTTGCCTGCCCTCGATATCCTGCTGGGCGAGGCGGGCAAGGCACAGGCCATGCTGGCGCGCCATGCGCCGCAGGCGCCATGGCAGGGCGCGCTGCTGCCGCCGCCGCCCGTGTCGGCGAACGATGCGCTGGCGGCCGGCCAGCAGGCATTTGCCACGGCCTTGCTCGATACGGCGGCAACCCTGCCACCGTTCGCGGGAGCGGCGGTGCCGCAGCGCTTCGCACTGTATCGCGGCAATATGAGCGCCACCTGGCGCCGTACCCTGGGCCAGGCCTATCCCGTCGTGCTGGCGCTGGTGGGCGAGGAATTCCTTGGCGGCCTGGCGCGCGCGTATGGCCGGCAGATGCCATCCGATAGCGCGGATCTGAATCAGTTTGGCGCCCGTTTCGCCGATTTTCTGGCCACTTTCCCGCATGTGGCCGCCTTGCCGTATTTGCCCGACATGGCGCGCCTGGAATGGGCCGTGCACCTGGCCCATTACGCGCCCGATGCGCCGGCACTGGCGCCCGAGGCCTTGGCCGCCCTGCCTCCCGATCAGCTGGAAGCGCGCTGTTTTGCCTTGCATCCCGCCTGCGCCTTGCTGGAATCGGACTGGCAAGTGGGGGCCTTGTGGCAGGCCCATCAGGAGGGGGAAGGGCAGGGAATGTTTCCGCAGGAGATGCAGGCGGCCAGCCATGCACTGGTCTGCCGGACACGCTGGAAGGCGCAGGTGCTGCTACTGGATGGGGCTGCGCATGCAGCCTTGCTGGCCTTGCAGCAGGGGCAGACGTTTGGCGCCGCGCTCGATGCGGCGTTCGGACTGGACCCCGCATTCGACCTGGCGGCGCACTTGCGCCAGTGGCTGGCGCATGCGGTGTTGACGGCGTGAGGTTTTACTCGAAAGCCCGCAACAGGCGCGCTTCGCCCGTCTGATCGCGGTACAGGGCATTCGCGGCCAGGGTGGCGTCCATCATGCGCGTGACTTGCTCCTCTTCGAAGCGGGCAAGCTCGGCAGTGGCCGCGACGAGGGCCAGTTCCAGCCTGGCGCGGGCGCTCTGGTACAGGCTGCTGGTGTATTTGTCCGTGTTGCGCAGCAATTCTTCCGCGTTTTCTATTACCTGGCGCAAGTCGCCGATCAGGCGTTCCTGGCTGCGCGTACCTTGTTCGGGATGGTCCATGGCGCTTCCCCTCTGCAATCGATATTTGTCTGACAATAGCGACGTGTTGCAGCTTGATCCAGGCAGCCGGACTGGCAGCGGTGCAGGTTCGATGCATGGGGTGCTGTCGCGCCCCATGCCGGGCTCAGACGGGAGCGACGACCGTGATACGGATATCGCCCACGCTGACGACCTGGCCGGCGCGGATCTTGGCGGTCTTGCGCAATTCCTTCTTGCCATCGACCTTCACCACGCCGCTATCGACCATGACCTTGCCTGCGCCACCACTGTCGCACAGGCCGACCAGCTTCAGCAGCTGGTTCAGCTCGACGAACTCGGATGTTAAATCAAAGCTTACTTTTTGCATTGTATCCCTTATTGCAATGATGTGTTTTAAACACTTGATGACGACCTCAACTAAGTCATAGTTTACCTGAAGCCGCCAGCAATGCAGGGTGGAAGTCAGCTTTTGTTGGGGCGCGTCATTTCCAATGGCACGATCCAGGCACCGAATTGCTCTTCCGTCACAAAACCCAGGGCCAGCGCCGCTTCCTTCAGGGTCGTGCCTTCGTGCTGGGCCAGCTTGGCGATTTGCGCCGCCTTGTCGTAGCCGATGTGGGGCGCCAGGGCCGTGACCAGCATCAGGGAACGCTCCATCAGTTCGGCGATGCGGTCACGGTTCGGTGCGATGCCGTGGGCGCAATGCTCGTCGAAGCTGCGCATGCCGTCGCCCAGCAGGCGCGCGCTTTGCAGGAAGTTGTGCGCAATCAAGGGTTTGAAGACGTTCAGCTCGAAATTGCCCGAGGCGCCGCCCACCGTGATGGCCACGTCGTTGCCGAACACCTGGCAGCACAGCATGGTCAGCGCTTCGCACTGCGTGGGGTTGACCTTGCCCGGCATGATGGAGCTGCCCGGCTCGTTTTCGGGGATGGTGATTTCGCCGAGACCGGAACGGGGTCCGGACGCCATCCAGCGCACGTCGTTGGCGATCTTCATCAGGGCCGTGGCCAGGGTTTTCAGGGCGCCATGGGCGGCGACCAGGGCGTCGTGGGCGGCCAGCGCGGCAAACTTGTTGTCGGCCGTTGCAAACGGCTGGCCCGTCAGGCGCGCCAGTTCTGCCGCGATGCGGCCGGCAAATTCCACGTGGGCATTCAAGCCCGTACCCACGGCCGTGCCGCCGGCGGCCAGCTGCAGCAGCGGCGGCAGCGATGCCGTGATGATGTGCTCGGCAAAGTCCAGCTGCGCCACGTAGCCGGAAAATTCCTGGCCCAGGGTCAGCGGGGTCGCATCCTGCAAATGGGTGCGGCCGATCTTGACGATGCCGGCAAATTCCGTCGCTTTCGCGTCCAGGGTGGCGCGCAGCTGGCGCAAGGGCGGCAAGACGGTGTTGGCGACGGCCAGCGCGGCCGCCACGTGGATGGCGGTGGGGAAGATGTCGTTCGAGGACTGGCCCAGGTTGACGTCGTCGTTCGGGTGCAGCAGGCGCCCGGCGCCCCGCAAACCGCCGATCAGCTCGGAGCCGCGGTTGGCCAGCACTTCATTCATGTTCATATTGCTTTGCGTGCCAGACCCCGTCTGCCAGACGGCCAGCGGGAACTCCGCGTCATGCTTGCCGGCCAGTACTTCGTCGGCCGCCTGCGTGATGGCGATGGCTTTCTTGCCATCCAACAGGCCCAGGTCCAGGTTGACGTGGGCGGCCGCGCGCTTGACGGTGGCCAGGGCGGCGATCAGTTCGGGCGGCATCTTTTCCGTGGAGATATGGAAGTGCTCGAGCGAGCGCTGCGTTTGCGCTCCCCAAAGCCGGTCGGCGGGTACGTCGATCGGGCCGAAGCTGTCGCGTTCGATTCTGCTACTCATGGCATCCCTTTCATCGATAGAGGTGGATCGAGTGTACTCCAGACGTCAAAAAGGCACAGGATGATGCTGTATTGCATCATTTTTGCCCTGGCCCATCTATATTTTTGCGATTTCCTGCCGTTAAAGACAGGCGAGTTCCCCTTATTTATCCTGTTATCAAAGCGATCAGTCCATGCAGAGCAGCATCCTTCCCCATTGGTCCCTGATCGCGTGCGCCGCCGCCAGCCTGGCCTTGCCGCCCGTCATGGCGGCCGAACTGGGTGACATGGTCGTGCTGTCGCATGTGGGCCAGCCCTTGCTGGCCGAGATCGAACTGACGGCCCTGGCGCCCGAGGAAGCCAGCGGCGTGGCCGTGCGCCTGGCGTCGCCCGATGTGTACCGGGGCGGCGGCATCGGCATGGATCCGGCCCTGCAGACCTTGACGATCAGCCCGCTGGAGCGGGGCGGGCGCCACTATGTGCGCGTGAGTACCCGGCAAGCGATCCAGGCAGGCCATGTGCACCTGTATTTATTGCTGGGCAATGGGAATGGGGCCATCGTGCGCCTGGGCACTTTGTGGCTGACGCCGGCACCGCCCGCCGCCGCCAGCGCGCCAGCCAGGCCCGCCGTTCCGCTGCCCGCGCCTGTGCCCGTGCCGTTGCCGTTGCCATTGCCGCGTGCCGCGTCC
>NZ_WFLL01000091.1:0-7056 GCF_009208755.1 Janthinobacterium sp. FT14W | reverse complement strand
GGCGCTGGCGGCCATCGTGCCGGCCATGCTGGGCAGCGCGCTGCCGCAGGAAGCGGGCGCCCGGACCGCGGCGCTCGCTGGCGCCATCGCCGGCGTGGAGACGGCCATCCACGGCTTGCCGCTGGCGGCCCAGCAGGAAGTGCAGGATCTGTTCGGCTTGCTGGCGCTGGCGCCCGCGCGGCGCTTTGTCGCGGGCGTGCAAGGCGGCTGGCCCGAAGCCGATCCGGCCCAGGTGGCGGCCTTCCTGCAGTCGTGGCGCACGCACCGCCTGGCCACCCTGCAGACGGCCTACCTGGCCCTGCACGACCTGATACTCGGCGCCTGGTACGCCGATGCCGCCCACTGGGCCGCCATCGGCTACCCGGGGCCGCTGCCCGAACTGAGCTGAGAAGGCCGCCATGAGCACATCTCCCATACCCGACCCCATCGCCCTCGGCGTGGCCAGCGGCTGGCACGTCACCGACGCCGGCAGCATGACGGAAGACCGCACCCTGGAGGCCGACGTGGTCGTCATCGGCAGTGGCGCCGGCGGCGGCGTGACGGCGGAAATCCTCGCGCTGGCCGGCCTGAAGGTTCTGATCGTCGAAGAGGGCGGCTTGAAGTCTTCGCGCGACTTCAAGATGCGCGAAGCGGACGCCTATCCCGCGCTGTACCAGGAGTCGGCCGCGCGCAAGACGCGCGACAAGGCCATCAATATACTGCAGGGACGCACGGTGGGCGGGTCCACTACCGTCAACTGGACCTCGAGTTTCCGCACGCCGCCCGGCACCCTGGAATACTGGCGCAGGCATTTCGGCCTGGCCGGCTATTCGGTGGACGCCATGGCGCCGTGGTTCGCCATGATGGAGCGGCGCCTGCACGTGAGCGACTGGGCCGCGCCGCCGAATGAAAACAACGACTTGTTGCGCCGTGGCGCCACCGCGCTGGGCATACCCACGGCCGCCATCCGGCGCAACGTGAACGGCTGCTGGAACCTCGGCTACTGCGGCATGGGCTGCCCCACCAACGCCAAGCAGTCGATGCTGGTGACGACGATACCCGCGGCGCTGGCGCTGGGCGCGGGCCTGCTCGTGCATGCGCGCGCGCAGCGTTTCCTTTTCAAGGGCGAGCGCATCGACAGCCTGCAGGTGGCGGCGCTCGACGCGGCGGGCCAGGCGCCCACGGGCGTGCGCATCACGGTGCGCGCCAAGCACTTCGTGCTGGCCGGCGGCGCCATCAATTCGCCGGCGCTGCTGCTGCGCTCGCAGGCGCCCGACCCGCACGGCTTGCTGGGCCGGCGCACCTTCCTGCATCCGACGGTGATCTCTGCGGGGCTGTTCCCGCAGCGGGTCGACGCGTATGCGGGCGCGCCGCAGACGATCTATTCCGACCATTTCCTGCATGGGGCACCCATCGATGGCCCCATCGGCTACAAGCTCGAAGCGCCGCCCCTGCACCCGCTGCTGATGGCCACCACCATGGGCGGTTTCGGCGACGAACATGCGCGCACCATGCGCGAATTCCCCCATGCGCATGCCCTGCTGGCGCTGCTGCGCGACGGCTTTCACCACGACGCGGCGGGCGGCAGCGTGTCGCTCGACAGCTTCGGTGCGCCCGTGCTCGACTATCCGCTCACGCCCTTCATCTGGGATGGCGTGCGGCGCGCGCTGCTGACGATGGCGGAAATCCAGTTCGCGGCGGGCGCGAAAAGCGTGTATCCCGTGCACGAGCTGGCCAGTCACTACAGCAGCTGGGCGCAGGCGAAGCAGGCCATCGGCGACTTGCCGATGAAGGCGCTGCTGGCCAGGGTGGTGTCGGCCCACGTGATGGGCGGCTGCGCCATGTCGGACGATGCGCGCCTGGGCGTGACGGGCGCCGATGGCCGCTACCACGGCGTGCGCAACCTGTCCGTGCACGACGGCGCGCTGTTTCCCACCTCGATAGGCGCCAATCCGCAGTTGACGATCTATGCGCTGGCCGCGCGCCTGGCCAGCGGCCTGGCGCAGCAATTGACGGGGAAGCCGGCCCCCGTGCCCATGCCCGTCCCAGCGGCCGCATGATCGCGCGCATCCTCAAGTGGCTGATGCTGCTGCAGGTGCTGGCCGTGCTGGGGGTGGCGTACCTGGCCAGGCAGGCGTGGGGCGTGGACTCGCCGGTGCTGGCCCTGCTGCTGGCGGTCGCCATGCTGCTGGCCGTGCGCGCGCTGATCGTGGCGCGCAATTTCCGGGCAAGCCGGCGCCAGGGCAGTCCCGTGCCGCCCGCTTGCCAGCTGGGCGCCCTGGGCGCCGCGCGCCTGTTTTTCGGCGAGCTGCGCGCCACGCTGTGGACCTCGTCGTGGGGCATGCTGCGTCCGCGCCTGCATGCGGCCGACGGCATCACGGCTGGCCAGGGCCTGCCGGTGTTGCTGGTGCACGGTTATGTGTGCAATGGCGGCTACTGGACAAAGCTGAGCCGGCAACTGGCGCAGGCGGGCATCGTGCACAAGGCGGTCGACCTGGAACCCTTCGATGCCAGCATCGATGACTACGTGGTGCAAGTGGAGCAGGCGCTGCAGGCGCTGTGCACGCTCACGGGCAAGCCGCAAGCCATCATCGTCGCGCACAGCATGGGCGGCCTGGTGGCGCGTGCCTGGCTGCGCCACTACGGCGCAGCCCGCGTGGCGCGCATCATCACCATCGGCACGCCGCACCACGGCACGGCGCTGGCCAAGCTGGCGGCGGGGACGAATGCGCGCCAGATGAGCCGTATCGGCGGCGCGCCCAGCGGCTGGCTGGCGCAGCTGGCCGCCAGCGAGACGGGGGAAACGCGCGCCCTGATCACGTCGATTTACTCGCACCACGATAATATCGTCGCGCCACAATCATCCGCGCACTTGCCCGGCGCGCGCAATCTTGCCTTCGGCGGCATCGGCCACGTGGCACTGGCCAGCGATGCGCGCGTGCTGCGTCAGCTGTTAGCGGAAATCACTATCAAGTACGAAGCCGCCCAGCCCCCGTCTTGCCCCCGTTTTTCCTGACGCCTGTTGTGTTTTATCTGCATGGCAAGACTGTCTGTCTTGACCTCGCTGTTGCCTCCGTTTGAGAGCCGCACGCTTAGAAAATCCTGTTTTCCACTGGCGTCCTGTATTAAGCTAGCATCAGGAAGGCAGCGGCCAGCGATGATGGCCGAGGCCGTAGTTGCCGCCCCATGGCGTTCCGTACGCGAGATATTTGCGGGGTGCATGGCAGAATGTTGTAGGATTATTATGTTGACCGCGCATGCGGAAAGATGGGTGCAGGCAGAAAATGAGTCCATGCCGTTTTTATTGGGGGTGCTAATTGTCCGCACGTATCCTGATTATCGAAGATAACGCCACCAATATGGAATTGATGGTGTACCTGTTGCGTGCCTTCGGGTACACGCCGCTGGCCGCCTATGACGGCGAAGAGGGCGTGCGCATGGCGCGCAGCGAATTGCCGGACTTGATCATCTGCGACGTGCATTTGCCCAAGCTCGACGGCTATGGCGTGGTGGCGGAGCTGAAGAAAGACCCGCTGCTGCGCAAGATCCCGGCCCTGGCCGTGACGGCGCTGGCCATGGTGGGCGACCGCGAACGCCTGCTCGAAGCGGGTTTCAACGGGTATATCGGCAAACCGATCGAGCCCGACCTGTTCGTGGCGGAGCTGGAATCTTTTTTAACCGGGGCGCCGTCGACGCCAGTTAAAAACGACATAGCTACGATACTGATCGTCGATGATCACGTGCTGAACCGCGAGTTCCTGACCGCGCTGCTGGGTTACGGCGGCCACCGCCTGCTGGAGGCCGCCAATGGCGCCGACGCGCTGGAAGTGCTGCGCACGGAGCGGCCGGACCTGATCATCTCCGACATCCTGATGCCGAACATGGACGGCTACGAATTCGTCACGCGCGTGCATGCCGATCCCGCGCTGGCCGACGTGCCCATCATCTTTTATACGGCCACCTACCGCGAGCAGGAAGCGATCCTGCTGGCGCAGGCGTGCGGCGTGCGCTGGGTGCTGCCCAAGCCGTCCGACCCCGAAGTCATCGTGCGCACGGTCAATGAAGCGCTGGGACTGATGCCGGCGGCAGCCCAGGTGCCGGATGCGCCGGGCACCGGCGGCGGCACGGCCCCGCCCGCCACGGGCAAGCTGGCCGGCATCGAGCACCAGGTCAGCGGCTACCTCGACGAACTCGAGTCCAGCAGCCAGCAGATTTCGCAGCTGGCCAGCCAGCGCGAGGGCCAGGCCGCCATTCCCGAAGACCTGGCCATCATGACGGAGCGCCTGTCGCGTTCGCTATCGAGCCTGCAGGCGGTGAGCCTGCGCCTGACGGCCCTGATCGAGCTGGGCATCGAGCTGGGCGCCGAACGCGATCCGCGCGCCCTGATCGAGGCGGGCTGCAAGGTGGCGCAGAATATCTGCGTCTCCAAATACGCCTGCATCGGCGTGCTGGAAGAGGGCGCCGAAAAGCTCAGTTACTTTTCCTCGTGCGGCGCCGAGAAAAACCTCGAGCGCATCGCCAGCGCGCCGCGCACGGGCATCCTGAGCCGCCTGCTGGAACAGCGCCAGCCCTACCGGGTGAACGGCTTGAAGGGCGACCCCGGCGCGCTGGGCCTGCCCGATACCCACCCGCCCGTGCACTCCTTCCTGGGCGTCGCCATCGCCTCGCGCGAGCGCAGCCACGGCTGGCTGTACCTGGTCGACAAGTTGGGGGCGAACGAGTTTTCCGAAGTCGACGAGCGCGTCGCCGCCACGGTGGCGGCGCAGATCGCCGTCGCCTACGACAACCTGCTGCTGTACGACGAGATCAAGCGCCACCACGAGCAGCTGACCCTGGACATGGCGGCGCGCATCCGCCTCGATGAAGACTTGCGCCGCTTCCGCCTGGCGATGGACGCCACGGCCGACGCGATTTTCCTCGTCGACCGCGCCGGCATGTGCTTCGTCGACGTCAACCAGACTGCCTGCCGCATGCTGGGCTTCGAGCGCGAGGATTTCCTGCGCGTGGGGCCGGGCCGCGCGAACGAGGGCGAGACCCAGCTGGAAGAACTGTACAACAAGCTGCTGGCGGGCGACCAGGGCGGCCCCATGGCGGAATTGCAGCTGCAGCGCAAGGATGGCTCGCCGCTGTCGGTGGAGGTGCAGCGGCGCACCCTGCGCTCGGGGCAGAGCTGGATCCTGGTGGCGGTGGCGCGCGATATCACCGAGCGCAAGGATGCCGAGCAGCGCCTGATGAAGCTGGCCCATTTCGACACCTTGACGGGCTTGCCGAACCGCAGCCAGTTTTTCGCCTCGCTGACCCATTCGCTGGCCCAGGCGGCCGAACACCAGTGGGCCGTGGCCGTGCTGTTCATGGACATCGACCGCTTCAAGAATATCAACGACACCCTGGGCCACACCATCGGCGACGACCTGCTGCGCCAGTTTTCCAGCCGCCTCGTCGATTGCCTGCGCGTGCGCGACACCATCGGCCGCTTTGGCGGCGATGAATTTGCCACCATCCTGCTGCTGCCCGAAGGTGCCCAGCATGCCGTGGGCGTGGTCGACAAGATCCGCGAAGCGATGCGCAAGCCCTTCGACCTGCAGGGCCACGAGGTGACGGTCACGGTCAGCATCGGCATTTCCGTGTACCCCGACGATGGCGTCGATGCGGACACCCTGATTCAATATGCCGACACGGCCATGTACCGCGCCAAGGAAGCGGGCCGCGATGCCTTCCGCTTCTTCACGGCGGAAATGAACGCGCAGTCGATGGCGCGGCTGGACATGGAAAACGCCCTGCGGCGCGCCATCGACAACGAGGAATTCGTGCTGTTCTTCCAGCCCAAGGTGAACATCATCTCGGGACGCATCAGCGGCGCCGAGGCGCTGATACGCTGGCGCCGCCCCGGCCACGGCATGGTGTCGCCGGCCCTGTTCATCCCCCTGCTGGAAGAAACGGGGCTGATCGTGCGCGTCGGTAACTGGGTGCTCGACGAGGCTTGCAGGAAGATCAGCGAGTGGGGCGCCAGCAGCATCGGCCCCGTGCACCTGTCGGTGAACGTGTCGGGCATCCAGTTTTTCGTCGGCGGCCTGGAGGAGGAAGTGCTCAAGGCGATCCGCAAGCACGAGATCGCGCCCGAGCTGCTGGAACTGGAGCTGACGGAAAGCTCGCTGATGTCGAATGCCGAGGAAACCATCGCCGTGCTGCGCAACCTGAAGGCGCTGGGCATCCAGATTTCCATCGACGATTTCGGCACCGGCTATTCCAGCCTGGCCTACCTGAAGCGCTTCCCCATCGACAAGCTGAAGATCGATATCGCCTTCGTGCGCGAAGTGACCAGCAATCCGGACGACGCGGCCATCGTGCTGGCCATCATCAGCATGGCGCACAGCATGAAGCTCGAGGTGATCGCCGAAGGCGTGGAAAACGATGCGCAGCTGGCCTACCTGCGGCGCCACGGCTGCGACGAGATGCAGGGCTATTATTTCAGCCGCCCCGTGCCGCACGAGGAATTCGAGCAGATGCTGATGGGCGGCAAGCTGCTGCAGGCGCCGCACGATGCCGGCGGGGACGAGCAGCAGACCTTGCTGATCGTCGACGACGATGTCTTCATGCTCGACGTGCTCAGCGACTTCCTGGCGCAGGACGGCTACCGCATCCTCACGGCGCAGACGGCGGCCGAGGGCTTCGACATCCTGGCGCGCCACAAGGTGCAGGTGATCCTGTGCGACCAGTGCATGCCGCTCATGAGCGGCACCGAATTCATGGAGCGGGTCAAGCACCTGTGCCCCGACACCTTCCGCATCATGCTGTCGGCCTTTGCCGACCTGACCCCCATCATGGCGGCCATCAACCGCGGCGCCGTCGACCGTTTCTATACCAAGCCGTGGAAAGGCTCCGTGCTGCGCGAGAATATCCGCGAAGGCTTCCGCCTGCACAAGCTGCTGCACGGCCCCGTGAAAGCGGCGGCCTAGGGTCTATCTGACTGATTTCAGAGGAGCCATAGAATCATTGTTGCGATAATCACGACTGCCAGATAGTTGTGTCCGCGTTTATCGTAGCGAGTTGCGACGGCGCGGAAATCTTTCAGGCGGT
>NZ_WFLL01000090.1:0-7107 GCF_009208755.1 Janthinobacterium sp. FT14W | reverse complement strand
TGCCCGCACGCGGGCGTGCAGCCAGGTGCTGCCGCCGGCCAGGCGCAGCGACAGCAGGTTGTGTCCCGCGCGCGCATCGAACAGGCGCTCGGCGCGCACGTCCAGCACCTCGGCGACGGGGCGCGGCAGGCTGGCCAGGCCGGCGATGACGTCGCGCGCACAGCGGTTGGCGGCGACGACGTTGCCATGTTCGTCGATGGCGAGCAGCATCTCGGGCTGCACTTCCACGAAGTGGCGGTTGCGGTGCGCCAGCAGGATGCAGCAATGGCCGTAGGACTTGAGAAAAAAGCCGTCCTCGATCAGGGTCGCGCCTTGCCGCACCAGCTGCTTGACCAGGCGCTGGCTGTCGCGCGCGTCGGGGGAAGTCAGCGCCGAGGCATCGAGCACGCCGATCAAGTCGCCGTGCGGCGAAAAAATGGGCGCGGCGCTGCACGTCAGGCCCGTAAACGCGGCGCGGAAATGGTCGCTCTTGTGCACCGTGATGGCTTCCTGGTCGAGCAGCACGGAGGCGATGCCGCACGTGCCTTCCTCTTCCTCCGACCAGCACGAGCCCGGGTACAGGCCCGCCTTCTTGAAATCCTTGCGCTGGTCCGCGTCGACCGCGTAGTCGATGGTCACGCCGCGCGCATTGGCGAGAATGACGCAGTAGCCGGCTTCGCGCACCATGGCATGCAGGCGCGGCAGGCATTGGCCCGTCGAGCGCAGGAAGCCTTCCTCGGCCTGCTGGATGGCGCGCAGTTCGGCGCCCGTCAGGATGCGCGGCCCCGTCGTCGAGGCGGGATCGAGCCGGTAGTCGTCCAGCGAGCGCCGGTAGGACGAGGCCAGCCTGGCCGTATCGGCCCCCGGATTGACGATCCTGCCCGCGATCAGGTCGCGCACGCGGTCGATATGGCTGGTCTGGCGGACGTAGGGCATGGCGCTCTCCAGTGTCACGGTATCTGGTGTTTTGAGGGTGTTTCGCTTGTCGACTCCGTTTTTAGCACGAAGCGCCGGGCCGCGCATCCTGCGCCGCAGCATGGTGCGCGCGTGAGACGTTTGTCTCAAGACGTGGGGCCGCACAATAGAATGCTTTAAAACAATAAAAGAGAGCATCTCTGATAACATCTGCTCCAATATACAGTCAGCTATCGCAAGGGATACCAATGGCCATGCAAGCGATGTTACTGGTGCGCCGTGCGTTCGCGCTGGCCTTGCTGGGAGGGAGTGCCGCCTGCGGCGCCGCCGGCCAGCTCGATCCCGATGGCCAGAGCAGCCTGGAGAGGGAAGTGGCCCGGCGCGCAGCCGTCGAACCGGATATCGACGCCGGCTGGCAAATGACGCGTTCCGTGGAAGCGGGCGTGCAGGTCGCCGGCGAAAGCAATCTGTTCTGGAAACTGTCGAATACGCCGGCGCGCAATCCCGACTTCGATTTCAACCCCTACTGGTACGAGTTCTACGTCAAGCCGGCGCTCGGCTTGAAGCGCAACCTGAGCGACGGCAAGCAGCTGTATGCGCGCGTCTCCGCCGTGGGCTCGGGCACCTTGCGCCACGATCCGTTTGGCGCGGGCGACACTGGCCGCATCTCGATCGAGGAATTCGTCGCCGGCATCCGCATGCCGCTCGGCGGCACGCGCGCCATGCTCGACCTGTCGGCCGGCGCGCAGAATTTCACGCTGGGCACGGGCATGCTGATCGCCAATGGGGGCTCGAACGGCTTTGACCGGGGCGCGCTGAAACTGGGACCGCGCAAGGCCTTCCAGAATTCCGCGGTGGCCAGAATAAGCCAGGATGCGTTCAGTGCCCAGGCGTTTTACCTGGACCCGAATGAAAACCCCGACAACGATTCGGGCACGCGCCTGGTGGGCGTGGACGTCAGCTACGCGCCCGCGAACGACCGCAAGGCCGGCATCGCGTATGGCAAGGTGCCCCGTTCGCATGCCGCGTATCCGCAGGCGGCGCCTGGCGGCATCGGCGCGCCGCTGGCCGTGCCGGACGGCCGCAAGGATTTGCAGTTCGTGTATGGCTACGCGCGCGTTCCCGTGCTGCTCAGCGTGCTGCCGAAAGGCTGGTTCGGCGTCGACGCCACGCGCGAATGGAATACGCGCGAGCCGATGCGGGCCTGGGGCTGGCGCACGGAAGGGGGCTTTTCGCTGCCCGACGTGGCGTGGACGCCGAAGTTTACGCTCGGCTACCAGAGTTTTTCCGGCGACGACCCGCACACGGCCCGCAACGAGCGCTTCGACCCGCTTTTCTTCGAAGGCACGCCCGGCGCCTGGGCCTCGGGCAGCAAGGCGACCTGGGTCTTCGTCAACGCCAACGTGAATGCGCTGCAGGCCACCATCGAGCTGCATCCGACGCCGAAAGACACCGTGATTGCTTACCTGGCCCAGGTGCGCGCCAACCAGATGGGCAGCCCGCTGCAGTTCGGCCAGGCCACGCGCCTCGATGTGCCGGGCGACGCGCCCGTGGTGATCGCCGGCGTGCTGCGCCCGATGCTGGCGAACGATGTCTTCGTCAAATACGTGCGCGTGGTGAACCCGAATACCTATCTGACCCTGGGTTTCAGCGCTTCATTCGCGCAGTCGGGCGTCAACCAGCTGGTGAACGGGCAGGCCAGGACGTGGACGGGCTGGCTGGCGAATGTCGTATGGGTCTATTAAATATTCTGTTTATCAAGGAGAGCATCGCATGAACGATTTTCCCAGCATGAAACGCCTGGCCCTGGGCGCCGCCTGCCTGGCGCTGGCCGCCAGCGCCCATGCGGCCGAGACGGCGCCGCCGTTGTCGGCAGCCGCCAGCGACCCGGCCGCGTTGAAATGGATGGTGGGCGCGCCGCCGCCGGCCGATAAAATCATCCGCTTCGACGATGGCAGCTATTTCACCTTCCCGCAGCTGCGCTGGAGCGTGTCGCACTTCCGCCAGCTGATGCCGACGGTGAGCGTGGCGCGCGGCCTGAAGGCGCCCGTGCCCCTGCAGCGCGCGCTGCGCAATGATATCGACGGCCTGCGCTTCACGCCCCTGGGGGCGAAGGACACGATGACGTGGGAGCAGTCGCTGGGCGCCAATTACACGGACGGCATCGTGGTGCTGCACCGGGGCCGCATCGTGTATGAGCGCTACCTTGGCGTGCTGAAGGACAGCGGCCAGCATGGCGCCATGTCGGTAACGAAGTCCGTGATGGGCACCATGGGCGCGGCGCTGGTGGCCGAAGGCAGGCTCGATCCGGACAGGAAAGTGGCCGACTACGTGCCGGAACTGGTCAAATCCGCGTTTGGCGACGCCACCGTGCGCCAGGTGCTCGACATGACCACGGGCCTGAAATTCAGCGAAGACTATGCCGACCCGAAAGCGGAAGTGTGGCAGCACGCGGCGGCCGGCAATCCGCTGCCCAAGCCCAAGGACTACACAGGGCCGCGCAGCTATTTCGAGTACCTGCAAACAGTGCAGCACGAAGGCCGGCATGGCGAGGCGTTCGGCTACCGCACGGTCAACTCCGACGTGCTGGGCTGGATCATCGCCCGCGTCACGGGGCAGAACGTCAACGATTACCTGTCCGAACATATCTGGCAGAAGCTGGGCGCCGAGCAGGATGCCTATATGAGCGTCGATTCGACGGGCACGCCGTTTGCCGGCGGCGGCTTGAGCGCGGGCTTGCGCGACCTGGCGCGCTTTGGCGAAATGCTGCGCAACGATGGCCGCTACAACGGCCAGCAAATCATCCCCCGCGCGGCCGTCGCCGATATCCGCCGCGGCGGCGACAAGCAGCTGTTCGCCAAGGGCGGCTACGACCTGCTGCAAGGCTGGAGCTACCGCGACATGTGGTGGGTCACGCATAACGAGCATGGCGCCTACATGGCGCGCGGCGTGTACGGCCAGCGCATCTACGTCGATCCGAAGGCGGAAATGGTGATCGTGCGCTTTGCCTCCACGCCGACGGCGGCCAATGCGGCCAACGATCCGACCACCACGCCCGCCTTCGAAGCGCTGGGCAAGCTGCTGCTGGCCAAGCCGAAATAGGGAGCCAGGCTGACCCTGGCCAGCCGTGCGGCGGAACGGGCACAACTGCAATACACTGTCCTTTCGTCATCACTTGTTGCTTGAGTGATAATTCATGCGCCGCACGCAAGGAGCAGGCACCGTGGAAACCAGCCAGCCAGACCAACCGCGTCCGCCGCTCTGGCGGCGCCTGCTGTGGCCCGTCTCGCGGGTGGGGGCTGCCTTCAAGCTGACGGGCACGCACCTGCTGCACCACGTGATCGGTGCCAGCCTGATCGCCGCGCTGATGCTGGCGCTGGAAGGCTTGCACGTGCTCGAATGGCTCGATGCGGCCATGCTGCGCGCCAGCGCGGAACAGGGGCAACTGCTGAACCGGGGCAAGGACCCGGGCGCCGCCTACCGGCCCGGCATCATCGAAATCGACCAGCCCGCGTTCGAGCAGGTCTTCGACGAGCGCGAGCCGCTGCAGCGTTCACGCCTGGAGCAATTGATCGCCAGCGCCGCCGCGCGCGGCGGCCAGGTGCTGGCCATCGACCTGGACCTGGCGCCCGCCGTGTACGAACAGCACAAGGGGGGCGAGCGGCCGCTGGACCGCCTGCTTGACCAGCTGGCCGCGCATGGCCGGCAACTGGTGCTGATCCTGCCCGAGCAATCGGAGCGGAATGCAAACCTGCCCTGGATACGCGCGCGCTGCGCGGCAGGCATCCATTTCGCCAGTCCGCGGATCCGCGAGCGCATGGGTGCCGTCACGCGCATCGAGCTGAAAAGCCCCGTGCTGGCGGCCGTGGCCTTCGAGCTGGCGCATGGCGCCGACGAACAGGAGCAGAAGCAGCCCATGCCGGCCGTCCTGTCCGAGCAAAAGCAAGGGCTGGCGCTGGCCGGCCGCGTATGCCAGCTGGCCCGGCGCACGAACAGCGAAAAGGAATTGGCGCGCTGGGCGTTCGAACCCGTCATCCAGGGTGACGCCAGGGCGGCGGCCGAACAGAATGCCGTCACGGCGCCGTTTCACCCGGCCGCCGTGGCGCCCGCATTCGTCAATCCCACGCGCACGCGCGTCAAACTGATCGACGGCCAGGCCGGCGTGGCTGCCGGGGCCCTGCGCAAGAACGTCGTGTATATCGGCAGCACCTACGACGTGCGCGACCGCTATACGACGGCCGAAGGCGAGCAGGCCAGCCTGCACCTGCATGCGGCCGCCCACACATCGCTGGGCATCGGCACGGCCGACGTCAACAAATACGCGGTATTTGCGGCCGACATCGTCATCGGCGTGCTGCTGGGCTGCCTGTTCGGCGGACTGTGGACCCTGTACGGCCGCGCCGAACTGGCCATCGACAAGCGCATGGAAGACCGCGATTTCAGCCGCATGCACCGCATGGGCACCCTGGCGGAATTCTATGGCATCCGTCTGATGCTGGTGCTGGTGTGGGCCTCGCCGTTTGCCATCGGCGCGCTCGCCATCTATTTGTCGCGCGGCTTGCTGGAGCAGGGCTGGTGGGTCAATCCCGGTCCCCTGATCGCCGGCATGTTCCTGCACGCGATGTCGCTGCGCGACGAAGCCCACCATCCGCACGAAGAAGTGCCGGGCCTGTCCGTGTGGGCCCAGCTGCGCCGCACGCACCCCGGCATCGTGCTGGTGCAAGCGCCGCTGGCGGTGGTGCTGCTGGTGGTGGCGCTGGCGTAGCGCGATGGCAGCTGATTAATTGATCAGCTTTAAGCCGGGCGGCAGCGCCTCGCCCAGCATGCGCCGGGTCGCCGCTTCGTCCAGCTGCGTGACTTCGCTGACCATGGCATGCCACTGGGGCGGGGCGCCGACGGCTTTCAGGCGGGCCAGCACCGTGGCGCGCAAGTCGTCGGCGATGTCGCGCGAGCGGTCGCCCGTCATGCGCGCCAGGTGGGCGGCGGCAAAGGCGGCCGGCTCGGTTTTTTTCCAGTCCAGCGCCAGCAGCACGGCGATCCACTCGGCCACGGTGGCGCTGTCGACCACTTCGTGCGCGCTGCCGTGGAAGGGCTGGCGCGCGCCGACCCTGGCCAGCGCCCACAGGGTATTCGTGTCCGCCGTATCTTCCTTCTTGCCGGCCTTGTCCAGGCGTTTCAGCAGCCATGCGCCCACTTCGGCCTTGTAGGCGCCGGGGATGCGCTCCAGCGAGGCGCCCAGGCGCAGCATGTCGTCGTCGCTGCCGTTGACGAGGGTGACGGGGCGGCTGCCCCGTTGCGCCGCATCGGCTTGCAGGTTGAAGGCGAAATCGTCGAGCAGGCGCAATTGCTGCTCCGGGCTCAGGCCGCCGGCCACCCGGCGCCACAGGGTCCACCATTCGGCGCACACCTGGCTGTCCTTGTGGTGCTGCACGCCCGTGTCGAACATCGCCCACAGCTGCTCGATGCGCCACGGGTCCAGCGCGTCGCCATAGCCGGGACGCAGGCAGTAGCCGGCCAGGTTCAGCCAGACCCGCTCATGCTCGGCAGAGCGGCGCCGGCCGCGGGCGCGCAGCATGAGGGCGTCGAACAGATGGCGCAGCAGCGGCGTGTCCCAGCTTTCGCGCCCGCCCAGTCCCCGTTCCAGGTGCTGGCGCAGCTGGCGCACTTCCTTGGTTTCGACCTTTTGCGCCTTGCCGCCGAAGATGCGCTCGATCTTCTCGATGGCTTCCTTGACGCGCGGCGGCACGGTAGACGTTTCGGCGGGCGCTTCCTCTTCGCCACGCAGCTGGAATTCCAGCAGCCAGCGCTGACTGGCATCGGCTTCGGCCACGCAATGCACTTCCAGGGTGCCCACTTCCGTCATGACCGTTGCCAGCTGCACGGTTATGTCGCGCTTGTCATTGCCGCCGTCCCTGGCGTGCAGCACGCTGGCCAGCGGCGGCAGGCGCAGGTAGTCGCCCGCGTCCAGGTCGACGATGTCGCCCAGTTGCGGCGGCGTGCCCGTTTCGGCGATCGAGGACGCCAGGTGGAAGCGCACGGGCCGGCCCAGGCGCAAGGCGAACAGGCGCTCCGCCAGGCGGATTTCCTCGCCGCTGGCGCTGCCGCGGGGCAGGATGCAGACGGCGCGCCGCTCCTTGCCCGCCTCGCCCAGCACCAGGAAATAGCTGCGCGGCGAGCCGCCGCCGATGCGCGGCGCCTGGCCGCGCCGGGCCA
>NZ_WFLL01000008.1:0-159126 GCF_009208755.1 Janthinobacterium sp. FT14W | reverse complement strand
TGGGCGCCACGGGCGGTGGCACTGGCACGGACGGCAGCGGCGGCGGCACGGCGGCAGCCGGCTGGGCCGCGCCAGCCTGCGCCTGCCCGCAATACGGGCAATGACTGACGGCGGTCCACAGGCCCGTTTTACATTTGATGCAGATATCCAAAACTATTCCTCCATTCCAGCGTCATTCCAGCGTTCACAACGGTGGCGGCATCAACGGTGGCGGCGCGCTGAGGAACAGGGGCGCCAGCTCGGCGAACTGGGCCAGGTCGACCCAGGCCGGCAAGCCCGCGCGCCACAACTTGGCGGTGGCCGGCACGACTTGTCCCGCCTGTACGTACTGCACGATCTGCTGGGCCGTGAACGGCCCTTGCTGCTGGCCGTTAATGCCCAGGAAATACTGGAACTCCACCAGCGGCGGCGGCATGCCGCCCAGCGGTGGCGGCGCCATGCCGAACGGGGCTGCCGCAGGGGCCGCCGCGCCGGCCGGGCGCAGCAATTGCTCCAGGCGCCCCGCTTCCAGCATTTCCGGCTTGACTGCGTATTTCAGGCGGGGCTGGCCGTCCGCTTCCGGCTCGCGCACTTCCCAGTCGTAGGCATCGCTGTCGGAGTCGCCGATGACGTTCGCCCATTCCTTCAGGCGTCCCAGCAGCGCTTGCACCGTGCGGTCGAGCTCATCGCTGGCCATGCCCTTGCGGCGTGCCGACTCGCGCAGGCGCGCCCCCAACTCGGCGGAAATGGCGCTGCCAAAGCCGATATACGGCAGCTGCGAGCCATCGGCCTGCGCCACCAGCTTGGGCGCATACACGCCCCGCTCATAGTATTTTGCCAGCGCCGCCATGGCCGCCGTCTGCACGGCGTCAAGCGCCGTCAATTTTTCTTCGATGCGCAGGGCGATATTTTTTTCGTACGAAGCGGGCATGCCGTTCTGGCGGATGGCCCGTTCATTGCCGATGCGGCGCAAGTCGCCCGGTTCGACGGCAAACTGGTACTGGCCCGGCGGCACGACCCTGCCCGTGTGGCGCGTCAGCACGCCCAGCATGATCGCTTGCAGGAATTCGCCGAAGTCTTCGGCCAGGCGCTTCATCTCGTCCGTGTTCGGCGCGATCGGATGCGTGAATTGCGTGGGATCGATATGCGTGTGGGTCGGCGCCTTGTCGTTGTCGCCTTCCTTGCGGTAGCTGGTGCGCCAGCCTTCCAGGCCCCGCAGCACCGTCATCGGCACGCCGGCCAGTTCGCAATAGCAGACGGCGCGCCCGCGGATGCCCGTCTCGACGATTTCCAGCTGGCTCACCGTGATGCCCACCTGGGTCGGCATGCACGATTCGAGTTCGGCGCCGAACTTCGCCTTGAAGGCGGCCGCATTGGCCACGCCGATCACGCACTTGAACTGGTCCGACACGACCGTGAAATCGCCCGCCATGTTGGCGTCGATCCACGGCATGGAACAGGCCAGCAGCTTGCGGAAACGGTCCAGGCGTTCGGACACGTCCATCTGTTCCAGCGCGTCGAACAGGGGATCGGGCGTGCTCGTCGCCCCTTCGGCCAGGCCCGCCGTGGCGATCATGTTCTCGGCCATGCGCGTCACCTTGGCCAGGATCAAACCGCGCTGCGCCGGTTCGCCCAGCATGGGGAACAGCGCTTTCGAGCCGCCCATGTCCTTGAACGCTTCATCGGCCCACTGGCGCAGGGTGGCTGCCGAGGGCAGCGCAATGTCTTTTTCCGTGACGGGAATGACGATCAGGGTCGCGTGTTCCTTGTCCAGGTCCTTTTGCAGGATGGTATTGGCCGTTTTCAGTTCCGCCAGCATGGCCAGCACGCCTTCGCGGCCCGATTGCAGCTCGCCCACGAGGCCATTCCACTGCGCGCGCCCCTGCGCATCGACGCCGATGCGGTTGCCCAGCCAGCGCGACAGTTCGCCCAGCAGGATGACGGACTCGTCCGCCGCCTTGGCCCGCAAATGGAATTTCAGCGCATTCGCCATTTCCGTGCGCAAATGGTCCATCACCACGCCCGCCTGTTTTTCGCCATTGCTGAGAAAACCGAAGGTGCTGCGCGTCTGTTCCAGGTTGTTCAGCAGGCGCTCGTATTCGCGCGAGCGCACGGCTTCCTTGATTTCGCGGTAGCGCTCGGCATTGGCGCCGATCTGCGCCGTCAAGCCGCTGCCCGGCGCCTCGATGCGGTCCTTGATCTGCTCCACCAGCGACAGCACGTATTCGAGGCCGCCGAATTCCTTGTTGTCCAGGTAGCCGTACAGCTGGTCGCGCACGACTTTCTTGACGTCGTCGAGCACTTCGCGGCGGCGCTTGCTGATGCGGTCTTCCGTCGTGTCGGCGGTGGAATCCTGGTCGCGCACGGCGTCGCGTTCCAGGTGTTTCATGGCGTCGCGCACCTGGGCCGGCCATTCGCTGCGGTCGAAACCCGTGCGGATATCGTTGATGCGCGTGTTGACCCGGTTTTCCACGCCGGCCAGCAGGTGACCGTGGCGGTCTTCCAGCAATTCGTCGACGACGCGGAAATCGATGAAGTCGCCGCTGGAGCGCTTCAGCTCGATGCTCTTGTCGGAAAACTCGGGGAAATCGCTGAACGGCGTGCCCTTCAGGAACATATTGGCGGCGAGGAAATTATCGCGCTGCGTATCCGTGGCGCGGTTGGCGCCCGCATCCGTGCCGCCCACGCCGAAGAACGCTTGCAGCATGGCGCCGGCCCAGCGGTGGGCCCGCTCGTCGCGCGCCGCTTCCTGGCGCGTATCGAGCACGGCCATGCCGAACGAGGAAAAGCGCTTCGAGAAATACAGGCGCATGTCGCCGAAGCGGTCTTGCGGCACGGGCGCGTTGTACAGGGAATTCTTGTGCTGTGCCTGGTTGACGGCGATCGAACGCTTGGCGCGCGCGAAGTCGGCCGAGGCGAAATCCTCGAACAGCGAATCGGCCACCATGTGGTAGACGTCGCTGACATCCTTGGTGTGCTGCTGGGCAAGATTGCCCGAATCGATCAGGTAGACCTCGCTATACGGCTCGCGCGACAGTTCCGGACGGTCGTAGGCATCCCAGCGGCCCACATAGCCCTTGTTGCCCATCATGGCCGATTCCAGTTCCATCAACGCCGCATAGCCGTTGGCCTCGACCCGGTCCTTGTTGGCCTTGGTGTAACCGGTCGGCAAGAACAGCATCAGCTCGACGTCGGCCGCGCCCACTTCGCTGCGCGCCAGCCAGCGCGCCAGCAAACCCATGTCCAGGAAGGAGCCGGACCCCGTGCCGCCCGCCACGGAACCGACGATAACGATGCGGAAACGGTTCGTTTCCATGCGCAAGCCCAGTTCGGCCAGCTGGCGCTCGTGCGACAGGCCCGCCTTCAGCGCTTTCAGCTTGAGGCGGATCTTGTCGCGGATCTTCGCATACTTGTCGAAGAAATACAGGCGCGACACGGCGCGGATCTGGCCCGCGCCGCTGCTCATGTCGAAACGTAGCTCGCGGATGCGCTGCGGCGTCAGGGGCAGCCATTCCTTGATGTGCGGATATTTCTCCAGCGAATCTTCATCGCGGCTGTACTTGTCCATGTCGAACGATTCGACCACCTTGTCGTCATCCGTAAACTTCACCTGGTCGAACTGCAAGTCCTTCGCCTGCGACTCGCCGCTTTCGATCACGGCGCCATTGTCCAGGTCGAAATGGATGAATTGCGCGATGGGAAAGTCGGCCAATCCCTCGATGCGCGTGCGGTTGCCCGCGCCGCCCCACAGGGTATTGAGGATGCGCCGGCGCACGCGCATCAGCACTTGCATGCCCGTGCCGCCGATGCCGATGAACAGGGTCGGGCGCAGTTCGATGATCTTGTCCTGCTTGCGCTCGCTGGCGCCGCCGGTGATGGTTTGGTTCAGGTTCTCTGCCATGGTGGTTCCTTCGATGATGCGTGCAACGGCGTGTTCTTAGCGGCGGCTGGAAGTAAAGGTCAACAAGAGTGCAACGAGGCCCACCAGCACCAGCGGGCCCATGAACAGTGGCGCCAGGAATTTATGCGCATTCACGGCCGCCAGCACGACACCCGTGGCCAGGCTGGCCAGGAAGATGAACAGCCACCAGCCCGAGGCATTGGCCTTGTTCGGCGGCACGCGCTTAGCCACCAGGCCATTCGCATAGGCATTCTTGGCAAAGAAAAAGGCAATGAACAGCAGCAACAGCACGACGCCGCCCACCAGGGTGTCGCGCGACGAGGTATCGGTCGTGCCCGCAGCGTCAAACGCGGGCGCAGCTTCGGTCGTTGCCGTGGCGGCGCTGGCCGCGGCGGAAGCGTCCGCGGCGGGCGGTGCCGACGCCGGCGCCGTTACCGGGGCCGGCAAAGTGAAACCTGCGTTGTCTTTCGGAGTGTCTTGCGCCATGGTATGCCTCGAATGGGTTTGAATAGTTTAAAAAGAAATATTGCTCAGGCCAGGCTCAGCGTGTGGCCTTCGGCCACGCGCACGACTTGCGGCTGGCCCAGGCCCCGCTTCAGTTCGCCAATGTCGCGGCCGTCATCGTCGCGGATCTGCACGCTCTTGAACGGTTTCAACAGCACTTGCCGCTGCACGCCGTCGGCCATCACCTTGTAGCGCGTGGCGCGCGTGCTGACCAGACCCAGCGCCAGCAAGCCCAGCACGAACGCCAGCACGCCGCCCAGCATCGCCAGCACGGGCAGCAGCGGATACTGGATGCGTACCAGCAGCGGTATCGTTGCCTGCGAGGCGCGCACGCTGTCGGGCGGCGTGAACATCTCCGAGATGGGGTCGCCAGGGAACAGTTCCTGCAAGTCCTTGCCAAAGCTGGACGCCAGCGCCAGCCGCTGCTCCGACAGGCCCACCTGCGCCTGCATGGGCAGCATCACCTGCTTGCCCATGGCGGCAATCGCCTGCGCCGACCACGGCGACGGTATCTGCGCCATCGGCAGGGAAAACTGCACCTGCACGGACTGGCTGGCGCCCGGCTGCAGGTGGCGGATTTGATCCGGCGCAACGTGCAGGGGCGCGTTCCGGCCCGCCAGGCTGGCGTGCACCCTGGCGCTGTCGATCACGTACGGGAAAAACATGTTTTGCAAGGACGCCTGCAGCACCACTTGCGGCACCAGCTTTGCCGCATCGACGTCGAGCACGATGGTGCGCCCGTCGCGGCCCAGGCTGGCGTGTACGTTGGCGCTGTTCTTGACGGACTGGGGCACGATGCGCACGGCATCCTGGTCCACGGGTTTCAGGCGCGCGGGCGGACGCGTCAGCACTTGCGACAGCCGCCCTTCGGCCAGGATGCGGGTCAAAGCCTCGGACGCCGGCTGGCCATACGCGAGCGCATACACCATCAAGCCCTTGGCGCTGTACAGCTTGCCCTGCACGGGCATGCGCAGCGGAAACACCACCGTCTTGGCAATCGACGGCTCCAGGTGCAGCAAGCGATAAAAGTCGCGGTTGCGTTCGGCCGTCTGGCTGTCGTTGTTCGGGCTGTTCTTGTTATTGGTAAAAATCCACACGATGCCGGAAGCGGACTGGAACGGGCCCGTGATGGTCTTGGTGACGGCTTCCTGGAAATCCGTGTCGGCCAGCGCACCGCCGGCGCTCTTGCGCGCCAGGCCCAGGCTGGCCAGCTGGCCCGCCACGCCGGCGCCGCCCTGGCCTTGGCCCAGCAGCGACGGCGACACGTGCGCGCCGCTGCTCTGGCTGAAGGCCAGGGTGTAGACCTTATCGGACGGGTTCGTGGCGGCCTGCGCCACGGCGCCCACCAGCGCCTTCAGCTGCGAATGCTCATCCGTGTAAAACGGCTCCATCCAGCCCGAGTTTTGCACGAGAAACGCTTGCTGGATGCCCTCTGCCTGCGCGGCTGCCGTGGCGAGAAAAGCGGCGCAGGCCGCGATCAGTACGCGCGCCTTCATGCCTGCAAGGCCCAGCCATCGATGCGCGACAGCAGCGGGTGGTAGGCCCACAGCGTGCCTTCATGGACAAACAGGCGCAGCCGCCACGGCTCGCTGACGGCAAAGGTGTGGAACACCGTTTCGCGCAATTCATCGTCCTGCACCAGCTGCGCCGCCAGGCGTTCGTTCGAGCGCAGCACGCTCGACAGGCCGGCGCTGGTGGCAAATTTCACGCCGAAGACGCTGCTGCTTACACCGGACTCGGCACCCGATTCGAGCAACGGCATGACGGCCTGGTTCTTGCCGCCATCGTCGCCGTGTTCCGGTTCTTCCCACGGCGCCGTTTTCAGCTTGGTGGCGAAGCGGTAATTGAAGCTGCCCGAACACAGGCGCGGCGCCAGCGCGTCGGCCTTCTCGGCCTGGACGCCCAGCTTCACATACACATAGGTGCCGCGGCGGCTTTCAAAGCACAGCTGCCACAGGCCGCCGTCGCGCGACAGATAGGGGCTGCCGAATTCGAAGTGCGGCACCAGCCCCTCGGGCCAGGGCGTAAACGAGGCGGCCACGTTGCCATCGGGCTGCAGCTGCAGGCGCAGCTGCCCGTTGGCGCAAGGCCACACGGCCATGCGGTTGTAGGCCACGGGAGCACCGACGCGGCCCAGCTCGACGGCGCCGTCGAGCAGCACGTCGCTGCCCGGCTTTTGCGCCGCATCGAGGTTGACGAAGCGGATGCGGCCATCGTCGTCGCGCAGGGGCGCCCACAGGCGGTTCTGGAACCAGACGGGCGCAGCCGCGCACGGTGCGCCGCCCACATGCTCGACCACGTAGCTCAGCGAAGGCACGTCGGGACGGATGCAGGCCAGGCCATGGCTGGTCGGCAAGACCAGCACGCTATTGAACTCCGGCACCAGCTCGGCGCGCCAGGCGCCATGGGCCAGGTCCGATTCGGCCAGCAAGCCCCCGTATTCGGGGTCCAGCGCCAGCCAGCGTTTCGAGGCGGGCAGCCAGGCGTGCAAGACGGCCTTGCGCGGGTCGAGCGCCAGCAGCGCGGCGGCGCTGGTGCCGAACTGGGCGGAAAAGAATTCGTATTCGCCGGGCGGCGGCATGGGCAGCGAGGCATCGGCCTGCGCATGCTCTTCGCGCGCGCGCTGGTCGGCCAGTTTCAGCGGTACGCTGGCCTGGCGCAAGCCGGCCGCGCCGGCCGGCGGTACGTCGCTGACGGGCTGCGCGCCGTAGGGCGGCACCCAGGGCGGCGTGGCGGCCGTGTCGGGCGGCACTTGCAAGGCCGCTCCCGTGGCGGGGTCGAACGAGAATTCGGGCGGAAACTGGCGCACGGGCGCACCGGCCGCCGCAGGCAGGCGCCGCGCATGCATCAGCTTGCCGATATCGGCATGACTCAGCAAGGGCGAGACGTCCTGGCCCTCCGCGCTGCGCTGCATGGTCCACGCGCCATCGTCATCCACGTACCAGACGCCGGAGGGCACTGCCCAATCCCCAGAAGTTTTAAGATCCATTTATTTTCTATGACAAGCAATGCATATCAGACGGTGTAACGTGCTGGGGCTGCCGAAACGAAGTCGCAGCCCTGGCAGTTCTCATAGTAACGTCTTTTTATCTGTATGGAAACATTGACGACGTTCCTCAGCCCTGCTGCGTCCGCACTTTCGTCAACAGCTTGGTGGTCGAGCGGTCATGCTCGAAATCGATGGCCACGGCCTGGCCGCCATACGCCAGCACGGCCTTGCCTTCGGGAATGGCCGCCATGTCGTAGTCGCCGCCCTTGGCATAGATTTCCGGCCGGACTTCCTGCACCACTTCCAGCGCGCTGTCTTCCGAAAACGGCACCACCAGGCTCACCGCTTCCAGCGCGGCCAGCACGGCCATGCGGTCTTCGCAATTGTTCAGGGGGCGGTCGTCGCCCTTGCCCAGGCGTTTCACCGAGGCATCGGTATTCACGGCAACGATCAGCGAGGCACCCAGCGCGCGCGCCTGCGCCAGGTAGGTCACGTGGCCGCGGTGCAGGATGTCGAACACGCCATTCGTCACCACCACCGGTTTCGGCAGAGCCGCGGCGCGGGCACGCAAGTCGTCGCGGCTGCATAGTTTGTTTTCAAAGTCAGGCATGGAATTCTCTTGTCGGGGTTGCAGATTAATAAGACGGCCGTCATGGCGCGGCCGATGAGGCGTGGCTATCGCCTTGGATGCCACCGGCATCCCGGCGCCAGGCATCGATCAAGGCCAGGATGGCCGGTTCCAGGCGCGCTTCGGCGATGCGATCTTGCCGGTAGTAAATCATCAGCGCGTACACGCCGGCCAGGCGGCTGACGGGCGGCGACAGCGCATATTCATTGCCGCGCGCCGGTTGCCTGGCACGCCAGTAATTGATTGCCGCTTCCAGCGCCTGCATGTGCACTTCCATCGCCATCTCCCTCCGCCGCCTGGTCCCGCATTATAGGGGGCGATCCGCTACAATACGCCATCGGCGCCACAGTTTCACGTTTGCGCCACCTTTCATTCATTGCAAGTAAGCACTTCGTGTGTTTCAATCACCTTATGACACTGACTGAACTGAAATACATCGTTGCAGTCGCGCGAGCGAAACACTTCGGCCATGCCGCCGAAGCCTGCTTCGTTGCCCAGCCCACCCTGTCAGTGGCCATCAAGAAACTCGAAGACGAACTGGGCGTGGTCCTGTTCGAACGGGGCGGCGCGGAAATCTCCGTCACGCCCCTGGGCGCGCAAATCATTGCGCAAGCCGAGCGCGTGCTGGAACAGACGGCCGCCATCAAGGAACTCGCCAAGCAGAACAAGGACCCGCTGGCCGGCCCCCTGCGCCTGGGCGTGATCTACACGATCGGCCCCTACCTGCTGCCGCCCCTGGTCAAGGCCATGATAGACCAGGTGCCGCAGATGCCCTTGATCTTGCAGGAAAACTTCACGGTTCGCCTGCTCGAATTGCTGCGCCAGGGCGAACTGGACGTGGCCATCATGGCCCTGCCCCTGCCCGAGCACGGCATGGCCATCCAGGAACTGTATGACGAACCGTTCGTCGTGGCCATGCCGCGCCAGCATCCGTGGACGGCGCGTGAAAAAATTGCCGCGCAAGACTTGAAATCGGAAACCATGCTGCTGCTGGGCAATGGCCACTGCTTCCGCGACCAGGTACTGGAAGTGTGCCCCGAGATGGCGCGTTTTTCCTCGCCCGGCAACGGCATGCAGCGCACGTTTGAAGGCTCCTCGCTGGAAACCATCCGCCACATGGTGGCCAGCGGCATCGGCCTGACCGTCTTGCCGCGTGCCTCCGTCGCCAATATGCACGCCACCGACGGCATGCTCGAGTACCGGCCGTTCGCCGCCCCCGTGCCCTCGCGCAGGGTGGTCATGCTGTGGCGCAAGAGTTTTACCCGCAAGGCCGCCATCGACGCCCTGTGCGCGGCCATCGCCAGCTGCAACTTGCCCGGCATTACCCCCTTGTGCGACGACGAAGACTAGCGTCCCAGCCGCAAAATAGTACATTTACATACTATTTGCGATAATCGACCTTTCTCTTCAACAAGATCGAGTCTTCCATGAACAAGCTGGCGCTGTATTTCCGCCTGATACGGCTGGACAAGCCTATCGGTACCGTATTGCTGCTGTGGCCTACCCTGTGCGCGCTGTGGCTGGCGCAGCAGGGCGTGCCGGACTGGCGGCTGCTGCTGATCTTCACCTTCGGCACTTTCCTGATGCGCTCGGCAGGCTGCGCCATCAACGACTACGCCGACCAGGACATCGACAAATTCGTCAAGCGCACGGCTGAACGTCCCATCACCAGCGGGCGCATCAGCGGCAAGGAAGCGCTGGCCGTGGCCGGCGTGCTGACCGTGCTGGCATTCTGCCTGATCCTGCCCCTGAATGCGCTGACCAAGCAGCTGTCCGTGGCCGCCGTCTTCATCGCCGGCACCTATCCCTACTTCAAGCGCTTCTTTGCCATTCCGCAAGCGTATCTCGGCATCGCCTTCGGCTTCGGCATCCCCATGGGCTTTGCCGCCATCACGGATGGCGTGCCCGCCGTCGCCTGGCTGCTGTTGCTGGGCAACGTCTTCTGGGCCGTGGCCTACGATACGGAATACGCGATGGTCGACCGCGACGACGACCTGAAGATCGGCATCAAGACGTCGGCCATCACCTTCGGCCGCTACGACGTGGCCACCGTCATGCTGTGCTATGCCGCTTTCCTGCTGCTGTGGCTGGCGTGCGGCTGGTACCTGGGCTTGCGCTACTGGTATGTGGCGGGCTTGCTGGTGGCGGCCGGCTGCGCCGTTTACCACTACACCCTGATCCGCGCACGCGAGCGTATGCCGTGTTTTGCGGCATTCCGGCATAATAACTGGCTAGGAGCGGCGGTGTTTGCAGGCGTGGTACTGGACTTTGCTTTCCGTTAATCAATGTTCCATGCGCCGCGGCAGCCCTTGAGGCGGCGCAAGACTAGCCCGGCCGCAGCTGCCTACACTGGTATTTCACTGTGCAGTTTCACTTCCATGAGGTAATACATGAGCTCGACACATACCGGCAAATCCAGCAGCGACACCATCCTCGCCGACGCCGACAAGGCACGCGACAAACTGGTCGGCGACCTGAAAAACGTCATCAATGAAGCGGAAGGCTGGCTCGATGGCGCCAAGGATCAGACGGGCGAGAATGTCAAAGCCGTCAAGGACAAGTTCATCGCCACCCTGGAAACGGCCAAGAAGGACTTGATCAAGCTGGAAGAAGACTTGCTCGAACGCACCAAGAAGGCGGCCAAGGCCACCGACGAATACGTGCAGGACAACCCCTGGAAAGCCGTGGGCGCGGGCGCCGTCGTGGGCGTGCTGTTCGGCCTGCTGCTCTCCTCACGCCGCTAGACAGCCTCGACGGCGTTGGCCGTCTCCTGACGCGAAAGGCAGCATATGGCTATCGTGCACCATGTCGCCCAAGTCGCAGCGACCCTCGCCGCCATCGTCCAGACCCGTCTGGCCCTGGCGGCCGTGGAAATGGAAGAAGAGTCGCTGCGCTTCCTGTCCTATCTGGCGCTGGCCATGCTGGCACTGCTATTCCTGTTCGTGGGCCTGGTCTTGATCGTGTTCCTCGTCATCGTGCTGTTCTGGGATACGCACCGCATCGCCGCCATCGCCGTCACGGCCGCCGTCTTCATCGTCGCCGCCCTCGCCACCCTGCTGGGCGTGCGCGCCAGTTTCCGCAGCAAGCCGAAACTGCTTTCTTTTACACTTTCCGAACTGAACAAAGACCTGGACGAGCTGCAACTGCTGGCGCGCCGGGGAGCGGAGCGGCCATGACCACGCATCCCACCAAACTGTCGCATGTCCACACGGCCGCCAGCCTGGCGCAGCGGCGCGACGCGCTGCTGGCCGAATGCGCGCTGCAGCGCCTGGCCCTGGGCGTGCAGACGCGGCAGCTGCTGGAACCGCTGACGGGCGGCAATCTGCGCCACACCCTGGCCACGCGTTTCAGAATTCCCCTGATGCTGGGCGGCGCCGTGCTGGGCCTGGCGCTGGTGCGCCCGCGCCGCGTCCTGCCCCTGCTGCGGGCCAGCGGCGCGCTGCTCAGGCACGCCACCACCGCCATGCCCATCGCGCTGGCGCTGGCCAAGCGCTTCAGCAAGCAGGAAACGCCGCCGTAAAAATAATCTGCCGCCGCTGCATCCAAATGGCGCGCTGCCGGGTAGTAGCAGTATCAGCCAACCGGCTGAGCCAACTACCAGGAGTTCGCCATGCTTGCCATCACCGCCCCACGCCACGCCGTTCCCGCCCTGACTTTGCTGGGCGCCGCCCTGCTGCTGAGCGCCTGCGCCCCCATGGGCGCGCGCTATTCGCAGGAACAATTGCCGGGCGCCGTCAAAGTACCCGATGGCCACCAGGTAGCCATGCAGACCGTGGGCGTGGGCAAGATCGCCTACGAATGCAAGGCGAAAAAAGACATGACGGGCCATGAATGGGTCTTCGTGGGCCCGGATGCGGCCTTGAACGACCGCAACGGCATGCAAGTGGGCACATATGTCGGCCCGCCGGCCACCTGGGCCAACCTGGACGGCTCGAAAGTGACGGCGACGCAAGTGGCCGTGGCGCCTGCCGGCGCAGGCAATATCCCCTACCAGCTGGTGAAAGCCAATCCCGCCACGGGCAGCGGCGCCATGCAGGGCGTCAGCTACATCCAGCGCGTGGCCACCCGCGGCGGCGTGGCGCCAGCCAGCCCCTGCGGCATGGAAAGCATCGGCGTCAAACAATGGGTGCCCTACCAGGCCGACTACATTTTTTGGAAAGCCGCATAACAGCGTCAAATTGACGGTTGGCAAGCGGGTTTCTGGCCTATACTCGGCCTTGAAAACTTGCTAACCGTTCACTCTTGACGATTGCGCCAACCTTGCCAGCCCAAGCCGCCACCTACGATTACGATGCCGCCCTGCGCGCCTGCGCCCGGGGCGAGCAGCAGGCATTGCACGGCCTGTACCAGCAGGAAAGCCGCTATCTGCTGGGCGTGGCCCTGCGCATCGTGCGCCAGCGGGCGCTGGCCGAAGACGTGCTGCACGACGCCTTCCTGAATATCTGGCGCCGCGCCGGCAGTTTCGACGCCACGCGCGGCAGCGGCAAGGGCTGGATCTATGTGGTGGTGCGGCACCAGGCGCTGAACGTGGCGCGCGCCCGCGCCCATGAAGTATCGGCCGGCGAGGATAGCGTGGAAACCCTGCTGCACGAACGCCAAGGCCACGATACGGGCGAGGCCTATGCCGACCAGGCGAACCTGGGCAAGCTGCACGACTGCCTCGGCCACCTGGACGACGCCAAGCGCAACAGCATCCTGTACGCCTACGTCGACGGCTGTTCCCACAGCGAAATCGCGCAGCGCCTGCAAGCGCCGCTGGGTACCGTGAAAGCCTGGGTCAAGCGGGGCCTGGCCGCCTTGCGGGAGTGCATGGGATGAGCAGCCGCGACGAAGACGAACTGCAGCGGCTGGCCAGCGAATACGTGCTGGGTACATTGGCGCTGGCCGAACGCGCGGAAGTGGGACAGCGCTTGCCGCGCGACGCCGCCCTGCGCGACGCCGTGGCTGCCTGGGAACAGCGTTTGCTGCCCTTGACCACGCTGGCGCCGCCCGAAACGCCGTCCGCGCAATTGTGGCCGCGCATCAGCGCCAGCCTGTTCACGCCTTCGGCCGTGCGGCAGGCGGGCGGCTGGCAGGCGTGGTGGAACAGCCTGGCGTTCTGGAGAATACTGGCGGGCGGCGGCTTGGCGGCCACGGCCGCGCTGGCCGTGCTGGTTGCCGTGCAGTCGCAGGCACCGAGCGGCCCCGGCTACCTGGTGGTGCTGGTGGCGCCGCAAAACAATTCGCCGGGCTGGATCGTGCAGGCGGGCGGACGGGGCAGCAAGAACCGCGACCTGAGCCTGATCCCGCTGGGCCCGACCGCCGTGCCGCAGCAAAAAGCCCTGCAATTCTGGACCAAGGGCAAGGACTGGGGCGCGCCCGTCTCGCTGGGCCTGGTCAAGCCGGGCCACAGCCTCAAACTGACACTGGACAAGCTGCCGCCCTTGCAGCCGGAACAGCTGTTTGAAATCACCCTGGAACCGGCAACGGGTTCGCCCACGGGCCGGCCGACGGGGCCCGTGCTCTACATTGGCCGCGCCGTCAAGGTGATGTAACTTACTTGCCCAGCTCGTCCCCCAGCTCGCGTCCCCGCTGCGCGGCCGCCTTGATGCCCTTGACGATGGCTGCCTTCACGCCGCTCTCTTCCATGCTGGTGAGGGCAGCATACGTCGTGCCGCCTTTCGAGGTGACCCGCTCGCGCAGCAAGGACACGGGTTCGCTGGAATTGGCCGCCAGTTGCGCCGCGCCCGTAAACGTGGCGATCGCCAGCTGCGTGCCCTGCTCGGGCGTGAGGCCCAGCTCGGCCGCCGCCTGCTGCATGGCTTCGATAAAGTAAAACACATAGGCAGGACCGCTGCCGGACACGGCCGTGACAGGATCGATCTTGGCCTCATCGTCGAGCCAGACGGTCTGGCCGACGGCGCGCAGGATGGCGTCCGCCGTTTTCTGTTGTTCCCCGCTGACGCCGCTGCTGGCCACCATGCCCGTGATACCCATGCCGATCAGGGCCGGCGTGTTCGGCATGCAGCGCACGATGGCAGAATAATCGCCGAGCCAGCGCGACAGGTCGGCCGCGCGGATGCCGGCCGCGATCGACAGGATCAATGGCGCCCGTTCGCCGTCGAGGAAGGGCAGCAGTTGCGCCGCCACTTCACGCATGCTTTGCGGTTTCACGGCCAGCACGATCACGTCCACGGCGCGCAGCGCGTCGTCCGCAAGCGGCGCCGTGGTGACGCCGAATTGCGCCTGCAGTTTTTCCAGCGCGGGCGCATGCGGGTCGATCACGTGGATGTTGCCGCCCAGGGTCAGCTTGCCTGCCAGGCCGGCGATCAGGGCCGCCGCCATATTGCCGCCGCCTACAAAGGCGATATTCAATTCTGTCGTCATGGTGATGCTTTCTATCTATCAGTTAAGAGTAATGGCGGGAACCGAAGATGGCGCTGCCCACGCGCACGATGGTAGCCCCCTCGAGCACGGCTGCGCGCAAGTCGGCCGACATGCCCATCGACAGGGTATCGAGCGCCAGGCCGTCGGCTTTCAATTGTTCGTACAGTGCGCGCAATTGCGCAAACGCACGGCGCTGGAGGTTGACATCCGTTTCCGCTTCGGGGATGGCCATCAGGCCCCGCAAGCGCAAACGGGGCAATTGCGCCACGGCATGCGCCAGCGCCGGCAGCTCGGCCGGAGCAATCCCGCTCTTGCTCGCTTCGCCGCTGATATTCACTTGCAGGCAGATATTCAGGTCAGCCAAGCCGGCCGGGCGCTGCTCGGACAGGCGGGCGGCGATCTTTTCCCGTTCCACCGTGTGCACCCAGTCGAAATGTTCGGCGATGGGACGCGTCTTGTTGCTCTGGATGGGGCCGATGAAATGCCAGGCCAGGCCGCCTTGCGGCAAGGCCAGCTTGACGGCGGCCATCTTGTCGAGCGCTTCCTGCAGATAATTTTCGCCAAACGCCGCCTGGCCCGCGCGCGCGGCCGCCAGCACGGCATCCGCGCCGAAGGTCTTCGAGACGGCCAGCAGGGTCACGTCGGCCGGCGCGCGCCGCGCGTCCGAGGCGGCCTGCGCAATACTGTCGCGCACGGCTTGCAAGTTCTGTTCGATTGTGGACATAATCATTTTCTAGTGTATAGGGGCGGCGGCACGGTGCGCCAGCCCATCAATGCAGGCACAGGGATTATAAATGGACATTTCCGAACTACTCGCTTTCTCCGTCAGCAACAAGGCTTCCGACCTGCACCTGTCTTCCGGCCTGCCGCCGATGATACGGGTCAACGGCGACGTGCGCCGCCTGAACGTGGCCCCGCTCGAGCACAAGGAAGTGCACGGCATGATCTACGACATCATGAACGACAGCCAGCGCAAGGCGTATGAAGAAGCGCTGGAATGCGATTTCTCGTTCGAGATTCCCGGCCTGGCCCGCTTCCGCGTCAATGCTTACAACCAGGAACGGGGCGCCTCGGCCGTGCTGCGCACGATTCCGTCGACAGTGCTGACCCTGGAAGAATTGAACGCCCCCCGCATCTTCGGCGAGCTGGCCATGCGCCCGCGGGGCCTCGTACTGGTGACGGGCCCGACGGGTTCCGGCAAGTCGACCACCCTGGCGGCCATGGTGAACCACGTCAACGAGCGCCTGAACCACCACATCCTGACCATCGAAGACCCGATCGAATTCGTGCATGAGCCGAAGAAGTGCCTGATCAACCAGCGCGAAGTGGGTTCGCACACGCATTCGTTCAGCAATGCGCTGCGCTCGGCCCTGCGCGAAGACCCGGACGTCATCTTGGTGGGCGAACTGCGCGACCTGGAAACCATCCGCCTGGCCCTGACGGCGGCCGAGACGGGCCACCTGGTGTTCGGTACCCTGCATACCTCGTCGGCGGCGAAATCGATCGACCGCATCATCGACGTCTTTCCCGCCGAGGAAAAGGAAATGGTGCGCGCCATGCTGTCCGAATCCTTGCAAGCCGTCATTTCGCAAAACCTGCTGAAAACCAAGGACGGCGCGGGCCGCGTGGCCGCGCATGAAATCATGCTGGCCACGCCGGCCGTGCGCAACCTGATCCGTGAAGCGAAAGTGGCGCAGATGTATTCGGCCATCCAGACGGGCAGCAACGTGGGCATGCAAACCCTGGACCAGTGCCTCTCCGACCTGGTGCGGCGCGGCACGATCTCGGCGGAGACGGCCCGCTCGGCCGCCAAGGCCCCCGAAAACTTCCCCGGATAAGCGCATGCAGACGACGCACGAACACTATGGCGCCATGCACGCGCTGCTGGCGCAGATGCGCGACCGGGGCGGCTCCGACCTGTTCATCACGGCCGGTTTTCCACCCGCCATCAAGCTGGACGGCAAGCTGACGCCGCTGGCGGGCGGCCCGCTGGCCCCGCAGCGGGCGGCCGGCTATGTGCGCGCCGTCATGAATGCGCGCCAGGCAGCCGAATTCGAGGCCAGCCGCGAAGCCAATTTCGCCATCAGCCCGGACGGACTGGGGCGCTTCCGCGTGTCCGCCTTCGTGCAGATGGGCCAGGCGGGTATGGTCTTGCGGTTGATCAATACCGCCATTCCCACCCTGGACGGACTGGGTTTACCTGCCATCCTGCAGGACGTGGTGATGAGCAAGCGGGGGCTCGTCATCATGGTGGGCGCCACGGGCTGCGGCAAGTCGACCACCCTGGCCGCCATGGTGGGCCACCGCAACGCGCACAGCCATGGCCACATCATCACCATCGAAGACCCCGTGGAATTCATCCATCCGCACGGCAACTGCATCGTCACCCAGCGCGAAGTGGGCGTCGATACGGACGACTGGGCCACGGCCCTGAAAAACACCTTGCGCCAGGCGCCCGACGTGATCCAGATCGGCGAAATCCGCGACCGCGACACCATGGACCACGCCATCGCGTTTGCCGAGACGGGCCACCTGTGCCTGGCCACCCTGCACGCGAGCAATGCCAACCAGGCGCTGGACCGCATCATCAATTTCTTCCCCGAGGAGCGGCGCCAGCAGCTGCTGATGGACCTGTCGCTGAATCTGAAAGGCATGATTTCGCAGCGTTTGATCCCCAACAAGGACGGTAGCGGACGCCAGGCGGCGCTGGAAATCCTGCTCAATTCGCCGCTGATGAGCGAGCTGATCTTCAAGGGCCAGGTGCACGAGATCAAGGAATTGATGAAAAAATCGCGCGAACTGGGCATGCAGACCTTCGACCAGGCCCTGTTCGACCTGCACGAGGCGGGCGCCATCAGCCATGAAGACGCGCTGCGCAATGCGGACTCCGTCAACGACCTGCGCCTGGCGATCAAACTCAAGGGCGCAACGGCGCCGGAACCGGCCCCGCAAGCGGGCGCCACCAAACTGGGACTGCTCTGACATGGCCAACATCCACGATTTCCAGGCTGAAGCGCTGGACGGCACGCCCGTCGACCTGGCGCGCTACAAGGGCAAGGTACTGCTCATCGTCAACACGGCCAGCGCCTGCGGCTTCACGCCGCAATACCAGGGCCTGGAAGCGCTGTACCGCGAATTTCACGCGCAGGGCCTGGAGGTGCTGGGATTTCCCTGCAATCAATTCCGCCAGCAGGAACCGGGATCGAATGCGGAAATCAAAGCCTTTTGCGAAAAGAACTTCGGCGTCACCTTTCCCCTGTTCGCCAAGATCGACGTGAATGGCAGCCACACCCATCCCCTGTTTGCCCAATTAAAGCAGGCGGCGCCCGGCATATTGGGCACGCAAGCCATCAAATGGAATTTCACCAAATTTTTGGTGCGCAAGGATGGCAGCGTGTTTCGCCGCTACGCCACGGCCAGCAAACCGGCCACCCTGGCGGCCGACATACGGCGCTTGCTACAGGAATAAACGATGCAACGCTTTGATTAAAGGCAACAATCGCCGAAATCAGTCATTCGATATTTATTTCATGCTTGATATCAATATTGTGTTTCCAATAGCAAATTTCGGTGATAATGTTTACATAATTATTCGTAGATATCGATCAAAAAACGATGCCAGTCTTTGGGAAAATATTATCTTCATGGATGCGGATGGGCATTTATTCCCGCCTATTCATTCCTATTTTCTTCCTGATACTCGCCGTTTCCGCCGTTCGCTATCACGCCCTGCTCGGTACCGAAAGCGCGCTGGCCAATGCGCGCTATCAGCGCGATGCCCGGCAACTGGACCTGTTCCTGGCCAACAGCGTGCTGCCGCTGGCCGTGCGCACGGACCGGCAGGCCATGCACGACAGCGTGCGGCAGGTGCTGCGCAGCGCCCTGCCGCTGAACCGTAACCTCGCCGCCGCGCGCTGGGATACGGCCGACGAGCATGTCGAAGTGCTGGCCGACACACCGCTGGCAGGCGCCATGGCGGCCACGGTGCCGGATTGGTTCGCGCGCCTGGCCGGCATCACGGCCATCCGCAGCCGCCTGACGGTGGCGCTGCCTGACGGCGGCGACGGCGTCCTCGACCTCCATTACACGCCCGGCCTGCCCCTGGCGCAGGTGTGGCACAAGGTGCGCGGGCAGGCCGTCCTCAGCGCCATCAATATCGCGCTGGTCTTCCTCCTGCTGGGCTTGATCCTGGCGGCCCACCGCAGGCTGCTGGCGCGGCTCGTGCAGACGACCGACCGCTTCCGCGAAGGCAACTTCGCCGTGCGCCTGGCAGCGGGCGCCACGCCTGAAGCGCAAGCCGTGTCGCAATCGTTCAACGGCATGGCCGGCGATGTCGAAGCGCTGTTTTCCTCGCTGAAGACGAGCCAGCGGCAACTGGGCGAACAGCTGAACGAAACCGTGCACATGCAGCAGGCGCTGCAAAAGCTGTCGTGGCAAAACTACAACGATGTGCTGACGGGCTTGCCCAACCGGGCCGCGCTGGCCGCCCGCTTCGAGCAGGAACTGTTCCTCGCGCGCGAACGCCAGCGCCTGCTGGCCGTCTGCCTGTTCGACCTCGACCACTTCCAGGCCATCAACGACCGCTACGGCGCCGAGGCGGGCGATGAAATCCTCAAGCAGGTGGCTGGCCGCCTGCACGGCTTTACGGGCCAGGTCCACTACGCGGCGCGCCTGGGCGGCGATGAATTCGTCATGCTGCTGTGCGGCCAGGCCAGCATCGCCAGCATCGAACAGAACATCACGCAACTGATGAGAGAGCTGAGCCGTCCCTACCAGTGCGACCAGCAGGCGCTGCACATGACGGCCAGCGCCGGCATCGCCGTCTACGCGGGCAAGGACCTGAATACGGAAAGCCTGCTGCGCCACGCCGACCACGCCGTCTACCAGGCCAAACTGACGGGGCGCAATCAGTACCACTTCTTCGACACCAACCTCGATGAAGAAGTGCGCACCCACCACAACCAGCGCACGGAAGTGCGCCAGGCCCTGATCAATGGCGAACTGCGCCTGTACTACCAGCCCAAGGTGAACATGCGCGCCGGCACGGTGGTGGGCATGGAAGCGCTGCTGCGCTGGCAGCATGCGCGCCGCGGCGTGCTGGCGCCCGCGCAATTCCTGCCGCTGGTGGAGCAGACGGACCTGATCATCGACATCGGCGAATGGGTGCTGCGCCAGGCGCTGCGGCAGATGCAGCGCTGGAGCGCCGCCGGCAAGCACTGGGTGGTCAGCGTGAATATCGCGGCGCGCCACTTCCAGCAGCCCGATTTCGTCTCGCGCCTGGAAACCATCCTCGGCGAATTTCCCGGCGTGTGCGCCAGCATGCTGGAACTGGAAATCCTCGAATCGTCGGCCCTGCACGACATCGAAGACGTGCGCCGCATCATCCGCGCCTGCCAGGCGCTGGGCATCACGTTTGCCCTCGACGATTTCGGTACCGGCTACTCGTCGATGTCCTACCTGAAACGCCTGCCGGCCAATATCGTCAAGATCGACCAGAGCTTCGTGCGCAATATGCTCAACGACCGCGACGACCTGCACCTGGTGCGCGCCGTCATCGGCCTGGCCCGTTCCTTTTCCCTGACGGTGATCGCCGAAGGCGTGGAAAGCGTCGAGCATGGCGCGCGCCTGATCCAGCTGGGCTGCGACCTGGCACAAGGCTACGGCATCGCCCGCCCCATGCCGGCCGACGCCGTGCTGGAATGGGCGAACAATTTCATCCCGGCGCCGCAATGGCGCATCGCTCAGTACAGCGAAGTGCCTATTTGACCGGGGACAAGGCTGCGTCGATCAACTCGATCCAGTGCCGCACGGGCGTCTCGGTGCCCGACTGCAGGTGGCTCAGGCAGCCGATATTCGCCGACACGATCATGTCCGGCTCGCACGCTTCCAGGTTCGCCACCTTGTTGTCGCGCAACTGCTGCGACAGTGCCGGCTGCAGGATCGAATACGTGCCCGCCGAACCGCAGCACAGATGGCTGTCCGCGCACAGGCGCACGTCGACGCCGACGGCGCGCAGCACCTGCTCCACCTTGCCGCGCACCTGCTGGCCATGCTGCAGGGTGCATGGCGGGTGATACGCCACCTTTTTGCCGATGCGCCCCTGCAGCAGCGCCGCCAGCTCCGCCTCGAACGGGGGCATGATCTCGGACAAGTCGCGCGTCAGTGCCGCGATGCGCCGCGCCTTCTCCGCATAGCGCGCGTCGTGCGCCAGCAGGTGGCCATATTCCTTGACCGTGGCGCCGCAGCCGGAGGCCGTCATGACGATGGCTTCGGCGCTGTCGACGTATGGCCACCAGGCGTCGATATTGCGGCGCATGTCGTCCAGCGCCGCGTCCTGGTCGTTCAGGTGATGGCGCAGCGCGCCGCAGCAGCCCGCCCTGGGCGCGACGATCAATTGCACGCCCAGCGCGTCGAGCACGCGCGCCGCGGCCGCGTTGATGTTCGGCGACATGGCCGGCTGCACGCAGCCATCGAGCAGCAGCATGGTGCGCGCGTGCCGGCGCGCGGGCCACGCCCCGGCCTTTTCTCCGGGACGCAGCTTGTCCTGCAGGCTTTTCGACAGCAAGGGCCGCAGCGCCTGCCCCGCCTTGTACGCGGGCGTAAACAGCCAGCGGCGCGGCAAGGCTTCCTTCAGGGCGAAGCGCAGAGCCCGCTCGCGCAAGGGGCGCTGCACGCGCTGCTCGACGACGTTGCGGCCGATGTCGACCAGGCGCCCGTACTGCACGCCCGAGGGACAGGTCGATTCGCAGTTGCGGCAGGTCAGGCAGCGGTCCAGGTGCGTCTGCGTCTTGGCCGTGACGGGCGCGCCTTCCAGTACCTGCTTGATCAGGTAGATGCGTCCGCGCGGGCCATCGAGTTCGTCGCCCAGCAGCTGGTAGGTGGGACAGGTGGCCGTGCAGAAGCCGCAATGCACGCAGGCGCGCAGGATGGCTTCCGCTTCGTCGCCTGCCGGCGTGTTCTTGATGAAATCGGCGAGATTGGTTTGCATGCGCGCTCAATACATTCTGTGCGGGTTGAAGATGCCGGCCGGGTCGAAAGCCTGCCGCAGACGCTGGTGGATCTTTTCAACGGCCGGCGCCAGCGGATGGAACACGCCCACGGCCTTGTCGCCGCCGCGGAACAAGGTGGCGTGGCCACCGGCGGCAGCGACGGCCTGGCGGATGCGCTGGCTGCCTGCCGCGTCGGCGTCGCCGTCGAGCTTGAGCCAGCGCTGCGCCCCGCCCCATTCGATCAGCTGGCGCCCCTTTAATATTACGGCGCTGGCGTGCGGCGGCAAGGACAAGCGCCACAGGCTGCCCGCGCCCGCAAAGAAAGCGTGCGTCTGTTCGCGCACGGAGAGCCAGAAGGCGGCCGCGTCCTGCGGCGCCAGCACCTCGCCGCCCAGCGTGTGCAGCGCCGCCGACACGGCCGCCTCCGCGCCCGACAGGCGCACGCTCAGGACGCCGTCATGCCAGCAGCTGGCCGATATCGGCAGCGGCTTGCCCGCCCATTCATTGAGCATGCGCAAGGCGGCGATTTCCGCGCACGCCAAGCGCAAGGTCGCTTCGCGCAGCGGCAAGGGCAGCACCTTCAGCGACACTTCCAGGATCAGGCCCAGGGTGCCCAGGGAACCCGCCAGCAGGCGCGAGACATCGTAGCCGGCCACGTTTTTCATCACTTGTCCGCCAAACGCCAGCCGTTCGCCATGGCCGTCCAGCAGCACGGCGCCCAGCACGAAGTCGCGCAGCGCGCCCGCGCTGGCGCGGCGCGGGCCGGACAGGGCGCTGGCGACGACGCCGCCCACCGTGGCGCCAGGGCCGAAATGGGGCGGCTCGAAGGCCAGCATCTGGTTGCGCGCGGCCAGCGCCGCCTCGATCTCGGCCAGCGGCGTGCCGCAGCGGGCCGTGATCACCAGCTCCGTCGGTTCATAATCGACGATGCCCGCATATGCGCGCGTGTCGAGCACCTCGCCCGCCAGCTGCTGGCCATACCAGTCTTTCGTGCCGCCGCCGCGCAGGCGCAAAGGAAGGCCCGCCGCGCTGGCCGCCAGGATCTGCTGCCTGAATTGTTCCGCTATCGCTTGCAAGAGAGTCTCCGGAAAATTAAAAACGAGGCAGGTTGGCAAACGGCAGGCGCCCCGCCGTCACATGCATCTTGCCGAATTCGGCACAGCGGTTCAAGCTGGGTATCGCCTTGTCCGGGTTCAGCAAGGCGTGGGGATCGAAGGCGCGCTTGACGGCAAAGAAGGCATCGAGTTCGGCGCGCGTAAATTGCACGCACATGGAATTGATCTTTTCCATGCCCACGCCATGCTCGCCCGTGATGGTGCCGCCCACGGCCACGCACAGGGCCAGGATATCGGCGCCAAACGCTTCGGCGCGCTCGAATTCGCCGGGCATGTTGGCATCGAACAGGATCAAGGGATGCAGATTGCCGTCGCCCGCGTGGAATACGTTGGCGCAGCGCAGGCCATGCGTCGTTTCCATGGCGGCGATGCCCGTCAGGACTTCCGCCAGGCGCTTGCGCGGGATGGTGCCGTCCATGCAGTAATAGTCGGGCGAGATGCGTCCCGCGGCGGGAAAGGCGTTCTTGCGGCCGGACCAGAACTTCATGCGCTCCGCTTCCGACTGCGAAACGGCGATGGCGCTGGCGCCCGCCCCTTCCAGCACGGCCGTCATGCGGGCGATTTCCTCTTCCACTTCCTCGTGCGTGCCGTCCGCTTCGCACAGCAAAATGGCGGCCGCGTCGATGTCGTAGCCAGCCTTGACGAACGGTTCGACCATGCGCGAAGACGTCTGGTCCATCATTTCCAGTCCCGCCGGGATGATGCCGGCGGCGATCACGTTGGCCACCGCATTGCCGCCCGTGACGACGTCGCCGAACGAGGCCATGATGACCCTCGCCGTGGCCGGTTTCGGGACCAGTTTCACGGTCACTTCCGTGACGATGCCCAGCATGCCTTCCGAACCGATGAAGACGGCCAGCAAGTCGAGGCCAGGAGCATCCAGGCATTCGCCGCCCAGTTCCAGCACGTCGCCATCGATGGTGACGACGCGCACGCGCAGCACATTGTGCACGGTCAGGCCGTATTTGAGGCAATGCACGCCGCCCGAGTTTTCCGCCACGTTGCCGCCGATGCTGCAGGCGATCTGCGAAGACGGGTCGGGCGCGTAGTACAGCGCGTGGGGCGCGGCCGCTTCGGAAATGGCCAGGTTGCGCACGCCCGGCTGCACCACGGCCGTGCGCGCATACGCATCGAGGCGCACGATGCGGTTCAGGCGCGCCGTCGACAGCACCACGCCGTCGGCGATGGGCAAGGCGCCGCCCGACAGGCCCGTGCCCGCGCCGCGCGGCACGATCGGCACCTTCAACGCACGGCAGACGCCGAGAATGGCGATGACCTGTTCTTCCGTGTCCGGCAACGTCACCACCATCGGCAGCTGGCGGTAGGCGGCCAGGCCGTCGCATTCGTACGGGCGCGTATCTTCCGCGTCGGACAGCACGCAGCGGGCCGGCAGCACGGCCAGCAGGGCCGCGACGACGGCTTGCTGGCGCGCGGCGGTCAATCCGGGTTCGGGGGCAGCATTGAGCATAAGATGGGGACAAAAGTGCATGGGCGTGCAACGATTGTAAGCACAAAAGGGGCGCGCACCGCATTTTTTGTCCGATTTGCGGGCAAATCCGGGGCCAGGCGGCGCGCGGTGTCGTATGCTGCCCCCATTCTTCTTTACAGGACCGACATCATGGGCAACCGACTTTCGAAAATCGCCACGCGCACGGGCGACAATGGCAGCACCGGCCTGGGCGATGGCAGCCGCACCAGCAAGGACAGCGCGCGCATCCACGCCATGGGCGACGTGGACGAACTCAATTCGCATCTGGGCTTGCTGCTGTGCGAAGCCATGCCCGACGATCTGCGCGGCGAGCTGGTGGCCATCCAGCACGACCTGTTCGACCTGGGCGGCGAAATCTGCATCCCCGGCTACCAGCTGATCCAGGAAGAACACGTGCTGCGCCTTGATGATCTGCTGGCAAAATACAATGCGGACTTGCCCGCCTTGAGCGAATTCATTTTGCCGGCCGGCTCGCGCGCCGCCTCGCTGGCGCATGTGTGCCGCACCGTGTGCCGCCGCGCCGAGCGCAGCATCGTCGCGCTGGCCAATGCGGAGCCCATCCACGAACATCCGCGCCAGTACGTGAACCGCCTGTCGGACCTGCTGTTCGTGCTGTCGCGCGTGCTGAACCGCTTTGCCGGCGGCAGCGACGTGCTGTGGCGGCATGACCGCACGCGGGGATGAGATAAAAAAAACGGCGATGCCTGTGAAACAGCATCGCCGTGCGCCGGGCTGGCAGGCGCTACTTAGCCGCAGCGCTTCAGGCACTCCTTGTTGATACGCACGCAGCCAGGGACATTGAATTCCATGACGCAGGCATCGAGTGCCATATAGCACTCGGACTGGCATTCCGTTATGTCGGCGGTACTACTGGCCATGGCATACGATGCGCTGACACCCATGGCAAACAAAAAGAAACCCAATTTCTTCATCATAAGTATTCCTTCGCAAAAGAGAAACATCACAAGGACGGCAGGCTGTTCCAGCCCGCCGGAAGACGCGACTTAGCGCGCGCGGCACTCGTTGACGCAAATGTCGAAATTGACGAAGCACAAATGGCTGAGGCCACCGGAAACATCGAGGCATTCGCTCATGCCGACGCGGCATTCGGCTTTGCAGTCCACCGGGGCCGCCATGGCCGCGCCCGTGATGCCCAGGCCGATGGAAAACAGGAAAATAGCCAGTTTTTTATTCATTGCCAGTCCAATCAAATTAACAATCAGGAAAAATCAGCCAGGATCACCTGGCAGCTCACTACACCGGCAGCACCTGGCTAGCGCAGGCACTGATTCAGGCATTCCTTGTATGCCTGCATGCATGCGGGCTGTTCGAACTCCACGCAATCGAGCATGTTGCGCTCGCAGACAAAGGTGCAATCGGGGCTGCCCGCATGCACGCTGAAAGACAGGGCCGCACCGGCGGCAAACAGAAACGCGGCAATCTTTTTGAACATGGTCGACCTTTCAAGTAGACAGCGGAGACGTCAGATTTTCTTCAGCGCCGCTTCCAGCGCACCCGCATTGAAGCCCTGGATCTTGCGGTTGCCGATCAACACCACGGGCACGCCGCCGCCGCCGAGTTCTTCATGGGCTTTTCTTGCTTCCGGCGATTTCTCGATATCGAGATCGACGAATTCGATCTTGTTTTCCTTGAAATACGCGCGCGTCTTGGCGCAATAAGCGCACCAGTCCGTCCCATACAACACCACCTTCGCCTGGGCATTCGGGAAATACGCGGCGTAATTGCCTTCCGTGTAAGTCGATTTGAATAAACCAGGCAATAAGGACAGGCCATAACCGCTGCCCAGGCCGGCGGCCAATATCACGCCATACATGGCGATGGTTTTCATTTTCTTTTGCATCATGAAGCTACCTTGACGTCGTTGCCTTCAAACCGGGACGATTGTTTCATCCCGGCAAACCCGGTTTTCTTAATTCAAGGCGCATTCGGCCTTGCATGCATTTAACATCGCCTTGCATTCGTTGCTGGTTTGGCCGGAATCCAGGCAATCGGTAAAGGCGCCGTAGCACTCGCGCTGGCAGTCGCTCAAGCCATTGCCGGCCGCCCCCACCGAATAGGACGCGCTGACACCGACGGCAAACAGGAAAAGTGCGATCTTTTTAAACATTTTCTACCTTTCGATTGACATGGAAAAAGGAATGCCGCTTGCAATTCAATGCTTATTACCTTATAGAATTTACATCCTACAAAATCGAATATAGACCGCACTTATTTTAGAGTCAACGTTTCCTTCCGATAAATTTACACTTTGGAAAATATATGGGGAAAGCCCATCGAATGTGGAATTTGGAGAGATTGGGAGGCGCCAAACGTCTATACAATATCGGCGCCGCAAGCAGAAAAAGGCCGGCTGCGGGCGCAGCCGGCCGAGCGGCCATGGCAGGCTATAGCACTTCGAGAAAACTCTTCAGCGCGATGATTTCATCGGACGTCAGCTGCAAGCGCTGCAACAGGGGCGACGTGACGGGGAATTTCGGATCGGCCGCCTGCTGCGCATTCTGCGGCACGGGGCGCGACATGCCCGCGTTGTACATGTTCAGCAAACCCACCATCTGCGGGAACAGGCCGTTGTGCATCCACGGCCCCGATTGCGCCACGCCCCGCAAACCGGGCGTGCGGAACTTGCCCACGTCCTCATCCTTGCCCGTCACCAGGTAGCGCCCCAGGTCTTCATATTTCTTGCGCCCGTAATACGTCAATCCCAGGTTATGGAATTGCTGGTCCGTCAGCAAGGCGCCGCTGTGGCAGGTCATGCAGCGCGCCTTGGTGCGGAACAGATGCAGGCCCAGCAGCTCGCGCTCGTTCAAGTCGGCGCGCCGGCCTTCCAGGAAGGTATCGAAGCGCGTGACGGGCGGCAGCAGCGTGCGCTGGTAATCGGCCAGCGCCGTCAGGATGCGCGGCAGGGTCACGCCGGCGCCCGGGCCGAAGGCGGCGTCGAATTGCGCCGGATAGTCATCGAGCGCGGCCAGCTTGGCCGCCAGGGCCGGCACGTCCATGGCCATCTCGTCCGGATGCTGCAAGGGCCCCAGCGCCTGCTCTTCCAGGGTATCCGCGCGGCCATCCCAGAACAGCGGCTTGAGCTGGCCCACGCCCAGCAAGCCCGGCGCATTGCGCTGGCCCAGCCGCCCTGCATGGCCGACGGAAACGCGCTTGCTGTCGGCAAAACTGTGGGCGGGACTGTGGCAGCTGATGCAGGCCACCCCGTTCGAACGCGACAAGCGGGGGTCGTTGAACAGCCGCTGTCCCAGCGCCGCCACCTGCGGCGCCACCTGCGCCGGCGGCAGGGCCGAGACGGGCGCCATTTCCTGCGGCGCGACGCCGTCGGCCACCTGCGGACGGGGCCAGCTGGCGATGGGCTGCGCATACATCTGGCGCAGACAGGCAAGATTCCAGCCATCCGGCGTGGCGCAAGCGGCAGGGCTGGCCTCGCGCGCCGCCGCATCCCCTCCTGCCGGCAATCCCGCTGTCATGGCCAGCAGCGCTGCGGCCGCCCATCTGGTCTTTCCTGCTGCAAATCTATACACGTCGCTCATTCCTGTTTTGTACGCTGGCATCGACAAATGATAACCATCAAGCTTGGCAGCGACAAAGCGAAAGGGGACAGGCAGTAGCTATTTGGCGACCTGCGTCAATTTTCCCTGCGTTTCCTGCGCCTGCACATGGTCGCGCAGCAAGCCGCGCAGCAGCTGCACCTGCGCCACCGCGTCCGCTTGCAGGGCGGTCAAGCCCTCGGCCGCGCAGGGGCCGGGCGCCGGAACGTCCGCCGCGCCGCGCAGCAGCGCGTCGATTTCCCCGCTGACTTCGGCAATCCATTGCTGCAGCTGAGGCGTGGCCGGTTCGGCCTGGGGGCTGAGGCTGATGCGCGCCGTGCTGCCCGCCACGCGGCGCAGCAGCGGCAAGGTGCGCAGCGCCGCCAGGCCCACGCCGCTGCTGCGGTCCAGGCGGCGTTCGATGCGCAGGCGCTGCAGCACCTGTTCCGCATTATTGCTGGCCAGTCCCGCCTCGCGGCGCAGACGGGCGATCGCGCTATCCCACCGTCCGCCCGCCGCCAGCACGGCCAGCAGGTATTTCAGGTTGGCCGACACGGCCTTGGCCAGGCGCTGGTCCAGGTCGTCCGCCTCGCGGTCGGGCCACAGGAAGAACGTGGCCAGCAGGGCCAGCACGCAGCCCAGCACATTGTTGCCCAGGCGGCTAGCGGCATACACCATCTCGCTGGCCGGCGCCGCATAGTCGGCCACCAGCACGAAGGCGGGCGTCATGAACAGCACGTGCAGGCTGTAGCTGACGCGGCGCAAGGCCATGGTGGCGACGATCAGGGGAAACACCACGAGCGAGATCGCCAGCGGGGTGTGAACGGCCAGGCCGATCAGCACGGCCAGCACGGCGCCCAGCACGCTGCCCGCCACCCGCTCGATGCCGCGCGGCCAGGTGGTCGACACGGACGGCTGCAGGATCAGCAAGGTCGCCATGGTGGCCCAGTAGCCGAAGGGAATGTGCAAGGCTTCGACCAGCAGGAAGCCGGCCGTCGTCGCCAGCGACACGCGCGCCGCATGGCGCCAGCTCAGCGACTGCGGCGTGGCGTTGACTTTCGCCGTTTGCCACGCCTGCCCCAGTACCAGGAAAGCCGCCTCGCGCCACGGCAGCTGCGTCGCGCGCGGCAAGCCCAGTTCCATGAATTCCACGTTCAGGCGCAGCGGCAGCAAGGCGCCCAGCGCCGCTTCCAGGCGCCGTCCGCAGGCGGCCAGGCGCCGCTGCAGCAGCAGGGGCGGCGTTTCCGGCTGGCGCTGCACGGCTTGCCCCAGGCGGCGCAGCAGCACGGCCATCACTTCCAGGCTGCGCCGCGCGCGCGGGTCCCGGCGCAGGCGCTGCTGCTCGCGCTCGCACGTATGCGTGACGGCAATCAGATAGGCGAAGATGCGCTCGGCGTCGCTGAGCGCCAGCAACAGGTTGTCGTACAGAGCGCTGCGGCCCGCGCGCGCGGGCGGCACGGCGGCCAGCGCCACGCGCGCCGCTTCCAGTGCGGCGCGCGCCTGCGAACGGTAGCTGGCGCCATGCGCGGCCGCGTCCGGCAATGCCGGGCCCTGTTCCAGGAAGCGCGCATTGTCGCGCGCGATGCCGGCCAGGCGCGAATACGCGGCGCGGATGGCGCGCCTGCTGGGGCCGAACGGGTGGATGCGCCAGACCGTAAAACTGAGCACGGTGGCAAACAGGCAGCCGAACATGTACAGGCCCAGGAAAGGCGCCGTCTGCGTCATCGATGCCAGCGGATGCGTGACCATCACCACGCAGGCGGTGGCCGCCAGGATGGCCACTTGCGCCGTGGCCGCGCCCCAGATGCGCGCCAGCGCGCCGGCCCAGGAAAACAGCAGCACGGCAATGGCGGCCGCCGCCATGCCGTGGCCGGCCGCCAGCGCCGTCAGGCCGCCAGCCACGGTGGACAGCAAGCCGAAGCCCACCATCGAGACGAAACGCATACGCCGCGTGCCCGCCGCGTCGGCCAGGCAAGTCCAGAAGGCGCCGATGGCGGCCCAGGAAAAATCAGGGTGGTCGAACAGCAAGCCCAGCAGCAGCATGGCGCTCGAGGCGCAGGCGGCCCGCAAGCCTTCGGACAGGTTCGTTTCATCGATGGCCAGGGTGACCATCCACAGGGGGCGGCGCTGCGCCAGGGTATCGGTGTAGGCGTGCATGCCCGCCAGCCAGCGGCCGGCCAGTGCGCGCACACGGCGGTGAAGTTTCCTGAAGTGCAAGGTGGACTTTGAGAAGGTATCAAAGCGTCATCGTAGCATTCCCGGGCAAAGAATGTTGCAGTGCAGCGTAAAATCTCCGCGGGCGAAAAAAAAGCGACACCTCGGTGTCGCTTTTCCGTATGCAAACCAGCTTAGCTGACAGCTGCCAGGCGCGGCGGCTGCGTGCCGCCAAAGCGCTGCTCGATCGAGGCGGCGATGCCGGCGGCGTCCAGGCCCACGCCTTTCAGCAACTGCACGGGGTCGCCATGGTCGATGAAGGTGTCGGGCAAGCCCAGCATCAGGATCGGCTTGACGATGCCCTCGGCCGCCAGGGCCTCGGCCACGGCCGAACCGGCGCCGCCCATGATGCAGCCCTCTTCCACCGTCACCAGGTAATCGTGCTCGGCAGCAAGCTGTTTTACCAGCGCCACGTCGAGCGGCTTGACGAAGCGCATGTTGGCCACCGTCGCGTCCAGCTTGTCGCCCGCCGCCACGCTAGTCGCCACCATCGAACCGAAGGCCAGGATGGCGATGCGCTTGCCTTGGCGCTTGAGTTCGCCCTTACCGATCTCGATGCTGGTCAGTTCCGGCACGATGACCGCGCCGGCGCCGGCGCCGCGCGGATAGCGGATGGCGGCCGGACCCGGGTAGTGGTAACCCGTCGTCAGCATCTGCCGGCATTCGTTTTCGTCGGACGCGGCCATGATGACCATGTTCGGGATGCAGCGCAAAAACGCCATGTCGTAGTTGCCCGCGTGCGTGGCGCCATCGGCTCCCACCAGGCCCGCGCGGTCCAGCGCGAACGTCACGTCCAGGTTTTGCAGGGCCACGTCGTGGATCAGCTGATCGTAGGCGCGCTGCAGGAAGGTGGAATAGATGGCCACGACGGGTTTCAAGCCTTCGCAGGCCAGGCCCGCGCCGAAGGTCACGGAATGCTGTTCGGCAATGCCCACGTCAAAGTAGCGGGCCGGGAACTTCTGTTCGAACTTGACCATGCCCGAGCCTTCGCGCATGGCGGGCGTGATGCCCACCAGGCGCTTGTCGTGCGCGGCCATGTCGCACAGCCAATTGCCGAACACTTCCGTGTACGTCATCTTGGCGGGCGCCGTGGCCGGCTTGATGCCCTCTGCCGGGTTGAACTTGCCCGTGCCGTGGTACAGGATCGGTTCCGCTTCGGCCAGCTTGTAGCCCTGGCCTTTTTTGGTCACCACGTGCAGGAATTGCGGACCCTTCAATTGCTTGATGTTTTGCAAGGTCGGGATCAGCGAATCGAGGTCGTGGCCGTCGATGGGGCCGATGTAGTTGAAACCGAATTCCTCGAACATGGTGGCGGGCACGACCATGCCCTTGGCGTGCTCTTCAAAGCGCTTCGCCAATTCCAGCACGGGGCCGGGCAAGACGGACTTGCCCACGTTTTTCGCGGCAGCATAGAACTGGCCCGACATCAGTCGCGCCAGGTGGCGGTTCAGCGCGCCCACGGGCGGCGAGATCGACATGTCGTTGTCGTTCAGAATCACCAGCAGGTTGACGTCTTCCTGCACGCCCGCATTGTTCATCGCCTCGAAAGCCATGCCGGCCGTCATCGAACCGTCGCCGATGACGGCGATCGCGTGCAGCGGGTCGCCCTTGATCTTGGCGGCCTGCGCCATGCCCAGCGCAGCCGAGATCGATGTCGACGAGTGCGCCGTGCCGAACGTGTCGTATTCGCTTTCGTCGCGCTTCGGGAAGCCGGAAATGCCGTCCTTCTGGCGCAGGGTGTGCATGCGCCCGCGGCGGCCCGTGAGGATCTTGTGCGAGTAGGTCTGGTGGCCCACGTCCCACACGATGCGGTCATGCGGCGTGTTGAACACGTAGTGCAGCGCGACGGTCAGCTCGACCGTGCCCAGGTTGGACGACAGGTGGCCGCCCGTCTTGGAAACGGAGTCGAGCAGGAAGCTGCGCAATTCCTGCGCCAGCGGCACCAGTTGCGAGCGGGCCAGCTTGCGCACTTGCGCTGGTTCATTGATGGTTTCTAACAGTTTCATTTATGCCTTCCGCTGCACGACCAGGTCTGCCAGCTCGCGCAGACGGCGTGCCTTGTCCCCGAATGGCGCCAGCGCCGCATGGGCGTCGCACCGCAATTGTTCTGCCAGGGCTTTCGATGGTTCCAGCCCCAGTATCGATACGTAGGTGGGCTTGTTGGCGGCCGCATCCTTGCCCGCCGTCTTGCCCAGGGTGGCCGAATCGGCCGTCGCGTCGAGCACATCGTCGACCACCTGGAACGCCAGCCCGACGGCGCGCGCATACGCGTTCAGCGCCGTCATGTCGTCCGGCGCCAGCTCCTTGCCCGCCAGCGCGCCGAGGATCACGGCCGCGCGCAGCAAGGCGCCCGTTTTCAGCTGATGCATCTGTTCCAGTTGCGGCAGGCTCAAGGCCAGGCCCACACTGTCGAGGTCGATTGCCTGGCCGCCGCACATGCCGGCCGAACCGGAGGCGTGCGCCAGCAGCTTGATCATGGCCATTTGCCGCGCGGGAGGAATCGCCGCGCCGTCGGCCAGCAGCATGAACGCCTGCGATTGCAGCGCGTCGCCCACCAGCAGGGCCGTCGCTTCATCGTAGGCGATGTGCACGGTGGGCTTGCCACGGCGCAAGGCATCGTCATCCATGCACGGCATGTCGTCATGCACGAGCGAATACACGTGAATCATTTCCAGTGCGCAAGCGGCGCGCGCCAGGGTGTCCTGGTCGGCGTCGAACAATTCGCCGGCCGCCATCACCAGCAGCGGGCGCACGCGCTTGCCGCCGCCCAGGAGCGCGTACCGCATGGCTGCGTGCAGCTTGTGCGGCACGGCGTCCGCCGCCGGCAGGAACTGGTCGAGCCGGCTTTCCACGCCGGACTGGGTGCTCTGCATCCAGTCGCCGAAGGTCACGCTGTCTTGTTGCATGCTGGCCATCATTGCGCGGCCTCGCCGGCATCCACGAACGGTTTCAACATGTCGCCTTCCAGTACTTTCACCTGCGCTTCGACACTGTCGAGCTGGGTTGCGCAATACTTGACCAGTTCCGAGCCGCGCTGGTACGCCGCGACCGATGCTTCCAGCGGCAACTGGCCCGCTTCCATTTGCGTTACCAGCTGCGCCAGTTCCGCCATTGCCTCTTCAAACGAGGCCGGCGCTGCGGCAGCGGCAGTTATTTTCTTCGACATAGACTCAGATCTCTTCGTGGCACGAGGGGCTTGGTGGGAGACGCCGGGGACTCCCGGCCAGCATAGAAGCGTTATTTTAGAACAAACCACACTATTAAGTGAAAACTAAAGCGCAATCGGCGTGCTCAAAGGAGAAGACGTTGCCAGCTTGGCAGTAAATTTTAGCGCAATCGCCCCCATCGGCCCGAAATTGCATGGTAAATGACAATGTTTCTCATTAAAGTGCCGTATTTACCGGGGGGTTTTGGCAATGCCGAGGCCGATACGCGCTATAATCGCCGGTTCTGTCCGAAATACCGTTTCAACAAATTTGAATTCAGGTCTTTGCGGATTCTTTCTCTCTGTAGCGGTTGTCCAGGGAATGGCCTGGGGCACTGCTGACCGTTGTACATTTATGGGGGGTTGGGATGTCCGATCTGGCTACTCACGCCAAGCTGGCGCGCTCAAACGCGCAACTTCCGGTCCACGTCTATTTTGACGAAACGCTGTTGCAGCGTGAAATGCAACAATTGTTCCAGGCCGGCCCGCGCTATGTCGGGCATGAGCTGATGGTGCCGGAAACCGGCGATTTTGCGACCCTGGCGTCTGAGAACGAAGGGCGCATGCTCGTGCGCAACGCCAATGGCATCGAAGTGCTGTCCAACGTCTGCCGCCACCGGCAGGCGCTGATGTTCAACGGCCGCGGCAATGCCAATAATATCGTGTGCCCGCTGCACCGCTGGACCTACGACCTCAAGGGTGAATTGATCGGCGCGCCGCACTTCCCCGAGACGCCGTGCCTGAACCTGTCGAAAACGCCGCTGCAAAGCTGGAATGGCTTGCTGTTCGAGCAGAACGGCTACAACGTGATGGAAAAATTGAAAGATTTGTCCGTCTCGAAAGACCTCGATTTTTCCGGCTACATGTTCGACCACGTGGAAATCCACGAGTGCGACTACAACTGGAAAACCTTCATCGAAGTCTATCTGGAAGACTATCACGTGGAGCCGTTCCACCCGGGCCTGGGCAGCTTCGTCAGCTGCGACGACCTGCGCTGGGAATTCGGCAAGGATTACAGCGTGCAAACGGTGGGCGTGCACCGGGGCCTGCAGCAAGCCGGTTCGCCTGCCTACAAGAAATGGCAGGAACAGGTGCTGCAATTCCGCGGCGGCGAAGCGCCGCCGTATGGCGCCATCTGGCTGACCCTGTATCCGAACATCATGGTCGAATGGTATCCGCACGTGCTCGTCGTCTCGACCCTGTGGCCCGATGGCCCGCAAAAGACGCGCAACGTGGTGGAGTTCTATTACCCAGAGGAAATCGTGCTGTTCGAGCGCGACTTCGTCGAGGCCGAACGGGCAGCCTACATGGAAACCTGCGTCGAGGACGATGAAATCGCCCAGCGCATGGATGCGGGCCGCAAGGCCCTGATGGCGCGCGGCGTGAGCGAAGTGGGCCCTTACCAGTCGCCGATGGAAGATGGCATGCAGCACTTCCACGAATGGTACCGCAGCAATATCGAACTGTAATTCGCAGAAGGGCCGCATGACGCGGCCCTTTTTTTATCCTCTCATTACCCAGGAATCCAATGCAATCGTTGTGGATGCTGTTTGCCAGTTTTATGTTCGCCATCATGGGCGTGTGCGTCAAGCTGGCGTCGGAGATGTATTCGACGTCCGAAATCGTCATGTATCGCGGCATCATCGGCATGGCCGTCATGAGCTGCACCATCCTCTACCAAGGCGGCAGCTTTAAAACCACGATGCCGGGCCAGCATCTGTGGCGCGGCGTGGTGGGCGTGATCGCCCTGTGGCTGTGGTTTTACGCGATCGCCATCCTGCCGCTGGCCACGGCCATGACGCTCAATTACATGGCGCCCATCTGGATCGCCGTGATCCTGCTGGCGGGCGGCTGGTGGAAAGGCATGAAACAGGTCGAATGGCCGCTGGCGGCGGCCATCGCCATGAGCTTTGTCGGCGTGACCCTGCTGCTGCAACCCGTGTTCGAGACGGACCAGGCGGCTGGCGCCATCACGGCCCTGATTTCCGGCATGCTGTCGGCCCTCGCCTACCTGCAGGTCCGCAAGCTGGGCTTGCTGGGCGAACCCGAATACCGGGTCGTGTTCTATTTCTCGGTCGTCAATTTCCTCGCCGGCGTGATCGGCCACGTGGCCAGCGCCGGCGGCGGTCCCGTCGCCTGGCACGCGCACACGAGCGCCTACGGCATCGGCTTGCTGGCCGCCATCGGCCTGTGCGCCACCATGGCGCAGATGGCCATGACGCGCGCCTATCGCCTGGGCAAGACCCTCGTGGTGGCGAATCTGCAGTACACGGGCATCGTCTTTTCCAGCTTCTGGGGCGTGGTGATCTTTGGCGACCTGTTCGACTGGCACGGCTGGGCCGGCATCGGCATCATTCTCGCTTCCGGCATCGCGGCAACCTATTACAATACCCGCAACACGGCCCGTGGCGCCGCCATCGCGCGCACGGATCCCATCGCCAGCGAAGTGTAAGGAGTCATGACCTTGTATACGACCTTGATCAACAGCAATGATTTGTCCAGCCACGTGAATGACAGCAACTGGGTCATCCTCGATTGCCGCCACGACTTGCTCAACCCCACGGCCGGCAGCGATGCGTTTGCCGCCGGCCACATCCAGAACGCGCAGTTCGCCGACATCGACACGGCCCTGTCCGGCCCCAAGACGGCGCGCGGCCCGGACTTTACGGGACGGCATCCCCTGCCCGACCGCAATACCCTGCTGGTCACCTTGCGCGGCTGGGGCATCAATGACGACACGCAAGTGGTGGCATATGACGGCCAGGGCGGCATGTTCGCCGCCCGCCTGTGGTGGCTGCTGCGCTGGGTGGGCCACGGGGCCGTCGCCGTGCTCGACGGCGGCCTGGCCGCATGGCAGGCGCAAGGCTTGCCCCTGGTCACGCCCGTGGCGCCCCGCGCGGCGGGCCAGCTCACGGAAAAAACCAGCCTGACGCGCATGGTCACCGTGCAGGACGTCATCGCCAACCTGGAAACACAGGCGCTGACCGTGATCGACGCGCGCGCGCCCGACCGCTACCGGGGCGAAAACGAAACCATCGACCCCGTGGGCGGCCATATCCCCGGCGCGAAAAACCGTTTCTTCAAGGATAACCTGCAGGCGGATGGCCATTTTAAAAACGCCGAGGAACTGCGGCGCGACTTCAGCCCCTTGTTTGACGCGCCGCAAGCGGCCATCCTGCAGTGCGGCTCCGGCGTGACGGCTTGCCACAACCTGCTGGCCCTGGAAGTGGCCGGCTTGCCCGGCGCGGCCCTGTATCCGGGCTCGTGGAGCGAATGGTGTGCCGACCCGGCAAGGCCCGTGGCGACGGGCAGTTAAAAAAAGGCGGACCAGATGGTCCGCCTTTTTACTTGTGGGTAACTACGACGTTATCCCCAGCGACTGATTCAAGCGTTCCAGTTCCGCCTGCCACGCCTGCTGGCTGGCCGGCTTCTGGTGGCGCGGTTTTCTCGCCAGGTCTTGCGCCAGCAACTGCTCCAGTTCGCACAGGCGTTCCAGCTGCACGTCGATGTCGGTTTGCGCTGGCGCAAGCGCAGCCGTGTCCACGCGCGGCGCGGACGCCGGCGCCTGCCCATCCTCAAGACTCAGCCGTGCATACGCGCTGGCCGCATCAAGCCACTCTTCCAGCCCGCCATCGGCCACCACCCAAAAGCGGTTGCAGGCCGTCTCGATCAGGTCGCGGTCGTGCGATACCAGCAGGCAGCCGCCCGCAAATCCCTGCAACGCTTGTCCCAGCTCCCCCTTACCCTGCATGTCCAGGTGATTGCTGGGTTCATCGAGCAGCAGCAAGTGGTAGCTGGCCAGCGACAGCCCCAGGAACAGCAGCCGCGCCCGCTCGCCGCCGCTCAGGGTGGCCACCGTCTGGCCATGGCGCGCATACGGGAAACCGGCCGAGATTAACGCCTGCTTGCGCGCCACCTGGCTGCGCGCAGCTTCGTTTTGCACGGCAAACGGATACAGGGCGTCGGACAGGTCGGCCGTATCGGCCAGTTGCTTGAGCGACTGGTCGTAATAGCCGATGTTTGCCGCCTTGTGGTAGCGCAAGTCCGTCCGTTCTTCCTGCGCCTGGATGGCTTGCCAGCACAAGCGCAGCAACGAGGACTTGCCGCTGCCGTTGGCACCCAGCAAGGCGACCCGGTCGCCCGGTTTCAGCCACAGCTGGCCGACCTGGAACAGCACGGGAGACGCGGGCACGGCGCGCACGTCCAGCCCGTCCAGCACCAGCAGCTGGTCGGCCGCCAGCGCCTTGCCGCGCAGACTCAAGCGCCAGGGTGCGCCATCGCTGACGAACGATTGCTCATCCTTCAACTTGTCGATGCGCCGCTGCATGGTCTTGGCCTTGCGCGCCAGGTCTTCATTGTCATAGGTGCGGCCCCACAGGGCCAGGCGGGCGCTGCTGGCAGACAGGCGGTCGATTTCCTTCTGTTCCGCCGCATGGCGGGCAGCGGCGGCAATATCGGCTTCGGCCAGCGCCGCCAGCGCGGGGCCGCACGGCAAGTCGAAATCGTAGAGCCGGCGGTCGCGCAAGATCCAGCTGCGCGTGGCCACGTTGTCGAGCAGGCGCTGGTCGTGCGAGACGAGGATGAAGGCGCCGCGCCAGGCCAGCAGGAATTGCTCCAGCCACAGCAGGGATGGCAAGTCCAGATGATTGCTGGGCTCATCGAGCAGCAGCACGTTCGGCTCCTGCAGCAGGGCACGCCCCAGCAGCAGTCGCGTATGCTGGCCGCCGGACAGCGAGTGCACGGGCACTTGCGCCGTCTCGTGCTCGAAGCCTAACTCGGCCAAGAGGCTGTCGACCCGCCAATGCAGCTCGGGCTGTTCCAGCACGGGCGCCAGCAAGGCGTCGTACAGGCTCAGGCTGGCAAGTTCCGGCGGCAAGTGCTGCTCCACGTGCTGCAAGCGGCAGGCACGAGAATAGTGGATGGCGCCGGCAGTGGCTTCCCGCGTGCCGCTGAGCAACCCCAGCAAGGTGGATTTGCCGCAGCCGTTGTGGCCGATCAGGCCGATGCGGTCGCCCTGGCGCAAGGTAAAGGCGAGTTCATGGAACAGGAAACCGTCGTGGGTATCGAGTTGTAAAGCTTGTGTCGAGATCAGGGTAGTCATGGCTCTTGTCTTTGTTCGGGATGCAAGCATCCGCGTTAACAGGAGCGCTAACGACAACGGAGTACCAGGAAAGGACTCGTCTAGGAGGGTAACTTTGCTCTGGCCAGGTTATCGCAGCGCGATAGAACGTGGGCAAGAGCTGGCAAATGCGCTTAAAGAGCGTGCGCGCCATGCGGCGAGCAACAAGTTTTCTTCCATGATATTTTCCTCCTTTCTGTGCAAGTTAGTCAGAAAGGCAATATAGCACAAGTGACACTGCGGCACCGCCGCGCGTCAACCGCCGTGGCGTTTATGCGTCAGGAACAGCACGATGCACACGCCCAGCGCGATCAGCAGCACTTGCGGGATGGTTTCGCGCAAGGTGGCGCGGCGCTGCATCTGCGGCATCAGGTCGGACAGGGCAATGTAGATGAAGCCGGACGAGGCGAACACGAGCACGTAAGGAATCAGATTGCTGGCGCGGTCCAGGGTGAAATAGCCGAGCAGGCCGCCCGCCACCGCCATCAGGCTGCACAGCAGATTGAAAATATACGCGCGCAGGCGCGAGAAGCCGGCATTGAGCAGCACGATGAAGTCGCCGATTTCCTGCGGGATTTCATGCGCGATGATGGCCAGGCCCGTCACCAGGCCCAGCTTCGGGTCGGCCAGGAAGGCGGCGGCGATCAAAATGCCGTCCGTAAAGTTGTGCATGCCGTCGCCCACGAGGATCATCCAGCCGGCCTTGCCCGCTTCGTGCTTGTCGTGGCCGTGCGCGTGGTGGTGGCCGTCGCCTTCGTGGTGGTGCGAATGGCGCAAAATCGCAAATTTTTCCAGCATGAAAAAGGCCAGCAAGCCTGCCAGCAGGGTGGCGAACAGGCTGCGCGGGTCCGCCTGCGATTCGAATGCTTCGGGCAAGGCGTGCAGCAGGGACGTCGACAACATGATGCCGACGGACAAGCTGACCATGCGCTCGACCACTTTGGACAAGAATGCAAACGAAAAGATCGCCGCCGCGGTAATGCTGAATACGCCCGCGATCGTGGTCGCGAGCAAAATGGATATAAGGACGGGATCGATGATTTTCTTACCTCAAAATGGCGCCGGCCTACGGGCGCCCGCGATGCTGGCGTCTGGCTTGATCTGCATAGTGTTGCTTATTATTCAATCTTGTGCGCGCTTGGCGGCAGCGTGGCGCAGTGAAGATGCAATTGTACTGCATTGACGCGAACCGGGCATTTTACAGCCCGGTGCGCCTTTCGCGTCAACTGATGGAAAAATTTGCTCTTTTTCTGTTGCAGATCACGCTACGCCGTGGCGTTTGAACCAGGCCAGGCAACGCGCATAGCCGTCTTTCGCATCGGCCGCCACATAGCTGGGACGGTAATCGGCGTTGAAGGCGTGGCCCGCATCGGGGTAGACGACGAATTCCGACTTGTTGCCGCCCTTGGCCAGCGCGTCCTTCATCTTGCCGATCGATTCCTGGCTGATGCCCGTATCCTTGCCGCCATACAAGCCCAGCACGGGCACTTTCAAGCTGGCGGCGATATCGATGGGGTTGCTCGGCTGCAAGGGGGTCGGTTCGCCCACGAGGCGGCCATACCAGGCCACGCCCGCCTTGACGGCGGGATTGTGCGCCGCGTACAGCCAGGTGATGCGGCCGCCCCAGCAGAAACCCGTGATGCCCAGGCGGCCCGTGTCGCCGCCATTCTGTTTCGCCCATGCGACCACGGCATCGAGGTCCGTCATCACTTGCGCATCGGGCGTCTTGGCGATGATGCCCTTCATTAACTCTGGAATGCTGCCCACCTTGGTGGGGTCGCCCTGACGCACGAACAGGTCGGGCGCCAGCGCCAGATAGCCTTGCTTGGCGAAGCGGCGCGCCATGTCGGCGATATGTTCATGCACGCCAAAGATTTCCGAAATAACCAGCACCACGGGCAAGCCCGTCTTGCCTTCCGGCTGGGCCGCATACACGGGCACGGCCTGACCATCGACCATCACGGATATGCTGGCCGTGACGAGCCCGGCGGAATCCGTCTTGATGACGTTTTGCGCCGCCACGGGCAGCACGGCCACGGCAAAGCCCGTGCCCAGCGCCACCTTCAGGAAACCACGCCGGCCATCGGGCCCGGACAAGCTGCTCTGGCCCAGCAAACTTTCACAATCGGTGATCATGTCGCTCATGCGTTTCTCCTGAAGGTATTGCGTTTAATTAATGCGCTTCGTCCCAATTTTTGCCTACGCCCACTTCCGCCGTCAGCGGCACTTTCAGCGCGGCCACGCCGGCCATCAGTTCCGGCAGCTTGCGCTTGACCAGTTCCAGCTCGGCGTCCGGCACTTCCAGCACCAGTTCATCGTGCACCTGCATGATCATCTTCGTCTGCAAGCCATCCGTTTCCAGCCAGCCTTGCACGGCAATCATGGCCAGCTTGATCAGGTCGGCGGCCGTGCCCTGCATGGGCGCGTTGATGGCCGCCCGTTCGGCGCCCTGGCGGCGGGGGCCGTTCGGCGAATTGATTTCCGGCAGCCACAAACGGCGGCCGAACACGGTTTCCACGTAGCCGCGCGCCTTCGCTTGCTGGCGCGTGTCTTCCATATACTGTTTCACGCCGGAAAAACGGGCAAAGTAACGGTCGATATAGCTTTGCGCGGCCGTGCGGTCCACACCCAAGTTACCGGCCAGGCCGAATGCGCTCATGCCGTAGATCAAACCAAAGTTGATGACCTTGGCGTAGCGGCGCTGTTCGCTCTGCACTTCCGCAGCCGGCACGCCAAAGATCTCGGCGGCCGTGGCGCGGTGAATGTCGATGCCGTCGGCAAACGCGCGCAGCATGGCTTCGTCGCCCGAGATGTGCGCCATGATGCGCAATTCGATCTGCGAATAGTCGGCCGAAACGATGTGGCTGCCCGGCGGCGCAATGAAGGCTTCGCGGATGCGCCGGCCTTCCGCGCTGCGGATGGGAATATTCTGCAGGTTCGGGTCGTTTGACGCCAGACGGCCCGTGACGGCCACGGCTTGCGCATAGTTCGTGTGCACCCTGCCCGTGGTGACGTTGATCATCTTCGGCAATTTATCCGTGTACGTCGACTTCAGCTTGGCCATGCCCCGGTATTCGAGCAGCACTTTGGGCAGCGGATAATCCTCGGCCAGCTTTTGCAGCACTTCTTCATCCGTCGACGGTGCGCCCGTCGGGGTCTTCTTGACCACCGGCAGTTTCAATTTTTCAAAGAAAATTTCGCCGATCTGCTTGGGCGAACCCAGGTTGAATGGCTGCTCGGCCAGTTCGTACGCCTTCTTTTCCAGTTCGAGGATTTTGACGGCCAGCTCGGCCGACTGGATGTTGAGCAGCTCGTCGTCGATCAGCACGCCGTTGCGCTCGATCTTTTGCAAGACCACGGCCGTCGGCATCTCGATCTTTTCATAGATGAAAGTCAGCTTCTCATCGTTCGCCACATTGCCCCACATGGCATTGTGCAAACGCAAGGTGACGTCCGCATCCTCGGCCGCGTACTTCGCCGCCTGCTCCACTTCCACCTGGTTGAACGTGATCTGCTTGGCGCCCTTGCCGCACACGTCCTCGAACGGAATCGTCGTGTAGTTCAGGTGGCGCAGGGCCAGACTGTCCATGTCGTGCTTCTTGTGCGATTCGAACACATACGATTCGAGCAGGGTATCGTGGGCGATGCCGCGCAACGTCACGCCATGGTTGGCGAAGATGTGGCTGTCGTATTTCAGGTTCTGCCCCAGCTTGGATTTCGTTTCGTCCTCCAGCCACGGGCGCAACTTCGCCAACACGTGTTCGCGCGACAACTGTTCCGGCGCGCCCGCGTAGTCGTGCGTCAGCGGAATGTAGCAGGCCGCGTGCTCGGCCACGGACAGGGAAATACCGACCATCTGCGCCGTCATCGGTTCCAGCGAGGTGGTTTCCGTGTCGACGGCCGTCAGGGCCGCCGCATCGATCAGGGCGATCCACTTATCGAGCTGCTCGTCCGTCAGCACGGTTTCATACACGGCTTCCACGGCTGACACAGCATCGGCGAACATGTCGCCCGTCGTATTGGCGGTGGAGGCACCGGCGGCGGCCGCTGGCCCAACGGGCGACATCGGCGGCGGCGCCGCGCCCAGTTCGCGCAGCAGGGCCTTGAAGCCGTAGCGCTGGAAGAAGGCCAGCAGCGCTTCCTTGTCTTCGTGTCTTGCCACCAGCGAGTCGGCGATCGTCGTCATGTGCTGCGACAGATCGCAATCGGTCTTGACGGTGATCAAGGCGCGCGCCTGCGGCAGCCAAGGCAGGGCCGTGCGCAGGTTTTCGCCCACGGCGCCGCCCACATTGGCCGCGTTTTCCATCACGCCTTCCAGGCTGTCATACAAGGTCAGCCACTTGACGGCCGTTTTCGGGCCGCATTTCGAGACGCCCGGCACATTGTCCACCGTATCGCCGATCAGCGACAGATAATCGATGATGCGGTTGGGCGGCACGCCGAACTTGGCCAGCACGGCCGCCTCGTCCAGCTTTTCATTGCTCATGGTATTGATCAGGGTCACCTGGCTGTTGACCAGCTGCGCCAGGTCCTTGTCGCCCGTCGACACCACCACGTCCATGCCGGCGGCGGCCGCCTGCACGGCCAGGGTGCCGATCACGTCGTCCGCTTCCACGCCGTCGACCATCAGGATGGGCCAGCCCATGGCCCGCACGGCTTCGTGGATCGGTTCGATCTGCAGGCGCAGGTCGTCCGGCATCGAGGCGCGCGTGGCCTTGTACTCGGGGTACATGTCGTCGCGGAAAGTTTTACCCTTGGCATCGAAGACGCAGGCGATGTAGGCAGCCGGGTAGTCGGCGCGCAGGCGGCGCAGCATGTTGACCATGCCGTGCATGGCGCCCGTGGGATAGCCATCCGGGCTGCGCAGGTCGGGCAGCGCATGGAAAGCACGATAAAGGTAACTGGAACCGTCGACTAACAGCAGGGTGTTTTGCATAATGCCAATAAAATAAGGTGAGCCGCGTCCGCCGGGGAAAGCGCGGCGGGCGGGCGGAATATCGCCCAATTATCGCAGAGTTTGGGGCCGCGCCACCGGCCGCCATGCGTGCCGTTCCCGGCGTTTTGAGCACCCCGGCGGCCCCGTGCGGGCGCGCGGGCTGCCGCCGCCAGCCATTTCGGCACATTAATCAGCTGTATTAAACAGCATTGCCTACCAGTTTGTTACAATGCCTTATAGATAAATTGACGGCATTACACCACTGCACGCGCTGCAGTCCCACACATGGAAGCGAACCCATCATGATGCGTACATCGACACTCTGGACATTCCTCGCCCTGCCCCTGCTGGCATGTTCGGCCATCGCCAGCGCCCAGACGCCGGCCAAACCGAGCGACGCGCCGCCACAGCTCGAACGTATCGAGGAAATGGGCGAAGCGCCCATCACCGTGGCGCCGGCTGCCGCCAGGCAGCAGATCACCGAGAAACGCGAAGCGGGTGTGACGTCCGAAGTGAAAGTCACCACGGGCGGCAGCACCTATTACATGAAGCCGGCCACGGGCGCCGACCAGGCCAACGGCGGCGCCCTGCGCGGCCCCCAATGGAAAGTACTGGAATTCGACCTGGGCAAGAAGAAACAGAAACAACGCGATGAAGAGGCCGCGGACGCGCCAGCACCGCCCGCAGCAACGAAGTAAGCAGCCACTCTCTTCTGCCCTGCCCCGGCCATCTGCGGGGCAGCCGGCTTTTTTTGACCTTTTAGACCATTCCCCTCTTTCCCATGGCAGTATTTACCGCGCTACACCTGGACGATATCGGCCAGTGGATCACGCAATTTCCACTCGGCAAACCTCTGGCGCTCAAGGGCATCGCATCCGGCATTGAAAACAGCAATTTCTTCCTGAGCACGGAGCGCGGCGAGTATGTGCTGACGATCTTTGAAAACCTCAGCTTCGAGCAATTGCCGTTCTATCTGCAGCTGATGCGCCATTTGGCGGACCGGGGCGTGCTGGTGCCCGCCCCCATCGCCAATGCCGATGGCGAACTGGTGACGGCCCTGCAAGGCAAGCCGGCCGCCATCGTCAGCAAGCTCGACGGCAGCTCGCAGATGGCGCCGCAAGCCGTGCATTGCGCGGCCGTGGGGGCCATGCTGGCGAAGATGCACCTGGCAGCGCAGGATTTCCCCCTGCAGCAGCCGAATTTGCGGGGACTGGACTGGTGGAACACCACCACGCCGCTGGTCTTGCCCCACCTCGATGACGCCAAGGCGCATTTGTTGCGCGCGGAAATCCATTTCCAGGACGCCTTTGCTGCCTGCGCTACCTATAAAGCCATCCCGCGCGGTCCCGTGCATGCCGACTTGTTCCGCAACAATGTCATGTTTGACGGCGAACAGCTGACGGGCTTTTTCGACTTTTATTTTGCCGGCTGCGACACCTGGCTGTTCGACGTGGCCGTCACCGTCAACGACTGGTGCGTGGACCTGGCCACGGGCGTGCTCGACACGGTGCGCGTGCGTGCCCTGCTGGACGCCTACCAGGCCGTGCGCCCGTTTACGCACGAAGAACAGACGGCATGGCAGCCGATGCTGCGCGCCGCCGCGCTGCGCTTCTGGCTGTCGCGCCTGTACGATTATTACCAGCCGCGCGAAGCGGAAATGCTGACCCCGCACGATCCCACGCATTTCGAACGCATTCTGCGCGAACGTATTGCCACACCTGCACCGGAACTGTTTTAAACATGGAAAAATTACCTGCAAGTACAGGCTGGCTTTGGGTGAAACAAGGCTTTGGCCTGTTTCGCAAGCAACCTGGCGGCATGTCGATGCTGTTTCTCGGCTATATGTTCTGCATGCTGGCCGTCAGCATCGTGCCCGTGCTCGGCCAGATGCTGCCCGTCATCCTCGTGCCCGTGTTTTCCGTGGCCTTCGTGCAAGGCTGCCTGCATATCGACCAGGGCAAGCGCGTCTTGCCCAGCCTGCTGATCTCGGGCTTCCGCAAACCGGTGTTTCCCTCGCTGTTCGGCCTGGGCGTGCTGTACATCCTGATGGCCATCCTTGCCATCGGCGCGTCCACCCTGGTGGACGACGGCTTGCTGTGGCAGCTGGTCACGGGGCAACTGACGGAAGAAGCGGCGCGCGCCGCCATCCCCGAATCGCGCCTGGGCCTCGGCATCCTGCTGGCCATCGTGCTGTACGTGCCGGCCGCCATGGCGTTCTGCTTTGCCGCGCCGCTGATCTACTGGCAAAAGGCCGGCCTGGGCAAGTCGCTGTTCTTCAGCTTTTTCGCCGTCTGGCGCTCGCTGTCGGCCTTCATCGTCTTTGCCGCCACATGGTTCGCCATCAGCATCGTCACCAGCCAGTTGCTGGCCGTCATCTTTGGCCGCACGCCGCTGATGATGCAGCTGATGATGCCGCTGTCGATGATACTCACCATCATCATGCATTGCTCGTTCTACGCCGCCTACCGCCAGATCTTCGGCGTGCCCGTCGATGAGAGCAAGACGGTGTCGCTGGACAAGCCGAACGACTGATTTTCACGCCGCATGCAAAAAGGGCAGCCTGCGCAGGCTGCCCTTTTTTATGGCCGCTCGTGTCTCAACGCCCCAATCGCTCCAGCTTGGCGATACCCAGGTCCAGCACCTTCATGCCGTGCTGGCCGAAGTTGATCTGCGCGCGCGCATTGCCGCCGCCGCCTTCGATATTGACGATCACGCCTTCGCCGAACTTGGCGTGCGCCACCGATTCGCCGATGCGCCAGCCGCCGCCCGCGGCTTTTTGCGCGATCTTTTGCGCAATCGCATTGTCCGAACCCAGGCTGGCCACCTTGGGCGCCTCGTCCCAGGCCGACTTGCGGTTGCCGAACCAGTTCGCCTGCACCTTCGGCGACAGCCATTTCAAGGATTCTTCCGGCAATTCGTCGAAGAAGCGCGACTTCATGTTGTAGCGCGTCTGGCCATGCAGCATGCGCGTCTGCGAAAAACTCATGTACAGCCGCTTGCGCGCGCGCGTGATGGCCACATACATCAGCCGGCGTTCCTCTTCCACGCCGTTGTCTTCCTTCGAGCTGCTTTCGTGCGGGAACAGGCCCTCTTCCAGTCCGGTAATGAAGACGTTGTCGAATTCCAGGCCCTTGGCCGAGTGCACCGTCATCATCTGCAGCGCATCCTGCCCCGCCTGCGCCTGGTTGTCGCCCGCTTCCAGCGACGCGTGCGATAAAAACGCGGAGAGCGGCGACATCACGGCCGGCAGCGGCGCATCCGCATCGAGAATCTCGATGCCATCCTGGTTCACCACGGGTGCACCGGACTGTGCCTGGGCGCTTGGGCCCAGGTGGGCGGGCGCGCCCTGTCCGAAACCTTCCTCGGAAATGAACTGGCTGGCCGCGCTGACCATCTGCTCCAGGTTCTCGATGCGGTCGGCGCCTTCCTTTTCATTCTGGTAATGCTGCAGCAAGGTACTCGCTTCCAGCACCACGCGCACCATTTCCGGCAGCGACAATTGCTGCGTTTCAAAGCGCACGCCTTCGATCAGCTTGACGAAGCCGGCCAGCACGCTGCCCGCCTTGCCCGCCACATACGGCACGGCCGCGTACAGCGAAATGCCGTATTGCTCCGATGCGGCCTGCAATTGCTCGATCGAGCGCATGCCGATGCCCCGCGTGGGGAAATTGACCACGCGCAAGAAGGCGGAATCGTTGTGGGGATTGTCCATCAATTGCAAATAAGCAATCGCATGCTTGACCTCGGCCCGCTGGAAGTAGCGCTGGCCGCCATACACGTGGTACGGCATGCCGGCCGAAAACAGCGCATGTTCGATCACGCGCGACTGCGCGTTCGAGCGGTACAAGATGGCGATTTCGCTGCGCGAGGCACCATCGGCGATCAGGCTTTTCGCCTCTTCGATGATCCACTGCGCTTCCTGCAGGTCGGAACTGGCTTCATACACGCGCACCTGCTCGCCATGGCCCGCGTCCGTGCGCAGATTCTTGCCCAGGCGCTTGCTATTGTTCGCGATCAACACGTTGGCGCTATCGAGGATGTGGCCGTGCGAACGGTAGTTCTGCTCCAGCTTGATCAAGTTCTTCACCTGGAACTCGTGCTCGAAGGCGCTCATATTGCCCACGTTGGCGCCGCGGAACGCGTAGATGCTCTGGTCATCGTCGCCCACGGCAAACAGGGCGCCGCCATCGCGGCTGCCTTGGCCGGCCAGCAATTTCAACCAGTTGTATTGCAGGTTATTCGTATCCTGGAACTCGTCCACCAGGATATGGCGGAAGCGCGCCTGGTAATGCTCGCGCAAGGGCTGGTTGCGGCTCAGCAATTCGTACGTGCGCAGCAGCAGTTCGGCAAAATCCACGACGCCTTCGCGCTGACACTGGTCGTCGTACATCTGGTACAGCTCGACCATCTTGCGCTCGTGCGCGTCGTACGCTTCCACGTCCGTGGCGCGCAAACCCTGGTCCTTGGCATTGTTGATGAAATACATCACCGTCTTCGGCGGGAATTTTTCATCATCAATATTATTCGCCTTCAACAAGCGCTTGATCACCGACAACTGATCCTGGGAATCGAGGATCTGGAACGTCTGCGGCAAGGCCGCGTCGCGGTAGTGCGTGCGCAGCAAGCGGTTGCACAGGCCGTGGAAGGTGCCGATCCACATGCCGCGCGTATTGATCGGCAGCATGGCCGACAGGCGCGTGAGCATTTCCTTGGCGGCTTTGTTGGTAAACGTCACGGCCAGGATGCCGGGCGGCGATACCTGCTGGGTCTGGATCAGCCACGCGATGCGGGTGGTCAGCACGCGGGTCTTGCCCGAGCCGGCGCCCGCCAGGATCAGCGCATGCTGCGCCGGCAAGGTGACGGCAGCCAATTGTTCGGGATTGAGGTTGTGAAGAAGATTTTGCATGCCGTGATTATACCGGCATGGCTAAAAATACTGTGCATTTGTCCAGCGGTCGCGCCAGTGTCGCCGTGCGCGCTACAATCGGCGTCACGCCATTACTGCAGAAATCGCCTCCATGACACCTCCCAGCCACATCGACGGCGCCCGCGTACTGGCGTGGGCCTGGTCCGATCTGCCTTTCGGCCACGTGGCCGCGGAAGATGGCACGGCCCCGCTCGCCATCCACGGCCTGGCCCTGTGCCGGTACGAAGGCGAGGCGCGCGTCTACCGCTTCAGCTGCGACGCGCAGTGGAACAGCGTGCAGGATGCGCTCCACGACAGCGTAGACGAAGCCAAGGCACATTTGCCGGCGCAATACCGCGCCGTGGCCGCCGTGTGGAACACGCCATGAACTACACCATCCGCGCAGCCAGCGACGCCGACCTGCCCCTGCTGGCCCAGGTCGAGCGCAGCGCCGCCGCCCTGTTTGCCCAGGCCGGCCCCGACCTGGCATGGCTGGCGCAGGGAGAACCCTTGCCATTGAGCACCTTGCAAGCGCTGCAGCGGCAGGGCGGCGTATGGATCGCTGCCGCCGGGCATGCGGCGCCGGTGGGTTTCCTGGCCGCCGAAGCGCTCGACGGCCAGCTGTTTGTCGTGGAATTGTCCGTCGCCCTGCCCCAGCAACGGCAGGGGCTGGGCGCGCGCCTGCTCGATGCGGCGGCGGCCCACGGGCAGGCGCTGGGCTGCGCCTGCCTGACCCTGAGCACGTATCGCCACCTGCCGTGGAACGCGCCCTACTATGCGCGCCACGGTTTCAGCGAAATCGGCTCCGCGGCGCTGGGCGCGGGCCATGCACGCAAGCTGGCGCGCGAGGCGCAGGACGGGCACGATCCGGCGCAGCGCTGCCTGATGCGCAAGCTGCTGGGCTGAGCGCTTAGCGCACCAGCTTTGCCTTGCCTTCGCTCAACGATTGCGCGATCGCCTGCCGCGTGGTCTTGTCCGCCGCCTTGGCTGCTTTCTCTTGCTGGCGGCCAAGGTCGCTCATTTGCTTGCCCAGCGTTTCCATGGGCTTGCTGCGCTGTTCCATCTGGCGCGAAATCGCTTCGGTCTGCTGGGCCTCGCTCTCGTGTATGGCGGCGATACGTTCGTTGGCCTCTTCCATTTGTTCCTGGGCATCCTCCATCTGCTGTTGCAAGCGCTCCACGTCGCGCTCGGCCGTACGGCGTGCCGCATCGCTCGTTGCCAGCGCCTGGCGGCGCGACGCCTCGCCCAGCTTGCGGCCCAGTTCCTGCTGCTGGCGGCCCAGGAGACGCAGCTGTTCCGATTCGCGCGTACCGACCTTGCCCTGGCGCGCGCCCATCTTGCTGCCCAATTCGCCCATCGCCTTGCCATGCGCACTCATCTGCGTACCCAGGCCAGTCATCTGTTCGCCCAGTTGCTGGGATGGCTTCCAGGCTTCGTTGATGCGGGCCAGCAACACGGGATCTTGCACCACATAACTCTTGCCCTGGTCGCGGAACCACAGGAATTGTCCCTTGATGGACTGCTTCAATTGCTTGATCTGCTGGTTGTCGATATCGCTGCCGCTCATGGTGACGCTGTCCTTGCGGCCATCGACGAGGGCATAGCCGTCGCCGCTCTCCACGGAAATACTGATCTGCTTGCTGGGCGCGGCAGGCGGGGCCGGTGGCGCTGGCGGCTGGGGCGGCTGCACGGCCAGCGCGCTGCCGCCAAGCAGGATGCCGGCCAGGCTGAGGATCAAACGGTGGGAAGTGGACATGGCTGCCTCATGTGTATGGTTGGAGCGTCCACTCTAGCCAGGCGCGGCGGGCGGCTCCAGCGCCGTGCGACAGGCTGCACAAATGCAGGCCTGGACGGCAGGCTTGCGCGACGGGCGGCAAAGCACGGGCAAAAAAAACGGAGGCCGAAGCCTCCGCAAAAACGCCGTGGTACGGCGTATTTCAATCTGTACGGCAGATCAATACAGCACGACGGAACGGATCGACTCGCCGCTCTTCATCAAGTCGAAACCTTGATTGATATCATCGAGCTTCAAGCGGTGCGTGATCAAATCGTCGATATTGAGCTTGCCTTCCATATACCAGTCGACGATCTTCGGCACGTCCGTGCGTCCGCGCGCGCCGCCGAAAGCGGAACCCTTCCACACGCGCCCCGTCACCAGCTGGAACGGACGGGTGGAAATTTCCTGGCCGGCCGCGGCCACGCCGATGATGATGGACTGGCCCCAGCCCTTGTGGCAGCACTCGAGCGACTGGCGCATGGTGGTGGTATTGCCGATGCATTCGAAACTGTAGTCGGCGCCGCCGTCCGTCAGCTGCACGATGGTATCCACAACGTTTTCCACCTCGTTGGCGTTGACGAAGTGCGTCATGCCGAACTTGCGGGCAATTTCCTGGCGCGCGGGATTGATGTCCACGCCGATGATCTTGTCGGCGCCCACCATCCTGGCTGCCTGGATCACGTTCAGGCCGATGCCGCCCAGGCCGAACACGACCACGTTGGCGCCCGCTTCCACCTTGGCTGTGAACAACACGGCGCCCACGCCCGTCGTCACGCCGCAACCGATGTAGCACACCTTGTCGAACGGCGCGTCTTCGCGGATTTTCGCCAGCGCGATTTCCGGCACGACGATGTAGTTCGAGAACGTGGACGTGCCCATGTAGTGGAAGATGGGCTTGCCGTCGATGGAGAAACGCGACGTCGCGTCCGGCATCAGGCCGCGGCCCTGCGTGGAACGGATGGCCTGGCACAGGTTGGTCTTTTGCGACAGGCAGAACTTGCACTGGCGGCATTCGGGCGTGTACAGGGGGATGACGTGGTCATCCTTCTTCAGGCTTTTCACGCCCGGGCCCACGTCGACGACGATGCCGGCGCCTTCATGGCCCAGGATAGCCGGGAAGATGCCTTCCGGATCGGCGCCCGACAAGGTGTAGTAATCGGTGTGGCAGATGCCGGTGGCTTTGATCTCGACCAGTACCTCGCCCTCGCGCGGGCCGGCCAGGTCGACTTCTTCGATCGTCAGCGGGGCGCCCGCCTTCCATGCAATCGCTGCTTTGGTTTTCATGTGTGTCCTGTCAATAGTTGAACCAGGCGCGCGAACGCGCCGTATCCTCACATCATAACAAGCCAGGGCGAAAAACAGGCGCCTGGGGGATGCCTATCCGGCTTCCCTGCCTTACTTGCTTTTTGCCCGGTTAAGGAAGGCGCCGTGCAAGCCGTTCAGGGTTTCTTCGGCCAGCAGCAGCTGGCTGGCGATTTCATTGATCTTACGGCGGCTGGAGCGGGCATGGTCGCGCAGCACTTCGAAGGCCGTGTTGCGGTCCGTCTGGAATTTGCCCATCAGCAAGCCCACGGCCAGGCTCGTTTCGCGGCCGGCGGCCAATGCTGCGTTCAGGTTCAGCTCGGTGCGGCGCAGCTGGCGGATCTCGTCGGCGCGCGCCAGGCCCGCTTCGAACGCGGGCATCAAACGGCCTTCGTCAACGGGTTTCACCACGTAGCCGACGGCGCCGTAGGCGGCCGCCTGCTTGCCCGATTCGCTGTCGCCGCTGCCGGACAGGAACATGAACGGCACGGCCGTCTCGCCGTGCAGGCGCTTGGCCAGCTCCAGGCCGGACATGCCCGGCATGTGGATGTCGAGCAAGGCCAGGTCCGGCTCGCGCTGGGCGATCAGCTGCAGCGCCACTTCGGCCGAATTGGCCAGGGCCGTCTCGTAGCCGGCATGGCGCAGGACTTCGCCGAGGAACTCCAACAGGAGCTGGTCATCGTCAACGATCAGGATAAGGCGTTTCGCGGCGGCTGGCTGACTCATGGGTAAAGGGACCTCGGTAATGAATGATGCCCTTATTATATGCCGATTATTCTCGAAATCCGCCCCCTCACGCCTCCCCTGCCTGCGCAAACAGCAGATTGAATTGCTGCACCGCAATATCCGCAGCATCCGCCTGGTGTCCGTTGCCAAATACGCTGCTGATGGCCGCCACCATGTCGGCGCCGCGCGCCACCAGCGGCGCCGCGTTCTGCGGCGTCATGCCGCCGATCACCACGCACGGCAAGCGGATCTCGCGCTTGGCTTGCAGCACGATATCGAGGGGTGTCGTCACCGGGTATTTTTTGACCAGCGAGGGATAGAAGCCGCCGAAGGCCACATAGCTGGCGCCGCCCGCCTCGGCCGTCCGTGCCAGGGCCATGTCGCCATAGCACGAGGCGCCCACGAGCTTGTCCGCCCCCAGGCGCGCGCGCACCTGCGCAACGGACGCATCCGTGCCCCCCACGTGCACGCCATCCGCGTCCAGCTCTTCGCACAGCTCGAGAAAATCGTTGATGATGAAAGGCACGCCATATTTGCGGGCCAGCGCCAGCAAGGCACCCGCCTGCTCGCGCCGCTGGTCCGCCTCGGCGCTCTTGTGGCGGTATTGCAGCAGGGCCACGCCTCCCTGCAGGGCCTGCTCGCTCACGGCGAGCAGGCGGTCGGTGTCATCCCAGTTCGGGGTAACCAGATACAGTCCACGCATGATGTTTTCCTTATTCATACTATCGTTGCGGCATCAATTGACCTGGCGCAATCGCATACGCGCCGGCCAGGGCCGCATGGCAATAGCGTTGCGCCCGCTCCAGCGCATGCGCCAGCGGCTGGCCCAGCGCCAGGCGCCCCGCAATGGCGGACGCCAGAGTGCAGCCGCTGCCATGGAACTCTCCGGCCAGGCGCGGCCAGCGCCACGCGCGCTCCCCGCCTGCACCGTCAAACCAGCGGTTGATCACGTCCCCGCCGTCGCCATGGCCGCCCGTCACCAGCACGTGCTGGCAGCCTTGCGCGCGCAGGTTTTCCGCGCCGCCCAGGGCCTGCGCTTCCGGCCCGTTCGGCACGATCACGGTCGTGAGCGGCAGCAAGGGCGCCAGCGCCAGCACGGCATCGTCCCGGCTGAGCACATCGCCATGGCCGCTGGCCAGCACGGGATCGAGCACCACGGGCAAGCTGGGGCGGGCCAGCCGCAATTGCGCGATCAGTTGCGCGATGACGGCCGCATTCGCGGCGCTGCCGGGGATGCCGATTTTCACGGCATCGATGGCGATCCTGGCGATCAGCGCCTGCGCCTGGCGGCGCAGCAATTCCGGCGCTACAGGCTCGACAGCAAACACGCGGTCGTTGTCCTGCACCGTCAAGGCCGTGATCACGGGCAAGGCATGCGCGCCCTGCGCCGCTATGGCCGCGATATCGGCGGCCAGGCCGGCGCCGCCCGACGGGTCCAGGCCCGCAAACACGAGCACGGTGGGGCGCCGCCGCGCCATCACGCCAGCCGGCCCGCCATCGGCGACGACGGCGAGGCTGCGAATTTACGGGGCATGCGCCCCGCCAGGAACGCTTCGCGCCCGGCCCGCACGGCCAGCTTCATGGCGCGCGCCATGCGCACGGGGTCGCGCGCGCCCGCAATGGCCGTATTCATCAGCACGCCATCGCAGCCGAGCTCCATCGCAATAGCCGCGTCCGACGCCGTGCCCACGCCCGCATCGACGAGCACGGGCACTTTCGCCTGATCGATGATCAAGGACAAGTTCCACGGATTCAGGATGCCCATGCCCGAACCGATCAGGGACGCCAGCGGCATAACGGCCACGCAGCCGATGTCTTCCAGAATCTTCGCCTGGATGGGATCGTCGCTGCAATAGACCATCACATCAAAACCATCCTTGACCAGCGCCTCGGCCGCGACCAGGGTTTCCGGCATGTGCGGGAACAGGGTCTTTTCATCGCCCAGCACTTCCAGCTTCACCAGATTGCGCCCGCCCAAGAGTTCGCGCGCCAGTTGCAGGGTGTACACGGCATCTTTCGCGTTGTAGCAGCCGGCCGTGTTCGGCAAGATCGTGTACTGGTCCGGCGGCACGACATCGAGCAGGCTGGGCGCGTTTGGATCCTGTCCGATATTCACCCTGCGGATCGCCACCGTGATGATCTGCGCCTCGGCCGCGTCCGTCGCTTCGCGCGTCTGCGGCAAATCCTTGTACTTGCCGCTGCCCACCAGCAGGCGCGATTGATACTGTTTTCCCGCGATGCTCAGCAGGTCGTTGTTTATTGCGGTATTCATGTGCTTTTCCTTAAGTTTTTAGACGTCCAAAGAAAACCGTAGCGAGCGGCGATGATTTGCGGCGCGCAGTAGGTTTACTTGGACGTTTTCAACCGCCGCCGATGGCGCGGACGATTTCCACCTGGTCTTGAATTTCCAGGACCCGGTCCGGCCACGCCTTGCGCGGCACCACGTTGCGGTTGACGGCCAGCGCCAACGCCTGGTTTTCCAGCGACAGCGCGGCGATCAGCTGGTCGAGTGTCTGTCCCGGCGGCACCTGGTGCGGCGCGCCGTTAAGCGTGATATTGATCAATGCCGTCATCACGCCCTCCTTCAGACCTTGCGGTACAGCTCGGCGCCGTTCTTGATGAATTCGATGGCCTTGATTTCCATGCCCTGCTTGAGCGCCTTGTCCTCCGCGATACCCATGCCGGCCGCGTATTCGCGCACTTCCTGCGTGATCTTCATCGAGCAGAAATGGGGGCCGCACATGGAGCAGAAATGCGCTACCTTGGCCGAATCCTTGGGCAGGGTTTCATCGTGGAATTCGCGCGCCTTGTCCGGGTCCAGGCCGATGTTGAACTGGTCGTCCCAGCGGAATTCGAAACGCGCTTTCGACAAGGCGTTGTCGCGGATTTGCGCGCCCGGATGGCCCTTGGCCAGGTCGGCCGCGTGCGCCGCGATCTTGTACGTGATGATGCCGTCCTTCACGTCCGCCTTGTTGGGCAAGCCCAGGTGTTCCTTCGGCGTCACGTAGCACAGCATGGCCGTGCCATACCAGCCGATCATGGCCGCGCCGATGCCGGACGTGATGTGGTCGTAGCCGGGCGCGATGTCCGTCGTCAGCGGCCCCAGCGTATAGAACGGCGCTTCGCCGCACTGTTCCAGCTGCAAGTCCATGTTTTCCTTGATCAGCTGCATGGGCACGTGGCCCGGGCCTTCAATCATCACTTGCACGTCGTGCTTCCAGGCGATTTGCGTCAGTTCGCCCAGGGTCTTCAGCTCGCCCAGCTGCGCCTCGTCGTTGGCGTCGTAGATGGAGCCGGGGCGCAAGCCGTCGCCCAGCGAGAACGACACGTCATACGCCTTCATGATTTCGCAGATCTCTTCGAAATGCGTGTAGAGGAACGATTCCTGGTGGTGCGCCAGGCACCATTTGGCCATGATGGAGCCGCCGCGCGAAACGATGCCCGTCAGGCGCTTGGCCGTCATCGGCACGTAGCGCAGCAGCACGCCAGCGTGGATGGTGAAGTAATCGACGCCCTGCTCGGCCTGCTCGATCAGGGTGTCGCGGAAGATTTCCCAAGTTAAATCTTCGGCCTTGCCATTGACCTTTTCCAGCGCCTGGTAGATGGGCACGGTGCCGATGGGCACGGGGCTGTTGCGGATGATCCATTCGCGCGTTTCATGGATATGCTTGCCGGTAGACAAGTCCATCACATTGTCGCCGCCCCAGCGGATGGCCCAGGTCATCTTTTCCACTTCCTCGCCGATGGAAGACGTCACGGCCGAGTTGCCGATATTCGCGTTGATTTTCACCAGGAAATTGCGGCCGATAATCATCGGTTCGACTTCCGGGTGGTTGATGTTGGCGGGAATGATGGCGCGGCCGCGGGCGATTTCCTCGCGCACGAATTCCGGCGTGATCTCGGCCGGGATGCTGGCGCCGAAGGACTGGCCCGGGTGCTGGCGGCCCATCAGTTCGGCCAGGCGCTCGCCCATGGGGCCGGAAGCCTTGAGTTCGCGCAAATACTCCTGGCGGCGCATATTTTCGCGGATGGCGACGAATTCCATTTCCGGCGTGATGATGCCTTGGCGCGCGTAATGCATCTGCGTCACATTCTTGCCGGCAATGGCGCGGCGCGGCTTGCGGTGCAGATTAAAGCGCAGTTCGGCCAGCTTCGGGTCTGCCAGGCGGGCGATGCCGTAGTCGGACGTGGGGCCGGCCAGTTCTTCCGTATCGGCACGCTCGGCTATCCATGGCAGGCGCGGCGTATCGAGGCCCGAGCGGATGTCGATCTGCACGTCCGGGTCCGTGTACGGGCCGGACGTGTCGTAGACGTAGATCGGGGGATTCTTTTCGCCGCCGAACGACGCTTCCGTGTCGGACTGGCTGATCTCGCGCATGGGCACGCGGATGTCGGGACGGCTACCTTGCACGTAGATCTTGCGCGAATTGGGCAGCGGCGCGATGGCGGCTTCGTCGACCGTGGCGGTGGCGGAGAGGAATTTCGGATTGGCGTTCATTTTGGCTCCTTGGCTAGACTATTTTTAAGCCTGGAGCCAGCTAAGGAGGTTCGGAATTGCGCACGCGGAAAAGCGGGGTGCGGTCATCCTAAAGCTTCCCTTCGCTGGCATTATCCAGATCAGGTTCGGAGGGTATTTCTCACCCGCGCTTACACTGTGTTTCCACAGCGAAAGGCAGGACCCCTAGCGTTTGCCGCCTTGCGGCAGCGAGCCAATTATACGCGGTTCACGCCGCGTGGCCAGATGATTTCTTGCAGGTGTCGCCTTTGCGCATCTGCTGCAATGCAACAGATGCCATCGCGTTTATTTCTTCTTGCCCCAGCGCCAGCTGGTCGGTTCGCCCTTCAGCTGGCAGATGAAAATGAGCACGGCAACGATGGCCACTTCATAGACGATGTAGCCTACCAGCATGGTTTGCGGGGGAAACAGGAAGGCGCCGCAGGCGAACAGCGCCAGCGCGGCCAGGAACACCAGCCAGCCCTGCCAGGTGATGGGCAAGCCCCAGCCCCAGCCATAGGTCTTGGCGGGGAACCAGTACTGCGGCGGTGCTGCGGACGGCGATTTGTCGGACATGATCGATCTTTCATCAAGGGCCGGCGCAAGGACAGCCCCGGCAAGACGTCCAGTATAAATGACTAGAATGCGTGGCGCAGGCCGATGTTGAAGGCGCGGTTGCCCGTGCCCACTTCCGTGGCGTTGCCCACCATGTAGGCGGCATCGTTGCGGTTGCGGATATGCGCGTAGGCAACATACACCTTGCTGCGCTTGGACAAGGCATACGTGGCGCCGACGGCCAGCTGCTGCGCGTCGCGGTTGGCCGCATCGCGGTCGTCCTTGTGGATGAAGGAAGCCAGCAGGGTCGTCGCGCCCAGCGGCACGGACACGCCGACGATGGCGTCGCGGCTGTCCGTGGACTGGGCCGGCGCCTGCGCCGCGCCATACGGATTTTCCGCAAAGAACATGCTGCTGCCGTCGCCCGTGTTGCGGCCATAGCCGGCAAAGGCCGTGGCCACGCCGAAGTTGTAGTTACCGGCCAGGATGGTGTTGTTGACGTCGGCCTTGCCGACATCGCCGCCACGGCTCTGGCGCGCCAGGCGCAGGGTCAACGGACCGTTGACGTAGCCCAGGGCCAGGCCCAGCGAGCGTTGATCTGCCGCAATTCCCGTGTGTTCGCCAAAGCCGTACATCACGGTGGCCGTGACGCCGCGCAGCTCGGGCGACGTGTAGCGCACGGTATTGTCGATGCGCGTGGCCGAATAGCCGGCCAGGTTGGTCGAGGCGCCCGCCATGCCGCCCTCGAAGGGGTCGGCCACGTCCGTCAGCGCCTGGCTTTGCAGGTTGTACTGGCGGCCCAAGGTCAGCATGCCCAGCGGGCTGTTGAGGCCGACGAAGGCCTGGCGGCCGAACAACTGGCCCGCCTGGTCCGAGCGGCCCGTATCGCCCTGCACGCCCGCTTCCAGGGTGAACACGGCTTGCCAGCCATCGCCCAGCGACTCCGTGCCGCGCAAGCCCAGGCGCGAGCCGGCCGATACGCCACTGGTGAGCTTGCTGATGCCGCGTTCCTGTACCAGGGCCGCGTCCATCAAACCATACATATCGACGGACGACTGGGCGTGGACGGCGGGCAAGGCGCCCAGGGTGGCGAATGCGAGACAGATTTTTTTCATGATGGTTTTCCTTATGCAGGCAAAACCGGGAAAGCGCGCGGCCATGGCATAGCCACAGGCGGCAGGGCGCGCTGTAGTTACATGCCGTATCGAAAGACGACTGGCCAGATAACAACATTCCTGGCTAAGCTGTGGCGGCGCGGCCGGTGAGCGATGGCGCGCGCGAGTCCGCCGTGAATGGTGCACCGCTGGCGGTGCGCGTGGCTCAGGCGCCCGGCCCGCAGGGGACGCACTGAATTGGCTGGCATCGCAGATGCGCTGGCCGGGTGGCGCAGACGGGAGTTGGATAAAACTGCGTCCGCTGGCGCCGTCCGCAAAGTTGAGGCAGGAGGCGCCGAGGCCGACATTATAACATCGTCAGCGCTTTTACCCCCGTTCCGTTGCCGCCAAACGGGCCGCAAAGCCGCGAAAACACTGAAAAAGGCCTGTTGCCGCAGTGCAGGCGATGCCGCGTCATCTATAATGGTTCCTTTTGCCAATCACACGCCAAATCATGGAATTAGCCAAGTCTTTCGAGCCCGCCGACATTGAACAATTCTGGCGCACCGAGTGGGAACAGCGCGGTTACTTTACCGCCACCCTCGATGCGGGGAAACCTTCCTTCAGCATCCAGTTGCCGCCGCCGAACGTCACCGGCACCCTGCACATGGGCCATGCGTTCAACCAGACCATCATGGATGGCCTGACCCGCTACCACCGCATGCTGGGCCACAACACGGCCTGGATTCCCGGCACCGACCACGCGGGCATCGCCACGCAGATCGTCGTGCAACGCCAGCTGGACGCGCAAAAGATTTCGCGCCATGACCTGGGCCGCGAGAAATTCGTGGAAAAAGTGTGGGAATGGAAAGAAAAATCCGGTTCCATCATCACCGGCCAGATGCGCCGCCTGGGCGCCTCGGCCGACTGGCAGCGCGAATACTTCACCATGGACGAGCCGCGCTCGAAAGTCGTCACCGACGTCTTCGTGCGCCTGTTCGAGCAAGGCTTGATCTACCGCGGCAAGCGCCTCGTCAACTGGGACCCCGTGCTGGGCACGGCTGTGTCCGACCTGGAAGTGGTGTCCGAGGAAGAAGACGGTTCCATGTGGTACATCAAGTACCCGCTGGCCGACGGCAGCGGTTTCCTGACGGTGGCCACCACCCGTCCTGAAACCATGCTGGGCGACGTGGCCGTGGCCGTCGATCCGACGGACGAGCGCTACCTGCCGCTGGTGGGCAAGATGCTGAAACTGCCGCTGACGGACCGCGAAATCCCCATCATCGCCGACGAATACGTCGACAAGGAATTCGGCACGGGCTGCGTCAAGATTACCCCAGCGCACGACATGAACGATTACGCCGTGGGCCAGCGCCACAAACTGGCGCAGATCGTCATCCTGACCCTGGACGCGAAGATCACGGACGATGCGCCGGAAGCCTACCGCGGCATGGACCGCTTCGCCGCGCGCAAGCAGATCGTGGCCGACCTGGACGCGCAAGGCTTGCTCGAGCAAGTCAAGCCCCACAAACTGATGGTGCCGCGTGGCGACCGCACGGGCGTCGTCATCGAGCCGATGCTGACGGACCAATGGTTTGTCGCCATGAGCAAGCCGGCCCCGGAAGGCACTTTCTTCCCGGGCAAGTCGATCGCCGAGACGGCGCTGGATAAAGTGGCCAGCGGCGAAATCAAGTTCGTGCCGGAAAACTGGAGCACCACCTACAACCAGTGGCTCAACAACATCCAGGACTGGTGCATCTCTCGCCAGCTGTGGTGGGGCCATCAGATTCCCGCCTGGTACGACGACAAGGGCAATATCTTTGTTGCCAAGACTCAAGCCGAAGCGGAAGCGAAAGCCCTGGCTGCCGGCAGCACGGGTCCGCTGAAGCGCGACGACGACGTGCTCGACACGTGGTTCTCGTCGGCGCTGGTGCCGTTCTCGACCATGGGTTGGCCTGAAGAAACGCCGGACATGAAGGCCTTCCTGCCTTCGTCCGTGCTGGTGACCGGTTTCGACATCATCTTCTTCTGGGTCGCGCGCATGGTCATGATGACGGCGCACTTCACGGGCAAGGTGCCGTTTGAAACCGTCTACGTGCACGGCCTCGTGCGCGATTCGACGGGACAGAAGATGTCCAAGTCCAAGGGCAACACCCTGGACCCGATCGACCTGATCGACGGCATCGACCTGGAAGGCTTGATCGTCAAGCGCACGACGGGCCTGATGAACCCGCGCGACGCGGAAAAGATCACCAAGGCGACGCGCAAGGAATTCCCGGAAGGCATTTCCGCCTACGGCACGGACGCCGTGCGCTTCACCATGGCCAGCTATGCGTCGCTGGGCCGCAACATCAATTTCGACCTGGGCCGCTGCGAAGGCTACCGCAACTTCTGCAACAAGATGTGGAACGCCACCCGTTTCGTCATGATGAATACGGAAGGCAAGGATTGCACGCCAAACGACGCCGACCTGTCGCAAGCGGACAAGTGGATCATTTCCTTGTTGCAAAAAGCGGAACTGGACGTGGCCAAGGGCTTTGAAGACTTCCGTTTCGACAATATCGCCGCCACCATCTACAAATTCGTGTGGGACGAGTATTGCGACTGGTACCTGGAAGTAGCCAAGGTGCAAGTGCAACAGGGCACGGAAGGCCAGCAGCGCGCCACCCGCCACACCCTGCTGCGCGTGCTGGAAGTGGTGCTGCGCCTGGCCCATCCGGTCATCCCCTTCGTCACGGAAGCCCTGTGGCAGACGGTGGCGCCATTGGCCGGCAAGACACTCAAGGCCGAGGGTGATTCGATCATGATGCAGCCGTATCCGATCGCCAACACCGACAAGATCGACGAGTCGGCCGAAGCCTGGATGCAGCAGCTGAAAGCCTTGACGGACGCCACGCGCAACCTGCGCGGCGAAATGCAGATCTCGCCATCCGTGCGCGTGCCGCTGATCGTCGAAGCGGGCAATGCCAGCGAGAAAGAAGCGCTGGCCTCGTACGCACCGTACATCCAGTCGCTGGGCAAGCTGGCCGACGTGCAGATCGTCGATGCGCTGCCGGACTCGCCAGCGGCCGTCGCCATCGTCGGCACCACCAAGCTGATGCTGAAAGTGGAAATCGACGTGGCTGCCGAACGCGAGCGCCTGGGCAAGGAAATCGCCCGCATCGAAGCGGAAATTGCCAAGGTCAACAGCAAGTTGGGCAATGAAAGTTTCGTCGCGCGCGCCCCGGCCGCCATCGTTGCGCAAGAAAACGAGCGCTTGCTCAGTTTTTCGGCGACAATTGAAAAACTGCGCGAACAGTTTGCTAAACTAGCCAGCGCATAAGGCAAGTTTGGAAGAATTGCGCGGCGTCATCCGTGACGCCGCGCAGCACTGCTGGTCTTGCCTTGGTACCTGGTATATACACTGTTCGTGCCCAGATCAAAAAAACCATTGGAGACTAGCGATGCATACAATATTCAAAGCAAGCGTATTGGTGGCCGCCCTGGCCATCGCCGGCAGCGCCGCCGCGCGCGACGGCAACTACACCCCTGTCGGCACGTGGAAAACCATCGACGACGCCAGCGGCAAACCGAAATCCCTCGTCGTCATCACGGAAAACAACGGCGTCTTGCAAGGCAAGATCGAAAAGCTGTTCCGCGGCCCGACTGAAGACCAGAACCCCAAGTGCGACAAGTGCACGGGCGCCAACAAGGACCAGCCCATCATCGGCCTGGTGATCCTGTCCGGCCTGAAATATGACGGCAAGGAATGGACGGGCGGCGAAATCACGGACCCGGCCAGCGGCAAGGTCTACAAGAGCAAGGCCGAACTGATCGAAGGCGGCACCAAGCTGCAAGTGCGCGGCTATGTGGGCGTGCCGATGTTCGGCCGTTCGCAGACGTGGGTACGCGAAGAATAAGTTATCCCCAGCAAGGAGAAGCCGGCAAGCAGCCGGCTTTTTTTACGCCCGGCCTGGCGCCGGCTTGCGGTGATGCTTGCTCAAATGCCGGTCCAGGCTGTTGGCAAACTGTTGCCGGTCCGACTGGCTGAAGGCGGCCGGGCCGCCCGTGTCCACGCCGCCGCTGCGCAATTCTTCCAGGAAGGCGCGCATCGTCAGTTGCTGGGCGATATTGTCCTGCGTATAGAACTCGCCGCGCGGGTTCAGGGCAAAGCCGCCCTTCTTCAACACGTCGGAAGCCAGCGGGATGTCGCCCGTGATGACCAGGTCGCCCGGCTTGAGCAGGCGCACGATTTCCTGGTCCGCCACGTCGGCGCCGGACGGCACTTGCACGGTACGGATGAAACGCGAGGGCGGCACGCGCAAGCCCTGGTTGGCCACCAGGGTGAGCGGCAGCTCCAGGCGGTCGGCCACGCGGTACAGGATTTCCTTGATGACGACGGGACAGGCATCGGCGTCGATCCAGATCTGCATGCCCTGGATAGCCTGTTGGCAGCCGTCCGCCATCACAATTCCCACGCTTCGCCGCTGGGGCCCATGCGCGGCGCGCTGACGCCGAAGTGCAGATACGCGGCCGGCGTGGCGACCCTGCCGCGCGGCGTGCGCTGCAGGAAGCCTTGCTGGATCAGATACGGTTCCAGCACGTCTTCGATGGTATCGGCCGCTTCGCCGATGGCCGCCGCCAGGTTGCCGATACCGACGGGGCCGCCGCCGAACTTGAACAGCACGGCTTCGAGCAGCTTGCGGTCCATCACGTCGAAGCCCACGGAATCGACGTCGAGCATGGCCAGCGCGCGGTCGGCCACCACCTTGGTGATCTCGCCATTGCTTTTGACTTCCGCGAAGTCGCGCACGCGGCGCAGCAGGCGGTTGGCGATGCGTGGCGTGCCGCGCGCGCGCTGGGCGATCTCGTGCGCGCCTTCCGGGTCGATCGGCGCTTTCAGCAAGGCGGCGCTGCGCGTGACGATCTTCGTCAGCTCGCCCGTGTTGTAGAACTCCAGGCGGGCCACGATGCCGAAGCGGTCGCGCAGCGGATTGGTCAGCATGCCGGCGCGCGTGGTGGCGCCCACCAATGTAAACGGCTGCAGGTCGAGTTTCACGGAACGGGCGGCCGGGCCTTCGCCGATCATGATATCGATTTGATAATCCTCAAGCGCCGGATACAGGATCTCTTCGACGACGGGCGACAGGCGGTGGATTTCATCGATGAACAGGACATCGTTCGCTTCCAGGTTCGTCAGGATCGCCGCCAGGTCGCCCGGGCGTTCCAGCACGGGACCGGAGGTCTGGCGCAAATTGACGCCCATTTCGCGCGCGATGATGTGCGCCAGAGTCGTCTTGCCCAGGCCCGGCGGGCCGAACAGCAAGGTGTGGTCGAGCGCTTCCTTGCGCTGGCGCGCGGCCGTGATGAAAATCTCCAGCTGGTCGCGGATCTTTTCCTGGCCCACATACTCGTCGAGCTGCTTGGGGCGCAGGGCCCGTTCGATCGCCTCTTCGTTGTGCGAGATGGGCGCCGCGTCGATGATGCGCTGTTCCGTGAAGCTGTCGGTCTGGATGCTCATGCCTTATCAGCCTTTCGACAGCGCTTTCAGCGCCAGTTTGATGCCATCGGACACGCCGCTGCCGGCCGGCACGTTCTTCACGGCCGCCAGCGCCTCCTTGTCCGAATAGCCGAGCGCCACCAGCGCGTTGAGGATGTCCGATTGCGCATCGGGCGCCGCGTGCGCGCCGCCGGCACCGATATCGGCGCCCAGCTTGCCCTTCAATTCCAGCAGCAGGCGTTCCGCCGTCTTCTTGCCGATGCCCGGTACTTTCACCAGGCGGCCCGAATCCTGCAGGGTGATCGCTTGCGCCAGGTCGGCAATCGTCATGCCCGAGAGAAGCGACAGCGCCATGCGCGCGCCCACGCCCGTGATCTTGATCAATTGGCGGAACACGGCCCGCTCGGCCGCATTGCCGAAACCGAACAGCAGATGCGCATCTTCGCGGATGGCCTGGTGCGTGAACAGCACGACTTTTTCGCCCACGTGAGGCAGGTTGTAAAAGGTGCTCATCGGCACGTCGACTTCATAGCCGACGCCCTGGCAATCGACCAGCAATTGTGGCGGATTCTTTTCAAGCAAAATACCGGAGAGACGGCCTATCATCGCGTGTTCCTAATGAAATTAAATTGTAAACAAAAGCTTCTGGCGTGTTGCGGCTGTCAGGCCATGTTCAGGGCAAGGCGCACTGCCGAAGACAGTACGAATAGTACGGCAAGGCAGTGCAACGACGCCATGGACGTGGCATGGCAGTCGCAACTATCCGACCAGGCGGCCGCGCTTCATACGCAAACCCTGCAGCTGGGGCGCCAGCGCGCCGAGCATGGCCAGCGCATCGACGCTGTTGGCATGGCAAATGGCCACGCCCAGGGCATCGGCCGCATCCGTGCCGGGCAAGCCGGGCAAGGACAGCAGGCGCGACACCATTTCCTGCACCTGTTCCTTGGCCGCCTTGCCATGGCCCGTGACGGCCTGTTTCACCTGCAGCGCCGTGTACTCGGCCACCGAGAGGTCGGAATTGACCAGCGCGCAAATGGCAGCGCCACGCGCCTGGCCCAGCAGCAGGGTCGATTGGGGGTTGACGTTGACAAACACTTTTTCGATGGCTGCGCAGTCGGGCCGGTAGGTGCCCACGATCTCGCTCACGCCCTGCAGGATGATCTTCAGGCGCGGCGGCAATTCCCCTTCGGAACCCGTCTTGACGGTACCCGACGCGATATAGCGCAGCTTGTTGCCGTGTTTTTCAATGACCCCAAAGCCGGTCGTGCGCAGGCCAGGATCGATGCCAAGAATAATCATCGCCAGATTCTATAATGAATACGGCAGGCACCGGTGAATAACCGGTGCCTGCCGTTTGTACATCTTCACCCCACAAGCAACATCTGGGGTCAGACCCGGCGGGTCTGACCCCGGCATTTGCCGTTGGGCTAAATTAATGACGGAAGTGACGCGTGCCCGTGTACAGCATCACGACGCCGCGCTCGTCCGCCGCATCGATCACTTCCTGGTCGCGCATGGAGCCGCCCGGATGGATCACGCAGGTGGCGCCCGCGTCGACGACGACGTCGAGGCCGTCGCGGAACGGGAAGAAGGCGTCCGACGCCACCACGGAACCGGTCAGGCTCAGGCCTGCGTTCTGTGCCTTGATCGAGGCGATGCGGGCCGAGTCGATGCGGCTCATCTGGCCTGCGCCCACGCCCAGGGTCATGTTATTGCCGCAGAAGACGATGGCGTTCGACTTGACGAATTTTGCCACTTTCCAGGCGAACATCAGGTCGGACAATTGCTGCGGCGTTGGCTGCAGTTTGCTGACCACGCGCAAGTCGCCGATGCCCACGTTTTTCGCGTCCGGCGATTGCACCAGCAAGCCGCCACCGACGCGCTTGAAGTCCATGGCGTTGACGCCTGCGCCCAGCGGGATTTCCAGCATGCGCACGTTTTGCTTGCTCGACAGAATCTGTTTCGCTTCGGCGGAGAACGACGGCGCGATCAGCACTTCCACGAACAGCTTGGCAATTTCGCCAGCGGTGGCGCCATCGAGTTCCGTGTTGAAGGCGATGATGCCGCCGAATGCCGAGGTCGGGTCCGTCTGCAGGGCGCGCGCGTACGCTTCGGCCGCATTCTTGCCCAGGGCAACGCCGCACGGATTCGCGTGCTTGACGATCACGCAGGCGGCGCTTTGCTCGAAGCCGCCCAGGCTCTTCACGCATTCCCAGGCCGCGTCGGCGTCGGCGATGTTGTTGTACGACAATTCCTTGCCTTGCAGCTGGCGGTAGTTGGCCAGCGCGCCATCGGTGATGACCAGGTCGCGGTAGAAGGCGGCGCTCTGGTGCGGGTTTTCACCGTAACGCATGTCTTGCACTTTCTCAAATGCAACGTTCAGGATTTGCGGATAGGCGCCGCGCTCGGCGTGCACTTTCGTCGGGCCCAGGCTCGTCAGGTAGTTGGTGATGGCGCCATCGTATTGCGCCGTGTGGGCAAAGACCTTCTTCGCCAGCATGAACTTGGTGTCATAGCTGACGTCGCCGGCCTTGCCGTCGGCCGAGCGCATTTCCGCCAGCACGGCGTCATAGTCGGTCGGGTCGCAGATGACGACCACGTCCTTGTGGTTCTTGGCCGCCGAACGCAGCATGGTCGGGCCGCCGATATCGATGTTCTCGATCGCGTCTTCCAGGGTGCAATCGGCCTTGGCCACCGTGCCCTGGAACGGGTACAGATTGACCACCACCATGTCGATGGTCGGCATGTCGTGCTCGACCAGTTTCGACATATGCTCAGGGAAATCGCGGCGCGCCAGGATACCGCCGTGTACTTTCGGGTGCAGGGTCTTCACACGGCCATCGAGCATCTCCGGGAAACCCGTGTAATCGGCAACTTCCGTCACGGGAACACCGTTATCTGCCAGCAATTTGGCAGTGCCGCCCGTGGACAGGAGGTTGACGCCGAGGGCGGACAGGGCGCGGGCGAATTCGAGAACGCCGGTCTTGTCGGAAACGGAGAGGAGAGCTTGTTTGATCATGGCTGTGGCTAGGTGGTTAAGTGTTCTTGGCGAATGGCGCAGGCCCGTGCGGGGCTGCGGCGGATTCAAATCTTGGCGTCACTTGCATGCCGGCATTACAGCAAACCGTGCTCCTGCAATTTCTTGCGCAGGGTATTGCGGTTGATGCCCAGCATCTGCGCGGCGTGCGACTGGTTGCCATCGGCGCGTGTCATCACGACTTCCAGGATGGGTTTTTCCACGGTCAGCACGACCATGTCGTAGATATTCGATGCTTGCTGTTCGCCCAGGTCATTGAAGTAATCTTCTAGACTTTTCTGTACGACTTCCTGAATGCTTTCTTTGCTCATTTGTATGCTTCAACCGGCTGAACACCTGACAATCCGCTGCCGCGTCGCTCATGCGGGCCGCCTGCTGCCGTCTTGTCTCGGTGTTGTAATTAATATTGCATGACGCTCTGTATAGGCGCTCGCCCTTGTATTGCTTTTCACTTACTGCTTAACTTATACGCAACCTTCTTGCTATCTGCTCATGCTGCCGTGGCCGTAGATTCGATCACATCGATCGGGCCACTTTCACTGGATTCGGCGAGGCGGTATTGTAACCGTTCGCCAAATTTCCATTGCGACTCAAAAAATTGATCGACGGCCAGCAATTGCGCATCCGTCGACTCCAGCAAATTCATTTGCTGGCGAAACGCTTCGCCGCCTTCCAGGTCTTTCACGTACCAGCCGATGTGCTTGCGCGCCGTGCGCACGCCGAGGAATTCGCCATAAAACGCGTAATGGGCGCGCAAATGCTCATCCATCAGGGTACGCACTTCATCCACGTACGGCGCCGGCAGCAAGGTGCCCGTGCGCAGGAAATGATCGATCTCGCGGCAAATCCACGGCCGGCCCTGCGCCGCGCGGCCGATCATGACGGCATCGGCGCCCGTTTGATCCAGCACAAAGCGGGCTTTTTCCGGGCTGGTAATGTCGCCATTGGCTACCACGGGGATACCCACCGATGCTTTCACAGCGGCAATGGTTTCATATTCGGCATCGCCCTTGTAGCCGTCGGCACGCGTGCGGCCGTGCAAGGTCAGCATCTGGATGCCCGCTTGTTCCGCGATGCGGGCAATGGTCAGGGCATTCTTGTTGGAACGGTTCCAGCCCGTGCGGAATTTCAGGGTGACGGGCACGTCGACGGCATTGACGACGGCGTGCAAGATCTTCTCGACCAGGCTTTCATCTTGCAACAGGGCCGAACCGCACCAGCTGTTGCACACCTTCTTCACGGGGCAACCCATGTTGATGTCGATGATCTGCGCGCCCCGGTCCACGTTGAACTTGGCGCAGTCGGCCAGGTCTTGCGGATCGGCGCCGGCGATCTGCACCGCCTTCGGCTCCATTTCACCTTCGTGGTCCGTGCGGCGCGAGCTTTTTTCCGTGGCCCACAGGCGCGGATTCGACGCCGCCATCTCCGACACGGCATAGCCGGCACCCAGTTGCTTGCACAACTGGCGGAAAGGCCGATCCGTCACGCCCGCCATGGGAGCGACGAAAACGTTGTTGCGCAGAATGTGAGGGCCGATTTGCACTGAGGAACCTGGAATGGACGGAGGAACCTGCTATTTTAACCGATTCCCTGCCTAATTAATAAGCACTATTTTTGTACTTCAGTGCGCTTGGCAACCCGTCCAGCTTGTGCAGTACAGCAAAACAGGGGATCGGCGCCCCCGTCCGGCGGCTCGCCCGGCTCTTAGCCCAGCTCGTCCATCGCGGGCGCGCTCAGGTGTTCGATATTTCCCCAGTGCACTAAATGCAGCTTGCCGTCCGCATACGCAAAACGATTGACGCTGGCATTTTTCACCTGGAAGTCGCGTGGGCTGTCGAGCGTCATGCCGACGGCCTCGCGGTAGGCGCACTCGAGCACGCCACCGTGGGCCACGATGGCGATCGTCTGGCCGTCATATTGCCCGGCCCAGCGGGCAATGGCGCCATTTGCGCGCGCATAGAACTGGCGGAAACTCTCGGCCTGGCGCTCGCCCGACGGCATCACGGCATCGATCTGGCGCGATTGCCATTGCGCATATTCGTGCGGATAGCGCGCGGCGATGTCCGCGTACAGCAAGCCTTCGAAGGCGCCATAGCAGCGCTCGCGCAGCAAGGGGTCCGTTTGCACGGGCAGCCTGTTCACGTCGGCCACGGCCTGCGCCGTCTGCCGCGCGCGCTGCAGATCGCTGGCGATGATGGCGGCCAGCGGTTCGTCCGCCAGCGCCTGCCCCAGCGCGGCCGCTTGCGCCAGGCCCGCCTCGTTCAGGGCGATGTCGATATGGCCCTGCAGGCGGCGGCCCGCATTCCAGGCCGTCTCGCCATGGCGTATCAATAAAATCGTGGTGCTCATGCGTTATTTCTTCAGGGTAAGTGCCAACTCGGGGTTGAGCGAGTAGGCGACGACGAGTTGGGCTTCGTCGAGGATGTGGCCATAGATGGCGGCGTAGGCTTGCTGCCCCGTAAACCGCTGGGGCAATGCCAGGTGCGGCACGTCGAGCGCATACAGGCGGAAAATGTAGTGGTGGATGCGCTCGTCATTCCATGGCGGGCACGGGCCGTCATAACCATAGTAATCGCCGCCCATGCCGGCATCGCCGGCAAACCAGGCCGTGTAATCGTTGATGCCTTGGCGCAACGCATACGCGCCGCTGCTGTCCGGCCAGGACACCGTGGGGGCCTGCTTGCCGCGCGCCGTGATGCCGCTGGAAAACTGTCCTGCGGCGATCGAACGCATGGCGGTCGGCAAATCGAGCAAGCTCCAGTGATAAAAGTCACCGCGCGGCGCCGTCAACGGCAGGGCCTGGCCTTCAACATTGGCCAGGCTGGCGTCTTGCGGCGCATCGGGGTCGATGCAGAACAGGGCCAGCGACTCGGTGCCGTTCGGCACCTCGTCCCAGGCCAGATGGGGATTGCGGTTGCCAGCGAGGCGCACGCGGCTGGCCGGATCGATCTCGGCAAAGGCATGGTCGGCCGGCATCAGGCCGCCATCACGAAACGTCTCGCTCCACAATTTCATCGCTTGCTCCTCTTTATAGTTTTTATTTATTATTTGGCGCTCATCTGGCGCTTATTTGGCATTCACTTGCAGCCAGAAGGTGACGGGCCCGTCATTCGTCAGCGACACTTGCATGTCGGCGCCGAACTGCCCCGTCTGCACGCACGCGTGACGGCTGCGCGCCTGCTCCACGAAATGCGTGAACAGGCGCAAGCCATCCTGCGGCGCGGCCGCCGGCGTAAACGACGGGCGCGTGCCGGACTTGGTGTCGGCTGCCAGGGTGAACTGGGGCACCAGCAGCAAGCCGCCGGCCACGTCCGTCACGCTGCGGTTCATCTTGCCCGCCTCGTCGGCAAACACGCGATAGCCGAGCAGCTTGGCCAGCAAGGCGTCCGCTTCCTTCTCCGTATCGCCCCGCTCGGCGCACACGAGCACCATCAGCCCCGCGTCGATGGCGCCGATGGTGGCGCCCGCCACATCGACTTTCGCCTGCGTGACGCGCTGCAGCAGCGCGATCATGCCGTCAAGGTGACGCGCGCGAAACTGCGCTTGCCAACTTGCAACACGAACTGACCGGCCGCCACTTGCAAGCCCTTGTCGCTGATGACGGTGCCGTCGATGCGCACGCCGCCCTGGTCGATCTTGCGCATGGCTTCCGACGTCGAAGGGCACAGGCCCGCCTGCTTGAGCAATTGCGGGATGCCCAGCGGCGCGCCGGCCAAGGTCACTTCCGGGATATCGTCGGGGATGCCGCCCTTCGAGCGGTTGACGAAGTCGGCCAGCGCATCTTCCGCCGCCTGCTGCGAGTGAAAACGGGCGACGATTTCTTGCGCCAGTGCAACCTTGGCATCGCGCGGATTGCGGCCTTCCTCGACTTCGCGCTTCAGCTGGGCCAGTTCGGCGATCGAGCGCCACGACAGCAGCTCGTAGTAGCGCCACATCATGACGTCGGAAATGCTCATCAGCTTGGCGAACATGGTGTTGCCCGGTTCCGTGATGCCGATGTAGTTATTCTTCGACTTGGACATTTTTTCCACGCCGTCCAAACCTTCCAGCAGAGGCATGGTCAAAATACACTGCTGCTCCTGTCCGTACTGCTTTTGCAGTTCGCGGCCCACCAGCAGGTTGAATTTCTGGTCCGTGCCGCCCAGTTCCAGGTCCGATTTCAGCGCCACCGAGTCGTAGCCCTGCATCAGCGGGTACAGGAATTCATGTACGGAAATAGGAATGCCGCCCTGGAAGCGCTTGGTGAAGTCATCGCGCTCGATCATGCGCGCCACCGTGTAGTGGGAAGCGAGCTGGATGATGCCGCGCGCGCCCAGCGGATCGCACCACTCGGAGTTATAGCGGATTTCGGTCTTGCTGGCGTCCAACACTAAAGATGCTTGCGCGAAATACGTCATCGCGTTAATCTCGATCTGTTCGCGGGTCAAAGGCGGACGCGTGACGTTGCGGCCCGAAGGGTCGCCGATCATGGACGTGAAGTCGCCGATGAGGAAAATGACTTGATGGCCCAGGTTTTGCAGCTGGCGCATCTTGTTCAGCACGACAGTATGCCCCAGATGCAAGTCGGGTGCAGTCGGGTCCAGGCCCAGTTTGATGCGCAGTGGAACACCGTTTTTCTCGGAGCGTGCTAATTTTTGCGCAAATTCGCTTTCGATCAAGAGTTCGTCGACGCCACGCTTGGTAATCGCGAGGGCTTCTTGTACTCTGTCCGACAGCGGAAGCGCGGTCTGAGCGGCGTTAGCCTTTGTAGGCGATGCGGTGGTGTTGATTTCCATAAAATTTGACTGTAGATCTCAAAATGGTAGTAGGTTTGCGGAGTTTGCTATAATGCTCGATCCCATCAATCTTGCCGTATGAGCGAACCAAAATAACAATAACAAAGAGCATTAGTTCACGAATCGTTCAAGGGCAAATTTTAACTGATTGCATGAACCCTATACATAAAATCACAGGCTCACGCTTGTACACACAGCTGGCGACGACACGCAAGGCACGCATTATTGGCGTGTCGGCAGTGCTGCTCGCCGTGGTCGCCTTCGGCGCGGCCGGTGTGGCTCCTCTGGCGCCCGACGCTTCCGACTTGCCGGTCACGTCCATCGCCCAGAACCTGGAAATGCCTGATCTCGCCTCGCAAATTTCCGCGATGGAACAGGTAGACCAGAACTTCACCCACGAAGAAAAAGTCCGCGCCGGCGATACCCTCGCCACTTTGCTGACCCGTCTCGGCGTGGATGATGCGGCGGCCGCCAACTTCATTAAAACCGACAAGATTGCGCGCGGCGTGATGTTGCTGAAATCGGGCAAGCGCGTACAAGCGCAAACGTCCGAAAACGGCGACCTCAACTGGATGCGCGCCACGCTCGTCGACGGCACGGACAAATCGGTCAAGAACATCCTGATCACCCGCAAGGGCGACAAGTTCGTGGCCACGGAAGTGGCAGCCCAGCTGGAACGCCGCGTTGAAATGCACGCGCGCAAGATTACTTCCACCCTGTTCGCTGCCACCGACTCCAGCCTGGACGGCACCCGCCTGCCAGACTCGATTTCCGCGCAAATCGTGGAAATGTTCTCCACCAATATCGACTTCCGTTCCGACCTGAAACGCGGCGACTCGTTCAACGTGGTCTACGAAACGTTCTGGCAAGATGGCGAATTCGTCCGAGCGGGCCGCATCCTGGCCGGTGAATTCACCAACCGCGGCACGACTTACCAGTCCGTTTGGTTCGAAGACCCGGCCAGCAAGCAAGGCGGCGGTTACTACAGTTTCGACGGCAAGTCCCTCAAAAAAGCCTTCCTGAAATCCCCCCTCGAATTTTCCCGCATCTCGTCCGGCTTCTCCATGCGCGTGCACCCGATTTCCGGCAACTGGAAAGCGCACAAGGGCATCGATTTCGCCGCCGCTACGGGTACGCCTATCCGCGCGTCGGGCGACGGCGTGGTCGATTCCGTCGGCATGCAGAACGGCTACGGTAATGTTGTTGTCCTGAAACACTGGGCCAATTACACGACCGCCTATGCGCACATGAGCCGCTTTGCCTCGGGCCTGAAAAAAGGTCAGAAAGTGAGCCAGGGCGATGTAATCGGCTACGTCGGCACCACGGGCTGGTCCACAGGCGCCCATTTGCACTATGAATTCCGCGTCGGTGGCGTGGCACAAGACCCAAGCAAGCTGAACGTACAAGCCCAGGCGCCATTGACGGCTGCCGAGCTGAGCCGCTTCCGCATGGTGTCGGCCGACATGATGCACCGCTTCACCCTGCTGCGTCCGAACGACACGGCACTGGCTGCGCGTTAATCGACACCGCCTTCGGGCAACAGACAAAGGCACCGCCCATGCAGATGGCCGGTGCCTTTGTTTTTTTCCGCGCGCTTTTGTTTTTTCCTGCGCGCTTTTGCGCCCGGCACAAATGCGGCACAATGCACAGCATCACTGACGCACTCAAGGAAACACCATGCTGTATATCGGTTTAATGTCGGGCACCAGCCTGGACGGCGTCGACGGCGCGCTGGTCGACTTTTCCGACGAGGGCACGCGCAGCCTGGGCGATGCGTATATTGCCTTTCCCGCCAGCTTGCGCGCCGACCTGATGGCCTTGCAAAGTGCAGGCCAGAATGAAATCGAACGCGAAGCGCTGGCGGCAAACCAGCTCGTGCGCCACTACGCCGATTGCGTTGCCATGCTCCTCAGCAATGCGGGCATAGGCGCGGACGCCATCGCCGCCATCGGCGCGCATGGCCAGACCATCCGCCACCGCCCTGAACTGGGCTTTACGCGCCAGCTGAACAACCCGGCCCTGCTGGCCGAGCTGACGGGCATCGATGTCATCGCCGACTTGCGCAGCCGCGACGTGGCGGCGGGCGGCCAGGGCGCGCCGCTGGTGCCCGCCTTCCACCAGGCCATTTTCAACCTGCCCGGCCACACGCGCGTGCTGGCCAATATCGGCGGCATCGGCAACATCAGCGTGCTGCACGCGGATGGCACGGTGACGGGCTACGATACGGGGCCCGGCAATGCGCTGATGGATGGCTGGGCCTTGCGGCACCTGGGCCAGCCCTACGACGCCAACGGCGCCTGGGCCGCCACGGGCCAGCTCATCCCTGCCCTGCTGGCCGAGCTGCTGAACGAACCCTACTTTGCCTTGCCGGCGCCGAAAAGCACGGGCCGCGACCTGTTCCACGCCGAATGGCTGCAAGGCAAGCTGGCCAGCCATCCCCATGCCAAGCCGGCCGACGTGCAGGCGACATTGACCCGGCTGACGGCCGCCAGCCTGGCGCAAGCCATCGTGCGCGACGGGGCGCAGGCGGAAACGGTCTATGTGTGCGGCGGCGGCGCGCAGAACGCCAGCCTGATGGCGGCGCTGGCCGCCGAATTGCCGGGCATGACGGTGGAGTCCACGCAAGCCTTGGGCGTGGCGCCCAGCCAGGTCGAGGCGCTGGCGTTTGCCTGGCTGGCCTGGCGCTTCACGCAGCGCAAGCCGGGCAACTTGCCGGCGGTGACGGGCGCGCAGGGATTACGGGTGCTGGGCGCGCTGTATCCGCGCTGAGCCGGCGTAGAAACACAAATAGCGGATCATCGATCCGCTATTTTCTTGCTTGCCCAGTTTAGTGCTTAAACGGAGAAAGACGAACCGCAACCGCAGGTAGACGTCGCGGTAGGGTTTTTAATGACGAACTGCGCGCCTTCCAGGTCATCCTTGTAATCGATTTCCGCGCCGACCAGGTACTGGTAGCTCATGGAATCGATCAACAGCTGGACGCCGTTCTTGACCATGGTGGTGTCATCTTCGTTGACGATTTCATCGAAGGTGAAGCCGTACTGGAAGCCGGAACAGCCGCCACCCTGCACGAATACGCGCAATTTCAGGTCGGGATTACCTTCTTCCTCGATCAGCTGCGCGACTTTTTCGGCGGCGCTATCGGTAAAGATGATAGGCGATGGGATCACATCTTGCATTTCAGCGACTGCATTCATTTCAGACTCCTCAGAAAACATAGGCTCATTATAGACTGTTGGCACAACTCTCGCTGCGGCCGCCGCTGGCGCGGCTGGCTGGTGTTGTTCCTGCTCACATTTCCGAGACGGCCAGGTGCAGCACGGGGTCGGCGCTGTCGTGCCGGCTAAGCTTGCCCTGCACCAGGGCACCGCTGTGCATTTCCAGCACCTTGTAGTAGACCTCTCCTACAATGCGGGCTTTCGGCTGGATTTCAAGCATTTCGGACACATACACGGGGCCATTGATCTCGCCGCTGACGACCAGGCTCGAGCAGCGCACTTCGCCATCGATGCGCCCGGCCTCGCCCAGCACCACGTAGGTGGGGTCGCCCGGCTCGCCCGTGACGTTGCCGCGCACGTGGCCATCGATGCGCAGGCCGCCGCAAAACAGCAAGTCGCCTTCGATCCGCGTGGAAGCGCCGATCAAGGTATCGATGGGGTTTTTCGCATTGCGCTCGAACATGAACGTCATCCTGTCGGTGTACGTGGCAGTCCAATTTATCACAGGTCCGGCAAAAAGGCGCCGGACCTGCGCAAGCCCCCGTGCCTAAATTTACGGCAGCAGGGCGATGTGTTGCAAACCGGCCGTTTCTTTCAGGCCAAACATCAAGTTCATGCACTGCACGGCCTGGCCCGATGCGCCCTTGACCAGGTTGTCCTGCACCACCAGCACGATGACGGTGTTGCCGCCTTCGGGACGGTGCAAGGCCAGGCGCAGCATGTTCGAGCCGCGCGTGGAGCGCGTTTCCGGATGCGAGCCGAATGGCATCACGTCGACGAAAGGCTCATCCTTGTATTGCTCCTCAAACAAGGATTGCAATTCTTCATTGCTGACATCCTTGTTCAGTTGCGCGTACAGGGTCGAATGCATGCCGCGGATCATCGGCACCAGGTGCGGCGTGAAGGTCAGCGCCACTTTCTCATCCGTGAAACGCTGCAATTGCGCCGTCGTTTCCGGCAGGTGGCGGTGACCGGCCACGCCGTAGGCCTTGAAGCTGTCGCTTGCCTCCGAGAACAGGATACCGATTTCCGCCTTGCGGCCGGCGCCGGACACGCCCGACTTGCAGTCGGCGATCAGGCCGCCCGCGTTGACGAGGCCAGCCTTGAGCAGCGGGTAAAAGCCCAGCTGCATGGTGGTCGGGTAGCAGCCGGGATTGGCGATCAGCTTGGCCTGCTTGATGTCTTCGCGGTTCAGTTCCGGCAAGCCGTACACGGCCTGGGCTATCAGCTCGGGCGCCGTGTGGGAAATCTTGTACCACTGCTCGAACTTGGCCTGGTCTTTCAGGCGGAAGTCGGCGGCCAGGTCGATGACCTTTACGCCGGCGGCCAGCAAGGCTGGGGCTTGCGCCATCGCAACACCATGCGGAGTGGCAAAGAAGACCACGTCGCACTGTTCCAGATTCGCCTTGTCCGGCGAAGAAAACGCCAGTTTCACATGACCACGCAGGGAAGGATACATGTCAGCAACGGGCAAGCCATCTTCCTTGCGCGAGGTAATCGCCGTCAATTCGACATCTGGATGGGTAGCAAGCAAGCGCAGCAATTCCACGCCCGTGTATCCAGTGCCGCCGACGATGCCAACTTTGATCATGTTCTTTCCTTGTATATAGATTGCATAAAGATGAAGGGAAACGCACCCATGGGGGTTTTCCGCGTATTTTACAGCGCAACGGCGCAAGCCGCTGAAATGCAAAAAAGCCGCGGGACCGAAGTCCAGCGGCTTTTCGACCAGCACCCGGAAGGTGCTGCAGCGTAAGAATTAACGCTTCGAGAATTGCTTTGCGCGACGTGCTTTGCGCAGACCAACTTTTTTACGCTCGACTTCACGTGCATCGCGGGTCACGAAGCCGGCTTTCGCCAGTTCCGGTTTCAACGCTGCATCGTAGTCGATCAGAGCGCGGGTGATGCCATGACGAACTGCACCAGCCTGGCCCGACTCACCGCCGCCATGGACGTTGACTTTGATGTCGAAACGCTCGACATTGCCGGTCAGTTCCAGTGGTTGACGGATGACCATCAGACCCGTTTCGCGCGAAAAGTATTCGTTTGCTGGTTTGCCGTTAACAACGATCAAGCCTGTGCCAACTTTGATAAAAACCCGAGCCACTGCACTTTTGCGACGGCCGGTTCCATAATTGTAATTACCGATCATGTCAGTTCCTTAGAGAACAAGTGCTTTAGGTTGCTGAGCAGCGTGCGGATGGGAACCTTCCGCGTACACTTTCAGCTTCTTGATCATTGCGTAGCCGAGTGGGCCTTTAGGCAGCATGCCTTTGACCGCTTTCTCAAGCGCGCGACCTGGAAAACGCTGTTGCATTTTCTGGAAGTTGGTTTCGTAGATGCCGCCTGGATAGCCAGAGTGACGGTAGTAAATTTTCTCAGTAGCTTTGGTACCGGTCACACGCAGTTTGCCTGCGTTGATGACGACGATGAAGTCGCCGGTATCGACGTGAGGAGTAAATTCTGGTTTGTGTTTGCCGCGCAGTCGGAGTGCCACTTCGCTGGCAACACGTCCGAGGACTTTGTCCGTCGCGTCAACCACGAACCAATCGCGCTGGACTTCATGTCCTTTAGCGGAAAATGTTTTCATGTTGACTTCCTAATAGATTACACGCTCAAATGGTGGTTCCGCCGAAGTTGCTGTGCGGACTCTGCCTTATTTACTTTTCCTGAGCGAACGGAAAGCCGACAAGTATAAGCGGCTTTGCCGTTCCGCGTCAAGCCGCAATGCAGGCCGGCTGCGCCCCCGCGGGCGGCACATGGACAGGCATTCCTCTATTACAATACAAAACGCTTACAATTTTCGGAGAGTACGATGGAATGCAAAGTCAGCTGGAATGGCCCGTCGGGCATGAGTTTTCGGGCAGAAACGGGTTCCGGCCACCTGGTGAGCATGGATGGCGCGCCCGATGGCGGCGGCCACAATCTGGCGCCGCGCCCCATGGAAATGGTCTTGCTGGGCACGGGCGGCTGCACCGCCTATGACGTGGTACTGATCCTGAAACGCGGGCGCGAAGCCGTCAGCGGCTGCGAAGTGACCCTGAAGGCCGACCGCGCCGAGACCGACCCGAAAGTGTTTACCAAGATCCACTTCCACTTCACCGTGCGGGGCAAGGCCCTGAAACCGACGGCCGTGGAACGGGCCGTGGCCTTGTCTCATGACAAATATTGCTCGGCGTCGATCATGCTGGCGAAAACCGCCGAGATTACGCATTCCTTCGAGATCATCGAAGAAAGCGCCTGAGCAAACCTACTGCGCGTCGGTATAGGCGGCCTGCGATGCTCACCGTGCTCCAGCACGGTTGCGCTTCTCGACCACCTCGCCCTTCCGCTCGCTACGGTTTTGTCAGGCGTTTCACGGCTCGGGCATGCATAAAAAAGGCGCTCTTCAGAGCGCCTTTGCTTTAAATGTAATACGCCGTTTTCGTCATCACTTTCCCCATGATGCCCATCAGCGCCTTCACGGGCGCCGGAGTATCGATGGCGCCCAGGCGCTGGGCGGCGGCGCCGTGTTCCACTTCGTCGATGGCCATCTGCCTGACGATGGCGCGCGATTTCGCATCCTGCGGCGGCAATTCTTCCAGGTGGCTGGCCAGGTGCGCTTCCACCTGGCGCTCCGTTTCCACCACAAAACCCAGGCTGCGGCCGTCGCCCATGCGCGCGGCGATGGTGCCCAGCGCAAAGGAACCCGCATACCACAGGGGATTGAGCAGGCTCAGACGCGAGCCCAGCTCCGTCAGGCGCTGGGCCGTCCAGGCCAGGTGATCTTCCTCTTCGCGTCCCGCCTCATCGAACTGGGCGCGGATGGCGGGGCTGTGCGCATAGCGCGCCTGCGAGTTGTACAGGGCCTGCGCGCACACTTCGCCCACATGGTTGACGCGCATCAAGCCGGCGCTATGGCGCTGCTCGGCCGCGCTCAGTTCCGCATCGGGTGCGTGCGCGGCCGGCGACGGGCGCGAAGCGGAAGCCACGCCCGCCATGACGCGCAGGGCCTTGTCGGCGCCAACAATCAAACGGTCCAGGGGGTCAAAGTAGCGGTGCGCGGTCATCGTGGCTATTCATGTAGGGGAAAACATGAATTATAGGACGATCGGGGCCAGCCGTACCCACGCCGCGCGCAGGGTGAACGGGGCTTTATTGACTTGTGCGCGCTTTTTCCTGCTCGATCCAGTCCACCACGGGGCCGACGGCGTCCAGGCCGGACAGGCTTTTCGCCACGCCCAGGTTCAATGAAATCAGGAAGAAAATGCTATCGACGGGAATCTCCGGGCAGTGTTCGGCAAACGCGGCGCGAAACCGCGGCGATTGCAGCACGCGCAAGACTTTTTCGCCGCTCATGAATTGCAGCACGCTGGCAATGCTGTGCCCGCCGCCTATCGAATGGTAGATGAAGCGGTTATAGCGGGCGTCGATCTCCTTGAAATCGAGCGTTTCTTCCGTCATCAGGCCCGCCAGGTAGTACAGGCCCAGGCTGACGCGGAAGAAACCGATGGCTTCGGCGCTGGTCATGCCGGCGCGCGCCACGGCCAGTACCTTGTCCTGCATTGCCTGATCGATCGTTTGCATTGCGCTCTCCCGCGCCGTCCGCCGGCGCCCACCGGGCCAGCTTGCATGAAGATGCTGTTTTTTTCAATAGACCAAACGATATTTCCATCTTGCAAGTTACATTTTTTACATGCTACTCTGATTCTTCCTTACGAATGGATGAAGCACATGATTGAGGTCAAGCACCTGGCAAAACGATTCCGCATGCCGCCCCACAAGGGCAAGGCCGTGCACGTCAGCGATCCGCGCGAACACGACGGCTGGTTTCACGCCGTGCGCGACGTCAGTTTCAGCTGCGCCCCCGGCGAAGTGCTGGGCCTGCTGGGGCCGAATGGCGCCGGCAAGACCACCACCCTGCGCCTGCTGTCGACGGCCCTGCAGGCGGACGCGGGCAGCGCCCTCGTCAACGGCGTCGATGTGCTGCAGCAGCCATTGGCGGCGCGCCAGAGCATCGGTTTCCTGTCCGGTTCGACGGGGCTGTATGGCCGCCTGACGGCGCGCGAAAACGTGGAATACTTCGGCCGCCTGCACGGCATGCCGGCCGACAAGCTGAAGCGCCGCTGCGACGAGCTGTTTGCCCTGCTGCAAATGGAGGAATATGGCGGCAAGCGGGCCGACCAGTTGTCGACGGGCATGAAGCAGAAGTGCGCGATCGCCCGCACCGTCGTGCATGAGCCGCAGGTGGTGATCCTCGACGAACCGACGACGGGCCTCGACGTGATGTCGGCCAAGATCCTGCTCGACTTCATCGCCAGCTACAAGGCGCTGCGCGTGCCGCTGATCTTTTCCACGCACCACCTGCACGAGGTGGAAAAGCTGTGCGACCGCGTCTGCATCATCAACCGCGGCACCACCGCCTTCAACGGCACGGTCGACGAACTGCGCCACCTGGGCGGCAGCGCGGACTTGTACGACGCCTTCGTCAGCGTCATCAACCAGGGAGCCTGAGCCATGTGGACCATTTATCTGAAAGAGTTGCTGGAACTCACGCGCGACCGCAAGACGCTGATTTTCACCATCCTCATCCCCATCTTTGCCATGCCGCTGATCTTTGGCGGCTTCGCCTATGTATCGAGCAATATGTTCAAGAACGCCAAGACGGCGGAAATGCGCTACACCTTGTTCGGCAAGGACCATTCGCCGGGCTTGAGCGCGCGTTTTGCGCAGCAGCACAACCTGCGCGAAGTGCCGCTGGCCAGCGAGACGGAGATCCGCCGCGCCATCGGCGACGACACCATCAAGTTTGCCGTCGTCATTCCGCCCCATTTTGAAGATGCATTGCAGCAACATCAACAAGCCAAGGTGACCTTGCACTACAACAGCGCCAGCACGGTCGACGTGACCCAGCAGCGGGTGCGCGAAATCGTCGACACCTACAACGCCAGCCTGCGCGAAGGGGCGCTGTCGGCCCTGAACCTGAGTCCTGCCCAGCTGGCCTTTGCCCTGCACCCCATCGTGCTCGACAAGCAATCGACGGCCAACGAGCGCGAGCAGATGGGCGCCATCGTCGGCGGCATGCTGCCCTATCTGCTGCTGATGGTGTGCCTGACGGCGGCCATGTATCCGGCCATCGACCTGGGCGCGGGCGAAAAGGAGCGGGGCACCCTGGAAACCCTGCTGCTGGCGCCCGTGCCGCGCAGCGCCATCGTGCTGGCCAAGTTCCTCGTGCTGTTTACCGTCGGCATGACCTCGGCCGTGCTGATGGTGGGCAGCATGGGCGCCCTGCTGGCCATCTTCGGCAGTTCGCTGGAAGGCCACATGGCCATCATGGTGCGCAGCATCGGCCTGCCCGACCTGGCCATGGTGACCCTGATGCTGGTACCGACGGCAGCCATCTTCGCCTCGCTGCTGCTGTCGATCTCGATCTACGCGAAAAGCTACAAGGAAGCGGCCGGCATGATCACGCCGCTGATGCTGTTCGTCATCCTGCCCACGGTGGCGGCCATGCTGCCCGGCGTCGAGCTGAACTGGATGTGGGCCATGGTGCCGCTGACGAACGTGTCGCTGGCCATGAAGGAACTGGTCAAGGGCACCATGGATTACCGCATGTTTGGCGTGATCCTGGCCTCGACCACGGTGATCGCGGGCGCGCTGCTGATGCTGTGCCGCTGGTGGTTCAACCGCGAATCGGTGCTGTTTCGTAACTGATGGTCACACGGCGCGCAAGCGGGGCGAAACAGGCCCCCATGCAAGACCCAGACGGGCGCGCCGTCCGCCCCGTCCAATTGCACTCTGGGCACGCGAAAATGCCGTGTATCGCATGCAACTGCCCAGTACGTCTTAAATTCAATACAATGCCAGCATAGAGAAGCCCTGCACCATCGGGCTGCAACGCATGAGTTAGGAGTTGTATGGAATTGCAGATTCGCAAATTGTCGAAGACCTACGCGAATGGCGTGGTGGCGCTGGATAACGTGTCGCTGACGATACCGCCCGGGATGTTTGGCTTGCTGGGCCCGAATGGCGCCGGCAAGTCGACCCTGATGCGCACCCTGGCCACCTTGCAGGAGTGCGATTCCGGCTCCATCTTCTTCGGCGACTACGACGTGCTCGACGACAAGGACGAGATCCGCCGCATGCTGGGCTACCTGCCGCAAGACTTCGGCCTGTACCCGAAAGTGACGGCCTACGAGCTGCTCGACCACTTTGCCACCTTGAAAGGCCTGTCGCAGCGGGCGCGCCGGCGCGAAGTCGTCGACGGCCTGCTGCAGCAAACCAATCTGTTCGACGTGCGCCACCAGCGCCTGGGCAGCTTTTCCGGCGGCATGCGCCAGCGCTTCGGCATCGCGCAAGCCTTGCTGGGCGACCCGAAACTGATCATCGTCGACGAACCGACGGCCGGCCTGGACCCGCAGGAACGCGTGCGCTTCCACAACCTGCTGTCCGACATCGGCGAAGACAAGACGGTGATCCTGTCGACCCACATCGTGTCCGACGTGGCCGACCTGTGCGCCAACATGGCCATCATCAACAAGGGCCATCTGCTGCTGTGCGGCAAGACCCAGGAACTGATCGACGAAGTCAGCTGCAAGATCTGGGCGCGCTTTGTCGAGAAGAAGGAGCTGGCCAGCTTCCAGCAGCGCCACGCCGTCATTTCCACGCGCCTGCTGTCGGGCCGCACCCTGATCCACGTCTACAGCGACACGGACCCGGGCGACGGCTTCGAGGAAGCCATCGGCGACCTGGAAGACCTGTATTTCGCCACCATTGCCGGGCGCCACCGCGTCGCCCCGCAGTGCGACTGAGGGGGCGGCCATGTTTGCCATCGCCCGCTTTGAAGCGCGACAGCGGCTCAAGCTGCTGTCCACCTGGGTGTATTTCGTCATGTTCCTGGCGCTGGCCATGCTGTGGATGGCCGCCGCCGGCGGCGTCTTCAAGGAAGCGAGCATCAGTTTCGGCGGCAAGTTCCTGATCAACGCGCCCCGCTCGCTGGCGTTTACGTGCAGCCTGCTGGGCTGCTTCGGCGCCGTCGTGGTGGCCGCCATGATGGGCCGCTCGGTGCAGCAGGATTTCGAATACGGCATGCAGCATTTCTTCTTCAGTGCGCCGATCCGGAAATACCAGTATGTTTTCGGCCGCTTCCTGGGCGCCTGGCTGGTGCTGGCGGTGGTGTTTTCCAGCATCGTGCTGGGCGCCTGGCTGGGGGCCTGGCTGCCCGGCATCGACCCGGAACGGCTGGGGCCGCAGCGCGCGCTGGCCTACCTGATGCCGTATGTGTTCACCCTGCTGCCCAATCTGTTCATCTTCGGCGCCATCTTCTTCGTCATCGCGGCCCTGACGCGGCGCATGCTGCCCGTCTACATCAGCTCCGTGGTAATGCTGATCGGCTACCTGGTGGCCCCGTCGCTGGCGCGCGACCTCGACTACAAGACCCTGGCCGCCCTGATCGACCCCTTCGGCACCACGGCGCTGATACGCCTGACGGAGTACTGGCCGAATGCGGAGCGCAACACCCGCCTGGTGAGCCTGGAAGGCGTATACCTGCTGAACCGCGCCATCTGGTCCGGTTTCGCCCTGGTGGCCTTGCTGCTCGGTTACTGGCGCTTCCAGTTCCACGCCACGACGGATGCGGGCGCCAGCAAGCGCCGCAGCGAAGGCGACGTGCCGCTGCGCCTGTCGAACGCCTCGCTCTCCACGCAGGAAGCGCCCGACTTCGCGCAGCGCAGCCTGGCCGCCCTGCTCCTCAAGATGAGCTGGCTGAACCTGCGCGAAACCATCAAGAACATCTATTTTGTCGTCATCGTGCTGGCCGGCGTGCTGACCATGTATGGCGGCGCGCTCGACATGGGCTCCATCTACGGCACGAATACCTATCCGGTCACGGAAAAGGTGCTGGAAATGGTCAGCGCCTCGTTCGCCCTGTTCATGCTGATCATTACCACTTTCTATGCGGGCGAACTGGTGTGGCGCGAACGCGAGGCGGGCACGCACCTGATGCTCGACGCCCTGCCCGTGCCGAACTGGCTGCCCCTGCTGTCGAAGCTGTTTGCGCTGATCGGCCTGCAAGCACTGCTGAGCCTGGTCATCATGCTGTGCGGCATGTCGATCCAGGTCTTCAAGGGCTATTACCGCCTCGACCCTGGCCTGTACCTGGAATCGCTGTTCCTGTCGCACCTGCCGTCCTACGCGCTGATCGCCGTGCTGGCCATCTTCCTTCAGGTGGTGATCAATCACAAATACCTGGCGTATTTCGCCATGATTCTGTACCACATCGCCAGCATCAGCTTTTCCTCGCTGGGCCTGGGCGACCCGCTGCTGCTGTATGGCAACACGCCGGACTTCGTGTATTCGGCCATGAACGGCGCCGGCCACTACCTGCTGCGCGAGCGCTGGTACTTGCTGTACTGGAGCGGCGCGGCCGTCATGCTGACCGTGCTGTCGCTGCTGTTCTGGCCCCGCGGCGCGCAGGACAGCTGGCGCATCCGCCTGCGCCTGGCGCGCCACGGACTGACGCAAGGCGTGCTGGCCAGCTTTGCCGGCGGCGCCGTGGTCTTCGTGGGCGCGGGCGCCGTGCTGTTCTACGTCTTCCACGTGGCCAACGATTACAAGTCCGAATTCGCCCGCGATGCGGACCGCGCCAGTGCCGAGCGCCAGTACCGCAAGTTTGCCGCCACGCCGCAGCCGAGAATCACCGACGTGAAACTCGACGTGGCCATCTATCCGGCGCAGCGCACCCTGGCCGTCACGGGCCGCTATGTGCTGCAAAACAAAACCAGCGCACCGATCAGCCACATTTTTGTGCAACAAGATCCCACCGCCACCATGCGGCTGCGCTTCGACGCGCGCGTGCATCCGGGCCTCGATGACGGCAAGCTGGGCTTTTACAGCTACCGCCTGGCCGCGCCGCTGGCGCCGGGCGCCAGCCTGGGCCTCGATTTCGACATTTCCTACGCCCCCCGCGGCATCTTCGGCCTGGGCCAGGACACGCCCGTGGTGGCCAACGGCACCTTCTTCACGAATGCCGTGCTGCCGCACATCGGTTACCAGCCGCAGCTGGAACTGACGGACCCGCGCGACCGCAAGAAGCATGGCTTGCCTGCGCGCGAACGGGCCTTGCCACGCGACGATGCGCGGGGGCTGGCCGACAATTACGTCAGCAACGACGCCGACCGCATCAACTTCGATGCCACCGTCAGCACCGTTGACGGCCAGACGGCCATCGCGCCGGGCATGCTGGACAACGACTGGATCGCCAAGGGCCGCCATTACTTCCATTACACGATGGAACAGCCGATCCTGAACTTCTATTCGTTCCAGTCGGCCCGCTACGCCGTCAAGCACGAGCGCTGGCAAGACGTGTCCATCGACGTGTATTACCAGCCTGGCCATGAATACAATCTCGAACGCTTCGTGCGCGGCAGCAAGGAAGCGCTCGAGTACTACACGAAAAACTTCGGCCCCTACCAGCACAAGGTGCTGCGCATCGTCGAGTTCCCCCGCTACGCCACGTATGCGCAGTCGTTCCCGAACACCATTCCGTATTCGGAAGGCCTGGGCTTCATCGCCAAGGTGGACGACAAGAATCCGAAGGACCTCGACTATCCGTTCTACATCACGGCGCACGAAGTGGCGCACCAGTGGTGGGCGCACCAATTGGTCGGTGGCAACACGCGGGGTGCCACCGTGCTCAGCGAAACCCTGGCCGAGTACTCGGCCCTGATGGTGATGAAGAAAACCGCGGGACCGGCCAAGATGCGCCGCTTCCTGCGCTATGACCTGAATCAATACCTGATGGGGCGCAGCGAAGAGCGCAAGAAGGAACTGCCGCTGGCCGACAATGAAAACCAGCCCTACATCCACTACCACAAGGGCAGCCTGGCCATGTACTTGCTGCAAGACATGATCGGCGAAGACAAGGTCAACGGCGTGCTGCGCGACTTGCTCAAGACCTATGGCCAGAAAGGCCCGCCGTATGCCAGCGTGACGGCCCTGATTGCCGGCCTGCGCCAGGTCACGCCGCCCGAGCAGGCTTACCTGATCGACGATTTGTTCGAGAAAATCGTGCTGTTCGATAACCGCGCCCTGTCGGCCACGGCCGTCAAGCGCAGCGATGGCAAGTATGCCGTCACCCTCAAGGTGCAGGCGAGCAAGTTGACGGCCGGCGAACAGGGCGAGGAGCACGACGCGCCCTTGCACGACTGGATAGAAATCGGCGTCGACGACGCGAACGGCCATCCGCTGCAGCGCGAACGCCTGCGCATGACGGCGCGCGAAGCGAGCTATACCGTCATCGTCGGCAGCCGGCCCGGCAAGGCGGGCATCGATCCCGACAACAAGCTGATCGACCGCAAGCCCGAAGACAATATGGTCACCGTCGACCTCGAAGAACCGTAACGCAAAATGGCCGCCCAGCGCATTGTTGGACGGCCATTTTTCGATGTCACACGGGGATCAGGCCGCGGTGCTGCGCGTCACCAGGCTCAGGCTGATGCCCATTTCCGTCAGGTGCTGCATGTCGGCCAGGCTCAGGTCGAGCGGCGCATCGACGGTGTCGTCGCCATTCAATTCCAGTTGCAGCTCGGCCACGATGCGCGGCATGGTGAAGGTGACGCCGCGCGAGCGGCATTCGGCCAAATAGCTGCGTATGCGCGATGGCAATACTTGCGATTTGGATGCCTGCGCGATCAGCACGTCGAAGCCGGAATCGAGATGCACGCGGCCCGCGCCCTTCGCCTCGCCCTTGCGCCATTGCCGCTCCGGATCGGTGGGCAAGACTTCGAGGATGGATTTGAGCGTGGGGTCGTCCCCATGCACCGACAGCTTCGCCATATTCATATTGCAAGACTTTCTAGTCAGGACGCCGCCAGGAAGACAGCGCGATCATCAGACCGACAAGTCTACGCATGGAAGGCAAATATGTCCACACGGCAATATTTGGTATCAAGCCCTAATTTGTGCCATATCAACAACAGGCGGAACAAGCTTGTTCCGCCTGCAAGCTGTCATTACAGTGCCACGCCACGCGCCTGCAGGGCGGCCCGCACGCCGGCACCATACGCGGCATCGGCCTGGTCGAAGTGGCCCAGCTGGCGCTGCAAGGTTTCCGGCCGCACCTGGCTCAACGGTCCAGCCAGGTTGTCGAACAGGTTCTGCTTTGCCTGGACGGACATCAGACGGAACAGATTGCCTGCCTGCGTGTAGTCGTCTTCCGCGCCGCGGCCATCGTAGCGCGCCGCGCCGCCCGCCAGCGCCAGCGCCCCTTCGCCATGGCCCAGCCCTTGCGGCTGCGTGCCTGCCGCCGCCACGTTCGCATAGTTTTGTGCCACGCCGCCATTGTGGATGGCCATGCTGCCGTCGCGCTGCTGGTTATGGAAGGGGCAGCGGGCCGCGTTCACGGGCAAGTGCTGGTGGTTCGTGCCGACGCGGTACAACTGGGCATCGTGGTAGGCGAACAGCCGGCCTTGCAGCATCTTGTCCGGCGAGTACCCCATGCCGGGCACGGCGTTGGCGGGCGAAAAGGCCGCCTGCTCGACTTCCGCGTGGTAATTGTCCGGGTTGCGGTTCAGCTCGAAAATACCCACGGGCAGCAGCGGGAAGTCCCCGTGCGGCCACACTTTCGTCAGGTCGAACGGGTTCCAGCCCGTGCGCTGCTCCCATGCATCGAGCTGCTCCTGCGTCGCCACCTGCAGCTTGACTTCCCACTGGGGAAAATCGCCGCGCTCGATGGCGCCGAACAGGTCGCGCTGGGCGTAGTCGGGGTCCGCGCCGGCCAGGCGGCCCGCTTCCGCCGCGGACAGGTTCCTGATGCCCTGGCGCGTCTTGAAGTGCCATTTCACATACACGCGCTGGCCGTCCGCGTTGATCAGGCTATACGTGTGGCTGCCGAAGCCATCCATGTGGCGGTAGCCGTCCGGCGTGCCGCGGTCCGAGAACAGCATGGTGACCTGGTGCAGGCTTTCCGGCGCATGGCTCCAGAAGTCGAACATCATTTCCGCCGATTTCAGATTGCTGTGCGGATCACGTTTTTGCGTGTGGACAAAATCGGGGAACTTGATCGGGTCCTTGATGAAGAACATGGGCGTGTTGTTGCCGACCAAATCCCAGTTGCCCTCTTCCGTGTAGAAGCGCACGGCAAAGCCGCGCGGGTCGCGTTCCGTATCGGCGCTGCCGCGTTCGCCACCGACAGTGGAAAAGCGGGCAAAGGTGGCCGTCTGCTTGCCCACTTCACTGAACAGCTTGGCCTTGGTGTAGCGCGAAATGTCGTGCGTGACGGTAAAGGTGCCGTAAGCGCCCGAACCCTTTGCATGCACCACGCGCTCGGGAATGCGCTCGCGGTTGAAATGCTGGAGCTTTTCGATCAGGTGGAAGTCTTGCAGCAGCAGGGGGCCGCGGGGACCGGCGCTGATGGAATTCTGGTTGTCGGCGACGGGGATGCCCGACGCGGTACTGAATGGCGGCTGTTGGCTCATGGCTGCTTTTCCTTCGTTGTTGACTGATGCAAACAGTGTAACGAGTGCAACAACAAAGGAAAAGCTAATTGATTTTATCGGATCGATAGATATTTACAATGCACAGCCATGAGCGTCGCACACGCCGCCCAGCTGCGCCTGCAGCTTCGCCGGCTGGCCCAGGAAGCCGCCGATATCGATCACGGACAGCTTGCCGCTGCCATCGTCGAGCACGAAGGTGGGAAAGCCCTGGCCGCCCACGCGCGCCAGCAAGGCGCGGCTGGCATCGATGTGCCGTTGCGTGGCGGCGCCCGCCTGCCGCGCATACGCGGCCTCGAATGCGGCGCCGTCCATGCCCAGTTCTTGCGCCAGCGCCAGCAGCACGGGCAGGTCGGCAATGCGCAAGCCATCCACGTAATGGGCGCGCTGCACGCGCTGCAGCATGTCCAGGCCCTTGCCGGCCAGCACTTCCGCCGCCAGGATGGCCGTGATCGGCGGTTCCGAATCCATCATGGCCGTGGTGTCGTTGAGCAAGCCGCTGACATAGGCGTCGCCGAAGGGTTGGCCGGACAATTGCTCGATGCGCCGGTCATGCGGCAGCACATAGCCGCGCCAGGCGGGCGTGACCTGGCGGCGATTGCTGCCCGTCATCATGCCGCCGCCGTGGAAGGCCACCGTCAGTCCGGGCACGGCGCGCGCCGCCTCGACCAGCGGCGCGGCGCCGTAGCACCAGCCGCACAGGGGATCGAAAATGTAATGCAGTGTAGGGTACGCCATGCTGGCTCCTTGATGCTTGAATGCGTTTCAGTCCAGGCGGCGCGGCCCGTGCAGGCGCCGCGCCGCGGTTTTTGCTACGGTTTTACCACTTCATCTCGCCCTTGGCCACTTTCGCGCTCGTTTCCAGCGCGCCATCGAGGCCCAGGTTCGGGTAGTGCTGCTTCATGGCCTCGATCAGGGCGGCGGAATTGGCCGCCTTCGCCGCTTCCCCTTCAAACGTCACCAGGTAGTCGCGGGTAAAGCCGATGCTGTCGGGCGTCATGCTGGAACCCACCTTGAAGTGGCCGGGCACGACGGTGACAGGCTTCAGGGCGGCGATGCCGTCCAGCGTCTTGAGCCAGTCCTGGCGCGATTGCAGGCTTTGCGTATCGGCCGTCCACACGTGCAAGTTACCAAACAGCAGCACGCCACCGACGACGGCCTTGATCGACGGAATCCACACATAGGTGCGCGATGGCGTCGGGCCGGCGATGTCCAGCGACTGGCCTTCCAGGCTGATGCGCTTGCCCTTCAACGCGTCGGGAATGACGATGCCGTGCGGCGCATTGTCTTTCAGGATGGGGCCCCAGTAGGCCACCTTGGCGTCGGCCTTGCGGCGGATCTCGGCCACGGTTTCCGGCGTGGCGACGATTTTTGCCTGCGGGAACGCTGCCTTGATCACGTCGAGGCCAAAGTAAAAATCGGGATCGCTGTGGCTGATGTAGACCGTCGTCAGCTTCTTGCCGCTGGCGCGGATCTTCTCCACCAGTTTTTGCGCTTCGGCGCGCGAGAATTGCGCATCGATCAGCACGGCGTCATGCTTGCCCGCGACCAGCACGGAAGCGACGGGGAAGATGGCCGCTTCACCCGGGTTGAAGACTTCCAGGGTCAGGGGAGCGCTGGCGGCGGCCGAGGCTGCGCCGGCGGCAAACACGGTGGAAACAAGAATGCTGGCAATGGATTTGGAGAACATGATGTGTCTTCACAAGATGATTGGGATGCATGCATCTTACGTTGCTTAATCCGGCAGAAAAACCCGATAAACCGCAATAGTTTGTTGCTTAATTCGATTCAATCATCGAAGCAAGCGGCAACTGCCGCGCCACTTCGCGCAGCCATTGCGCCGCCAGCGCGCCATCCCACACGAGCAGCACCTGCTCGCTGCAATCGACGCTGCCGGCCAGTTCGAGCTGCAGCAGACCGTGCGCGCGCACGGCGAAGTCGGGCAGGTAGGCCAGTGCCCGTCCCGATTGCACATAGCCGAGCAGCAACTGCGCATCGTCGCTCCAGTAGCGGATGCTCCGCCCGGCCACGCCACGCCAGCCATCGGCATGGCGGCCCCGCTCTTCGCCGCACAGCAGCGAATGCGCGGGACTGGCAAACGCATGCGGCAAGACGTCCTGCATGCGGCAAGGCACGGATGCGGACGCTGCCGGCACGCCGCGCGCCAGCGCATGCACACGCCCGGCCGCCAGCAGCATGCGCATGCTGCCCAGCGCCGTGCATTGCCAGGAGGCCGGCCAGTCGGCACCGCGCTGGGCGACGGCTTCCTGCGTCACCAGCGCCGCGTGGCAGTCGCCGCGCGCCAGGGCCGCCAGCGCCGCATCCTCGAAAGCGGGTTGCAGGTGCGCGCTGGCCTGCGGATACGCATCGAGCGCCGCCGCCAGCGCGTCCGCGTGGCGCCACAGCAGCAGGGCCGGACCGGCGACGCGGCAGGCGATGGCGCCCCGCTCGCCCATCACGTCCAGGCGCGCCTATTCGGCCAGCGCCAGCAGGGTGCGCGCGCGCGCCAGCAGCAGGCGGCCGCTGTCGTTGAGCAGCAATTGCTTGCCGCTGCGGTCGAACAGGGGCGCGCCCATGTCGTCCTCCAGGCGGCGCAAGGCTTTCGAGACGGCCGATGGCGTCAGGTGCAATTCCAGCGCCGCCGCGCCCAGGGTGGGCTGGCGCGCGGCGCTGCAGAACACGCGCAGGTCGGCAAGACTCAGGGGCATGATGGTTTCCCAATGGGACACATAATATGAAAAATGGTTGCTGTACCGGCCATGATACCGCCGCTATCATCGTGGCATCGTCACCCTGCCATTTTCCCCATGCTGCGTTTCCTTGCCCTCTTCCTCATCACCTCCAGCCTCGCCCACGCCACGCCACCGACCTGGGGCGTGCACGGCATGGTGCTGTTTGGCGGCAAGCAGGGGCTCTATGCTTCGCACCTGCCCATGTTCCATGCCCCGCACGACTACCAGGTGGTACTGCAGCTGCGGCTGGCCGACCCCGCCCTCGATGCGCGGCTGCGCCGGCAGCTCGACGGCAGGACGGCCCTGTGGACCCTGGCGCCGGAACGCTTCGAGCTGGCGCGCTTGCTGCCCGCCGCGCCACGGCCGCTGCGCCAGTTCCGGGCGGCGGTGGTGCGCGGGCATTTCGAGAAGGATGGCAAAGCCGAGCCCGGCTACGGCGCGGCCGCCGTCGTCGTCGAGCGCGTGCTGCTGATGCGCCAGCTGTCGCCCGCGCCCGCCGTGAATGCCAGCGCGCGCTACCTGCAGGTGGGCGACGGCACGCAGCGCTTCCTCGTCAAGCGCATCGACAGGCGGCCCGATTTCGAGCATATCGTGGCCTGGACCAGCCCTGGCGGGGCGCCGCACGCGGACATCGTGGTGGCCAGGTCGGGCGTGCGGGAAACCCCGGCCGGCGCCCTGCGCACGCAGCTGGGACAAGCGGCCCGCCTGCGCGGTACGGTGTATTTTTCTACCGAGGACGTACGCTAAAGCAGCACACCGGCGATAGCGTGGCGCCGTTGCAAAACGTGTCACACCGTCATGAGGGTGTCACATTGGATTGCTATCTTGCTAGCTCTTTCAAACCTAGCCGGATGAACCACATGACACGCAGAAAAATTTCCGTCGCTGGCTGCAGCGTCGCCATCACCCTGATGCTGGCCGCCTGCGGCAGCGACGCCAAAAAAGACGACGTGGCGCCAGATACGCCACCGAAAAACGTCATCTTCTTCCTCGGCGATGGCATGGGCCTGACCACCATGACGGCCGCGCGCATCTATTCGGTGGGCGAAGACGGTTCGCTGACCATGGACACCCTGCCGGAAACGGCCTTCGTCAAGACCTTCTCGAACGATGCGCAAGTGACGGACAGCGCGCCATCGATGGCTGCCTACATGACCGGCGTCAAGATGAACAATGAAGTCATCTCGATGTCCGCCAACACGGTCGCCATCGATCCGGGCACGGATGCGAACGGCAACAAGCTGGTCAACAACTGCGGCACCAGCAACGGCACGCCTGCCACCACCCTGCTGGAACTGGCCAAGGCCAAGGGCTTTGCCGCCGGCGTCGTCAGCACGGCGCGCGTGACGCACGCCACGCCGGCCGCGACGTACTCGCACATCTGCCACCGCGACCTGGAAAACGATATCGCCGCAGCCCTGGTGCCTAGCGGCGCGGGCTACAACTACGCGCTGGGCGCTTCCGGCCTGGAAGTGGTCCTCGGCGGCGGCGCGCAATTCTTCAAGCCGTTCAAGGATGGCGGCAAGCGTTCCGACGGCCGCGACCTGGTCGCCGAACTGAAAGCGAAGAACTACACCATCGCCAACAATGCCACCGACTTCAAGGCCGTCGATGCGGCCAAGACGGACCGTTTGTTCGGCGTGTTCACGTCCAGCCACATGAGCTACGACCTGGACCGCGATGCAGCGAAAGAGCCTAGCCTGGCGGAAATGACCACCAAGGCCATGGACGTGCTGGCCAAGAACAAGAAGGGGTATTTCCTGATGGTCGAAGGCGGCCGCATCGACCATGCGCTGCATGAAACCACCGCCAAGAAAGCGCTGCAAGACACCGTCGCGTTCGACAACGCCATCAAGGCCGCCATCGAAAAAGCCAAGGTCAGCGACCCTACCCTGGCCAATACCCTGATCGTCGTCACGGCCGACCATGACCACACCCTGGTGCTGAACGGCTACGCCAAGCGCACGGGCAAGACGGCTGCCGGCAACCCTGGCGTCCTGGGCGTGGTGAAGAACTACGTGACCGGCGCGATCGAGAAAGACCTGGACGGCGCACCGTATTCGATCATCGGCTTCGGCAATGGCGAAAACCGCACGCAATCGAGCCGCGCCGCCATGGCCAGCCTCGATGAAACCGTCACCAGCGCCAACACCTACCACCAGGAAGCGGTGATCCGCACCACGGCCGGCAATGAAACCCACGGCGGCACGGACGTCTTCCTGGGCGCCATCGGCAAGGGTTCGGAAACCTTCCTGGGCACCATCGACAACACCAAAGTATTCGGCCTGGTCAAGACCGCCGGCGGTCTGTAATCCCCAAGAGACAAGAATTGGACAAGCACATGAAAAGCGCATTGAAACCCGCCGCACTGAAATCGGCCCTGAAACTCTCCTTGCTGACCACGCTCGTGGCCGCCAGCGTCGCCAGCGCCTACGCCGCCGACGCCAAGAACGTCATCTTCTTCCTCGGCGACGGCATGGGTCCGTCCGTCGTGACGGCCGCGCGCATCTACCAGTACAAGGAAGACGGCAGCCTGACGATGGACACGCTGGAACGCACGGCGCGCATCAAGACGTTCTCGAACGACGCGCAAACGACGGACAGCGCGCCATCGATGGCCGCCTACATGACCGGCGTCAAGATGAACAATGAAGTCATCTCGATGGCGCAGGACACCATCGCCAAGGAACCGAGCCGCGACGCCAACGGCAACCTGGGCGTGGACAACTGCCCGGCCGGCGGCAAGACCGTGCCGACCATCCTGGAACTGGCGAAAGCCAAGGGCAAGGCCGTGGGCGCCATCACCACCACGGAACTGACGCACGCCACGCCGGCGACGACCTTCTCGCACATCTGCAACCGCAATGCGCAATACGCGATTGCCGCGCAGACGGTGCCGGGCGGCGCAGGCTACAACGCCGCCCTGGGCGACGGCGTCGATGTGCTGATGGGCGGCGGCCGCAACCACTTCACGCCTTGGTCGGCCAGCAACAAGTATGGCCGCGTCGATGGCCGCAACCTCTTGAGCGAATTCGCCGCCAAGGGCTACACCGTGGCCGCGACGAAAGCGGAAATGGCGGCAGCGCAGAGCGGCAAGAAATTCATCGGCCTGTACAGCACCCGCAGCCACCTGGAATATGAGCTGGACCGCACCGCCACGCCGCCGCTGGGCGAAGGCGCGACCCAGCCTAGCCTGTCGGAAATGACGCTGAAAGCCATGGACTTGCTGTCGAAAAACAGCAACGGCTACTTCCTGATGGTCGAAGGCGGCCGCATCGACCACGCCTTGCACGGCATCAACGCCAAGCGCGCGCTGACGGACACCATCGCCTTCGACGACGCCATCAAGGCAGCCATCGCCAAGGTCAAGGAAACCGATCCGACGCTGGCCAACACCCTGATCGTCGTCACGGCCGACCATGACCACACCCTGGCATTCAACGGCTACGGCAAGCGCGGCAACCCTATCCTCGACATCAACCGCGGCTACAAGGATAACCAGCCAAGCAAGGATGCCGATGGCAATACCTACACCACCCTGGTGTTCGGCAACGGCCCGAACCGCCCTGATCTGCGCAGCAATGTCGACAGCGCCACGGCCCTGAAAGACAACTACCTGCAAGAAACAGGCGTGCGCCTGGCCAGCGAAACCCACGGCGGCGGCGACGTCAAGCTGCTGGCCACCGGTGCCGGCGCCAAGGCCTTCAAGGGCACGCTGGACAACACCAAGGTGTTTGACTTGCTGAAGGCGGCCTTCGGCTTCTGATCTGCATCAACACGGTAACCCCACCGGGGCGGATGGCGTATGCCCTCCGCCCCCTTTGCACGTAAAGGCAACACCATGAAACCGACCCTGATCGCCGTCCTCCTGGCCGCCGGATTTGCCGCCAGCGCCCAGGCCGCGCCCGCCGCCCCTGCCGACCTGGACCTGGGCATCACCTATTACAGCCGCGTGCTGACGCCGGAAGGCGTGACGCGCGAAAGCCGCTACGAAGAGAAAATGCTGCGCCGCCCCGGCCACGTGTGGGTCGAGCGCGTACTGGCGCCGGCCACCGACGCGCATGCCGGCCACAGCCATGGCGAGAACAGGAAAGTGGCGCTGAAAACGTCGACCACGGCCACGCAGCATGAGCACAAGCACTTCAATCCAGTGCTGATTCCCCGCCACGTGATGCTGGAAAAGAACACGGTGCGCGTGGAATACATCGATGCGCACGACAAGATCGTCGTCTCCATCCCGAAAGCCGAGTACGAGAACGTCAATTTCGACGGCTCCTGGGAAAACAGCTTTTATCTGCTGGACCCGAAACTGGTGGCCGCCATGCCGCTGTCGAAACAGGCATCGAACGTGACGGGCGCGCGCTGGCGCGAAGTGGAAAAAAATGGCGTGTTCCAGCGCATCCTGTGGGATGAGCAAAAGCAGATTCCCCTGATCATCGAAAGCGGCGACCGCGCGAACACGTTCTACCGCCGGGTCGACGTCAAGCTGCAGCCAGGCGTGAGCAAGGCCCAGCCGTGGGCAAACCTGCAGAACTACGCGCAGCGCGAATACTCGGACTACCTGGACTGAGCGCAAGGCGCCACGCCGCGCTTGACCGCACTTTGCCCGCTCGCTAGTATCGAAAGCGTACAGCAAAGGGAGCGCGGCATGGATGAACAATTCGAGAACGGTTTGCGCATGCGCAAACAGGTGATGGGCGACGCCTTTGTCGAACGCGCGTTTGCCCAGGTCGACGCCTTCACGGCGCCCTTGCAGGACTTCGTCACGCGCAACGCCTGGGGCACGACCTGGTGCCGCGATGGCCTGGACCTGAAAACGCGCAGCCTGGCGACGATCGCCATGCTGACGGCCCTGGGCCGCGCCCAGGAGCTGCGCGGCCACGTGCGCGGCGCCGTCAACAATGGCGCATCGATGCAGGAAATCCAGGAAGTGCTGCTGCACGCGGCCGTGTATTGCGGCATGCCGCTGGCCATCGACGCCTTCCGCTCGGCGCATGAAGTGCTGCGGGAAATGGGGCTGGTGGAGCCGGCCCCGCCGCCAGGCTGACTATTCATCCATCAAATCGGGACATAAAAAAAGCCAGGGAGCGATCCCTGGCTTTTTGACGCTGGCAGATGCCGCAGCCGCTTACTCCGCCGCTGCTGCCGCCTTCTTCGCCGGCGCCTTTTTGGCCGCCGGTTTTTTCACGGCCGTGGCCTTCTTGGCCGGCGCTTTCTTGACGGCTGCCGCTTTCTTGACGGCCGTCTTCTTCGCTGGCGCCGCGCCTTCCTCGCCTTCCGCCTCGACCGCTGCCGCCTTCGTCTTGGCGCCCGGCTTGGCCTTGCGCTCTTCAAACTCGAAGCTCACCTTGCCATCCTTGCCGCGCACGAGGAAGGCCTTGAACGGACGGCGGGTACGCTGGGAAACAAAGCCCGGCAGCAAATCCGTCTTGCCATCGTTGAGCAGTTTTGCCATTTGTTCCGGCAAGATTTCCTGCTGCAAGATGATGCGGCCGCTGCGGAAATCGCACGTCTTCGGCTTGGCTACGCTGTGTTCGCACACATAGGCCAGGCCCATTTCATACACGCCGGCATTGCACTTGGGGCAAGGTCCCACGGGCGTCTGGCCCGTGAAATCGACGCCTTCACCATCTTCGCTCTCGTCGTTCTGGCCGAAATCGAATTCCAGCTTGAAGTTCTTGATCTCTTCATCGCGCACGATGCGCAGGATGGCGGCGAACGGGCGGCCCATCTTCGAGCGGAAGCCTTGCAGCGGGCCGATGGTGCGGTCCTTCAGCAATTGCTCCACTTCCGCGATTTCGAACTGGCGCGAACCCGGCGTCTTGCTCATCGAGAATTCGCACTTGGTACAGGCGAAACGGCGATAGTTTTCCTTCACCACGCCGCCGCAATTCGGGCATGGCGTTTCCAGGGTCGCGTAATCACCGGGAATCGTGTCGTTGTCGTATTCCTTGGCCCGCTTGACGATGATTTGCGTCATCTGCGCGATTTCACGCATGAATTCTTCGCGCGAAATCTTGCCTTTTTCCATCTGCGACAGCTTGTATTCCCACTCGCCCGTCAGCTCCGGCGCCGTCAATTCATTGACGCCCAGGCCTTTGAGCAAGGTCATCAGCTGCGATGCCTTGGCCGTCGGTATCAGTTCGCGGCCTTCGCGGATCAGGTAACGCTCCGTCAGCAAGCCCTCGATGGTGGCGGCGCGCGTGGCCGGCGTGCCCAGGCCCTTGCCGGCCATCGCATCGCGCAGCTCGTCGTCGTCGATCAGCTTGCCGGCGCCTTCCATGGCCGACAGCAAGGTCGCCTCCGTGAAGCGCGCGGGCGGCTTCGTCACCAGGCCGTTGGCGCTGACGCTTTCCGTCTGCACTTTCTCGCCCTTGGCCACGGGCACCAGGTTGCCGTTGCCATTGCTTTCCTTGTCCGCGTCCGTCGATGCTTCCTTACCGTAGATGGCCAGCCAGCCCGGATTGGTCATGACCTTGCCTTCAGTCTTGAACTGATGGCCGGACACTTCCGTGTAGCGCGTGGTGACCTGGAATTCCGCAGGCGGGAAGAACACGGCCATGAAGCGGCGCGTGACCAGGTCGTACAGCTTCTGTTCCGGCTCGGACAGGTTTTTCGGCGCAATCGTCGTCGGGATGATGGCGAAGTGATCCGAGATCTTCGTGTTGTCGAAGATGCGCTTGTTCGGCTTGACCCAGCCCTTGTCGATGATCTGCTTGGCGAACTGGTGGTAGTTGCTGTTTGCCTTGACCGTTTCCAGCGCCTGCAGCACGGTCGGCATGTAGTCTTCCGGCAGGTGGCGCGAATCGGTACGCGGATACGTCAAGACCTTGTGCTTTTCATACAGCGCCTGGGCCAGGCCCAGCGTGTTCTTGGCCGAGAAGCCGAAACGCGAGTTCGCTTCGCGCTGCAGGCTGGTCAGGTCGAACAGGCCCGGCGCCATCGAGGTGGTCGGCTTCGACTCTTCCGTGACGATGCCTTGGCGGCCGCGGCAGGCGGTGGCGATCGAGTCGGCAGCCGTCTTGCTCCACAGGCGCTCGGCGCGCTTCTCGGGATCGTTCTCGTCCTTCTTGAACTTCGTGTCCAGCCAGCGGCCTTCATAGATGCCGGCCGCGCAGACGAATTCGGCGCGCACTTCCCAGAAGTCGCGCGGCACGAATTTCTTGATCTTGTCTTCGCGTTCGACCACGATGGACAGGGTCGGCGTCTGCACGCGGCCCACGGTGGTCAGATAGAAGCCGCCTTCCTTCGAATTAAACGCCGTCATGGCGCGCGTGCCATTGATACCGATCAACCAATCGGCTTCCGAACGGCAGCGGGCCGCATCGGCCAGCGGCAGCATTTCTTCGTCGCTGCGCAGGTGCGAGAAACCGTCGCGGATGGCGCCCGGCGTCATCGACTGCAGCCACAGGCGCTTGACCGGCTGCTTGGCCTTGGCGTTTTGCGCGATCAGGCGGAAAATCAGCTCGCCTTCGCGCCCCGCATCGCATGCGTTGATGAGGGTGGTAACGTCTTTACGTTTGATCAGCTTGTTTAATACTTTGAGGCGCGCTTCCGTCTTGGCGATCGGGTTCAGCGCGAAATACGGTGGAATCATCGGCAAGTGCGCGAAACTCCATTTGCCGCGCTTCACGTCGAATTCTTCCGGCACGGCGATCTCCAGCAAGTGGCCGACCGCCGACGACAGGACGTATTCATCCGATTCAAAGTACTCATCGTGCTTGGTAAAGCCGCCAAGCGTCTTCGCGATATCGTTCGCGACAGAAGGCTTCTCGGCGATGATGAGGGTTTTTGTCATATTTTTTAGTCTCGAAAAATGCTCTAGGATAGTTTCAGCATGCGCATCATACAGTGCATTGCCAGGCGCCGACGCTTTTGTCTGCGCAAGGCCTTGTGACTTGTGGTCTTGTCAAGCGGCCAATGATAAGCGCCTATTGAAGAATTCGGCAAGTTATCTGCAAGCAAGAATGCGCAGGCGCAAACACAATGGCCGGGCGGGCGCGCCGGTGCAGCACATGGTAAAGGGGATGGCTAGGCGGCGGCGCCAGGGTCGGGCAGGCAGCGGCAGCGGCCGCCAGCGACACCTATATATTAGTGCAATAAGCGCGGCGGGAGGTCTTCGTCGTCGACAAACAGGTCGTCGAACATCAGGGCATCCGGTTCCTTGCCCTGGCTCCACAGCAGCATCAGCACGATGACTTTCAGCTTGCCCAGCGAAACGGGCGCCTCGTCGAGGGCCAGCGCCCGCTCGATGACGATTTCGCGCTGCAGCGGCGACAGCACCTTGGCGCTTTCCAGGAACTGGATGAAACCGATGGCGGCGGTGCCCAGCACGTCGCTTTCCTGCTGCACGTAGAAGCGCGTGCCCGTGGAACTGGCCGTCAGGGTCTGTTCGACGCCGGCCATGGCGTTCAAGTCCGTCAGCCACACGAGGGCTTCGGAAATCTCCACGTCGTCGAAACCGACGGCCGACAGTTTGCGCGCCAGCACTGCCGGCTCGGGGCAGGCATCGGGGCGATAGTAAGTCTCGTAGAGGTACACCAGGATATCGAACATGGCTCTACTCTATCAGCTAAGTTCGCTGCGGCACAAGGGTGTGCGCCGACAAAGCGGGCCCGTGCGGCAAGGCCGCCACACAAGTGACAAGCTGTCATTTGCAGCGTTGAAACAATCCTCCCGGCAAGCGTTCCACCCGGCCCGCCAGCTCCAGCGCCAGCAATTCGCCCATCAGCGCGCCCATGGCCAGGCCGCTGCGCGCGGCCAGGGTATCGGCATCGTGGGGATCGTGGCCCAGCACGGCCAGCAGCGGCGTGTCCACGGGCGCCGCGTCGTCGGGCCGCGCCGCCGGCATGCCCAGCCAGGACAATTCCTGCAGCACGTCGTCGGCCGACTCGACCAGCTTGGCGCCCTGCTTGATGAGCGCATGGCACCCCTTGGCCAGGGTGGCATGGATGGAGCCGGGCAAGGCGTACACGTCGCGGCCCTGCTCGCCCGCCAGGCGCGCCGTGATCAGCGAGCCCGACTGCGCGGCCGCCTCGATCACCAGCACGCCGCGCGCCAGGCCGCTGATCAGGCGGTTGCGGCGCGGAAAGTTAGCGGGCATGGCGGGCAAGCCCAGCGCGTACTCGCTGACGATGCAGCCTTGTTCGGCAATTCTTTGCGCCAGATCAAGATTGCGTCGTGGATACACCAAGTCGGCACCCGTGCCGATCACGGCCACGGTGCCGCCCGCACCGCGCAAGCCGCCCTCGTGCGCGTGCGTGTCGATGCCCAGCGCCAGCCCGGAAATGATGGTCACGCCTGCCCCGCTGAGGGCTTGCGCGAACGCGGCCGCATTCTGCATGCCTTGCGCGCTGGCATTGCGGCTGCCGACGATGGCCACGCCGGGCCGCGACAGCAGTTCGGCCCGCCCCCGCACATATAACAAGAGCGGCGGATCGGCAATTTCCAGCAGCAGGGGCGGATAGCCGGCATCGGCCAGGGTCAGCACGGCATTGCCTGGCCGCTGCAGCCACTGCAGGGTGAGTTCCAGCTGGCTGTTGGCGACGGGCCTGGGCGGTTGCGCGATCAGGCGCGCCACGCTGGCCGGCACCACCTCGCGCAGGGCGTCGAACGGGGCGGAGAAGATGTGCGGCGGCAAGCCGAAGCGGGCCAGCAAGGCGCGCGCCGTCACGGGCCCTACGCCGGGCACATGCTGCAGGCGCAGCCAGCCCGCCAGCTCCGTGGCCGTGTCTGCCGTCGTTGCAATTGCATGCATGACAACCTCGCTGTGTACTGTTCCCCCCATGCTAGCGCCATGGCGCGCACGCGATGCCGACGCGCGCAAGGATGCGTGCCATGGCGGGGCAAAACGGCCGCGCATCCACAGGGCCATGGGCGTCTGTGATAAAATTTCCCTTTGCAGCAGACAAATCGACGCACGGGCAAACGCATCTGCCGCGCCGTTGCGCCACGCGCACCCAACCGTAGCGTACGCACACTCAATAACAATCCGCCATGCCATCGCGCGCATGGCCCAGGCATGAATTATCCGGCGCACCGGCGCCCACCTTAACCAGTCGAATCCGTATGTCCATATTAAATATCCTGCGTTACCCCGATCCTCGCCTGCACACGGTCGCCAAGCCCGTCGCGGAATTTGACGAGCGCCTGCAAACCCTGATCGACGACATGGCCGAAACCATGTACGACGCCCCGGGCGTCGGCCTGGCCGCGTCGCAGGTGGACGAGCATATCCGGATGATGGTGATCGACATCACCGAAGAGAAAAACCAGCTGCAAGTGTTCATCAACCCGGAAATCACCTGGGCCAGCGAAGAAAAGCAGGTCTACGACGAAGGCTGTTTGTCCGTGCCCGGCGTCTACGATGGCGTCGAGCGCCCGGCCCGCATCAAGGTGCGCGCGCTGGACCGCCACGGCAAGCAGTTCGAACTGGAAGCCGATGGCTTGCTGGCCGTCTGCATCCAGCATGAGATGGATCATTTGCTGGGCAAGGTATTCGTCGAATACCTGTCGCCGCTCAAGCGCAACCGCATCAAGACCAAGATGATCAAGGAAATCCGTGGTCTCGAACGCGAAGCGAGCCTGCGCGCACAGAATCGCCGCTTCTAATCCGCTTTTGCCGCTGTGCTGATAGACTGACCGCAAAGACTGACCGCAACACCATGCCAGCCTGGCGCCTCCGGCGCGGGCCTGCGCACCTCACGTCAAGGAACCATATGAAAGTGATCTTCGCAGGCACGCCTGAATTTGCCGCCACGGCCCTGAAAGACCTGCACGAAGCAGGCTTCGAGATTCCGCTGGTGCTGACCCAGCCCGACCGCCCTGCCGGACGGGGCATGCAGATGCACGCCTCGGCCGTCAAGCAATATGCGCAGCAGCACGGCATCGAAGTGCTGCAGCCGCTGTCCTTGCGCATGGACAGCAAGGATCCCCAGCGCGCCGCGGAGGCAAGGGCAGCCCACGAGCGCCTGCTGGCCACCGACTACGACGTGATGGTCGTGGCCGCCTACGGTTTGATCTTGCCGCGCAGCACGCTCGACATCAAACCCTGCATCAATATCCACGGTTCCCTGCTGCCGCGCTGGCGCGGCGCCGCGCCCATCCACCGCGCCATCGAAGCCGGTGACGATGAGACGGGCGTGACCATCATGCAGATGGAAGAAGGCCTCGATACGGGCCCCATGCTGGCCATCGAGCGCACGCCCATCGAAGCGGGCGATTCCACGGCCAGTCTGCACGACAAGCTGGCCAAACTGGGCGGCAAGATGATCGTCGAGACCCTGCGCAAGATGCAGCAGCAGCCGCTGGAAGCCGTGCCCCAGCCGGAAGCGGGCGTGACCTACGCAGCCAAAATCGCCAAGGAAGAGGCGGCGCTCGATTTCAGCCTGCCGGCGCTGGAACTGGGCTTGAAGATCCGCGCCTTCAATCCGTTTCCCGGCGCCTGCGGCCAGGTCGACGGCATCACCATCAAGATCTGGGCCGCCGACGTGCTCGAGGCGGACAGCAAGGAAGCGCCGGGCCAGGTACTGGCGGCCGACGCCCAGCACGGCATCGTCGTCGCTTGCGGCAACGGCTCCCTGCGCCTGACGGAACTGCAAAAACCGGGCGGCAAGCGCCTGCCTGCGGCCGAATTCATCAAGGGTTTCACGCTGGAAGGTAAGCGCTTTACGTGATGGCACGGCGTCGTCCTGTCGACGGCCATAAAAAAAGGCTTGCCGCGGCAAGCCTTTTTTACATCCTGCCACAGCGCTTAGCGTCGCTGGACCTTCATCAGGCGTCCGCCCACGGACGACGACAGGCTGACTTCGAAACGCCCGCCGGCCGGCACGGCGCTCACGTCGACATTGGCTTTGCCCCCCGTCAAGTCGCTGGCGACCACCGTCTTGCGGCCATCGGCAGCCACGTGCAGCACGGCCGCATACGGTTCCGCCTCGGCATTCCAGACCAGCGCCAGCTGGCCGCCGCTTTGCGTCGCATCAAACGTGGCATCGTTGGCGGCAGCCTTGCTGCGGCGCGCCGGGCGCTCCAGCTTGGCTAAAGCTTTGCCATTTGCCAACACTTGCACATCGCTGATTTCGCCCGGGTTGGCGAAGCTGACGCGGAAGTGGCTCATGGCGTTGCCGCCATGGTCGGCCACGGAGACGCCATCGAAGGGCAAGTCGATAGTCGCTCCGGACGCCGTCAGTATCCGCAGGGTGTACGCATGGCCGCTGCCGCTGGCCGCGGTGCCGATGCGCGCCGACGAGGCAACGGCCGGGCGCAAGGCCACGCCGCCCGGCGTGATGCGGCCGGAAATGGTCAGGTAGCCGTTCTCGGCCACGGACATGCTGGCCGCCAGCACATTGCTGCCCGCAGGCTGCGTGCTGCGTTTTTCCAGGAATTGCTGCACCCGCGCATAGCTGTAGTCGGAGAACCAGGCGCCGCTGCAATAGCTCATCACGTCCTTCATCGGCGTGCTGCCATACACTGCCTTGCTCAGCTGGCCGATGCTGCCCGCATAGCTGCTGTTGTACAGCGGTTGCGGGCCCAGGTCGCCATTCGCATACGGATAGTCGGTGGCTGCGCCAGCCGGACCGCCGCAGGCAACGTGCTGCAGCGAATGGTTGTGGCCCAGCTCATGCACGAGCGTGGTCAGCCATTCAGGCCAGCTATTGCCGAAGGGATCGACGGAGGCAATGCTGTTGAACCTGGCGTCCAGGCCGATGGCCGACGTGAAGTCGTTGCCGCTGCTGCGCCCGTTGATGTAGGCCAGGCCGGCGGCGCGCGTGGAAGACATTTTCGGCACGAAACCATAATAGTAGGCGCCGCTGTCTTCCAGCGCGCGCTTGCTTTCCAGCTTGCTCAGGGTATCGCTCCACCAGCTGTCGGCCGTGCTGCTGCCAGGCATGCTCAGCGCAGCGCGCGTGGTGATGCTGATATTTTCCGTCGCATACGGATACACGCGCAGCAGCGCAGCACGGATCAGCTCGGCATCCGGCAGTTGCGCCACGCCATCATCGGTGCTCAGCGGTACCAGCACCAGGCGAATCTTGGCCAGGCTGGCCACCGTGGGCGCCGCTTCCTGGCTCACTTGCACGCCGTCATTGCCCACGGCCGTCACGCGCACGCGCACGCCGGGCAAGATCCAGCCGGACGGCAGGACGGCACTGAAATTGCCGCTGAAACTGTCATTGTTCTTCGTCGTCGGCAAGAGTGCCGGTCCCGTCATGGTGATGCTGCCCAGATTGCTGCCATTGGCGGCGCTCGCATTCAGGATGACGGCCGGGCTGGCCTGGCCCGCCTGCGCGGCCAGCACGGACACGCGCACGGCGGCCGGCTTGCCGCGCGTCAGGCGCAAGGCCGTATCGCTGGCGTTCAGGTTCAGTACTTGCGCGAAATCAATACTGCCCAGGGTAAAGGCCGATACCGTGCCCGCATTGACGGCGACGCGCGCAGCGGCCGACAGCATCACGTTGCCCGTTGCCGAGGCTGGCGCCGACAGCAGCAGCTGGCTGCCGCTGGCGCTGACGATGGTGGCCGGCGTACTGCCCACCGACGCCGAGCTGACCTGGTCGAGATTGCTGCCCTGCACCGTCACCGACAAGGTTGCGCCGTTGACGGCCGACGTGATCGACGTCACCGCCACGCTGGCCAGGACCGTGTACGTATCGCTGCTGATCACATCGTTATATGGACCGCGCACCGTCAGCGGCCCCGTTGCCGCACCCAGTGGCACCACCACGGTCACGCTGCTGGCCGTCTGGCTTTGCGGCGTTGCCGCCGCGCCATTGCCAAACTGCACGGCCGTCACGGCGCCCATGCCGCCGCCCGCGAGCGTGACGCTGGAACCGACGCCGCCCGTCAAGGTCCCGACGCTGCTGACGCTCAAGGGCAGGTACACATTCACGTTATAGCTGGTGGCCGCCGTGCCGCTGGCGCTGACCAGGCTCAAGGCGCCCTTGACGGGCACGCCCGGCATGACCAGGGTAACGCTGCTGTCGCTGGTGGCGCTGGTGGCCACCGTCACGCCGCCCACCTGGAAGGCGGTGACGCGGCTCAGATTCGTGCCCGTAAGCACCAGGCTGCCGCCAACGGCGACATTCGCCGCCGAGACGGCCGTGACTGCCGGCGTCCGGACGGTATCACCGGAGGTGCCCGCTACCACCGTATCGCCACCGCCGCCACCACCACCGCACGCGGACAGGCCCAGCACGACAAACAATGCAACAAGCAGATGGTTTTTCATGGCTGGCAACCATGTTGATGCAGCGCGATGCCGGGGAGGACACGAGAGAAATGTGACATATCGGTGACTTTTGGTGAGAATTTAATTTCAAGGAACCAATATTATCGGTTAATTCGATTCCCGAAGACAACTATTAATGCTTTTGATTCAATTGGTTTTGATAATAATTAAAGTATCTCCTTAGCAAACTTTATTTTTAGCATTACCGGTTTCATTCTGTATTGCTGTAAATCAAAATTATTTTCCTTTGCAGCTATTGCCATTCCATTCATGAAAAATAATTGCGGCAGAGATAAATAATGTGGAAATTTTTCCACAGCCCAGACATCATGCCGTCTTGCCAACTTTATCGGAAGAATTAACATTTTGAGTAAGATTTTCAGGAATGTAATTTACGGGAGGGGCCGGGCAACGGCCGCCGCCGGGCTGGCCGTGACGCCCTTGTGTTGCGCGAAACACGGCAGACTGGCCTGGGAGCCGCTTTTGCTTAAAACCAAAGCAGCCTGATGCCGTATAATTTTAGGCCCAGTGAAATCAGGCGATTGCCACCGTCTGCCCGCCCTACCCGGCCGGCACTCTCCGTCCGCTGATCAAGCTGACCCGCAACCGCCTGGCCACCGCGCCGCCGCCCGTTTGCCTATTGAAAGCATGAAATGAACGCTACCGTGATCCCTGCCCTGTCCCCGACCGAAGCCACCTTGCGCGCCATTCTGGCGCAGCGGATCATGATCCTCGACGGCGCGATGGGCACGATCATCCAGCAATACAAGCTCGACGAAGAAGCGTACCGGGGCGGCCCCGCTGGCCGCTTCATCGATTTCGCCGCGCCGGCCGACAGCGGCGCGCGTGAACTGTTCGTCAAGGGAAATAACGAGCTGCTGACCCTGACGCAGCCGCACATCATCCAGGAAATCCACGAGCGCTACCTGGCGGCGGGCGCCGACCTGATCGAAACGAATACCTTCGGCGCCACGACGATCGCGCAGGACGACTATCACATGGCCCACCTGGCCTATGAAATGAACGTCCAGGCGGCCAGGCTGGCGCGCGCCGCCTGCGATAAATATTCCACGCCGGACAAGCCGCGCTTCGTCGCGGGCGCCCTGGGCCCCACGCCGAAGACGGCGTCGATCTCGCCCGACGTGAACGACCCGGCCGCGCGCAACGTCACCTTCGACCAGCTGGTGGCCGCCTATCTGCAGCAGACGCAGGGCCTGGTGGAGGGCGGCGCCGACGTGCTGCTGGTGGAAACCATCTTCGACACCTTGAACTGCAAGGCGGCCCTGTTCGCCATCGACCTGTTCTATGAGCAAAACCCGGACGTCGTGCGCCTGCCGCTGATGATTTCGGGCACCGTCACGGATGCCTCGGGCCGCATCCTGTCGGGCCAGACCGTGCCCGCCTTCTGGAATTCCGTGCGCCACGCGAAACCGCTGACCATAGGCCTGAACTGCGCGCTGGGCGCGGCCCTGATGCGCCCGTACGCGGAAGAGCTGGCCAAGATCGCCGACACCTTCGTGTGCATCTACCCGAACGCGGGCTTGCCCAACCCCATGAGCGACACGGGCTTCGATGAGTTGCCTGCCGACACCTCTGCCCTGCTGCGCGAATTCGCCGACGCGGGCTTTCTGAACATGGCGGGGGGCTGCTGCGGCACCACCCCCGAGCACATCGCCGCCATCGGCAAATTGCTGTCCCAAAACACCCCGCGCACCGTGCCGGCCCCGTCGCGCGACTTGCGCCTGTCCGGCCTGGAACCGTTCGTCGTCAACGACGAGTCGCTGTTCGTCAACGTGGGCGAGCGCACCAACGTCACGGGCTCGAAGGCGTTTGCGCGCATGATTCTCAACGAGCAATACGACGAAGCCTTGTCCGTGGCGCGCCAGCAAGTGGAAAACGGTGCGCAGGTGATCGACATCAACATGGACGAGGCGATGCTCGACTCGCTGGCGGCCATGACGCGCTTCCTGAACCTGATCGCCTCGGAACCCGACATTTCCCGCGTGCCCATCATGGTCGACTCGTCGAAATGGTCGGTCATCGAGGCGGGCCTGAAATGCGTGCAGGGCAAGGCCATCGTCAACTCGATTTCCATGAAGGAAGGCGAGGAAGAATTCCTGCGCCAGGCCAAGCTGTGCCGCCGCTATGGCGCGGCCGTCATCGTCATGGCCTTCGATGAAAAAGGGCAAGCGGACACCTTCGAGCGCAAGATCGAGATTTGCGCCCGCGCCTATCATTTGCTGATCGATGCGCTGGACTTCCCGCCGGAAGACATTATTTTCGATCCGAACATCTTTGCCGTGGCCACCGGCATCGAAGAGCACAACAACTACGCCGTCGACTTCATCAACGCCACGCGCTGGATCAAGGAAAACTTGCCGTACGCGAAGATCTCGGGCGGCGTGTCGAACGTGTCCTTCAGTTTCCGCGGCAACGATCCCGCCCGCGAAGCCATCCATACCGTCTTCCTGTACCACGCCATCAAGGCGGGCATGACCATGGGCATCGTCAACGCGGGCATGGTGGGCGTGTACGACAACCTGGACCCGGAATTGCGCGAGCGCGTGGAAGACGTGGTGCTGAACCGCCGCGAAGACTCGACCGAGCGCATGATCGAGTTTGCCGGCACCCTGAAGGCGGGCGGCAAGGCCGAGGCGCAAACCCTGGCCTGGCGCGAAGGCACGGTGCAGGAGCGCCTGTCGCATGCGCTGGTGCACGGCATCACGCAATTCATCGTGGAAGACACGGAAGAAGCGCGCCAGGAACTGCTGCACAATGGCGGGCGCCCCATCCACGTGATCGAAGGCCCCCTGATGGCCGGCATGGACGTGGTGGGCGACCTGTTTGGCCAGGGCAAGATGTTCCTGCCGCAAGTGGTGAAGTCGGCGCGCGTGATGAAGCAGGCCGTGGCCCATCTGATTCCGTTTATCGAGGAAGAAAAACTGCTGGAAGAAAAGCGCACGGGCGTCGTCGCCAAGCCGAAGGGCAAGATCATCATGGCGACCGTCAAGGGCGACGTGCATGACATCGGCAAGAACATCGTCACCGTCGTTCTGCAGTGCAATAACTTCGAAGTGGTGAACATGGGCGTGATGGTGCCGTGCTCGGAAATCCTGGCCCGCGCCAAGGTGGAAAACGCGGACATCATCGGCCTGTCGGGCCTGATCACGCCGTCGCTGGAAGAAATGGCGTATGTCGCCAAGGAAATGCAGCGCGACGAACATTTCCGCATGCTCAAGATTCCCCTGCTGATCGGCGGCGCCACCACCAGCCGCGCCCACACGGCCGTGAAAATCGCCCACAACTACGAAGGCCCCGTCATCTACGTGCCGGATGCCTCGCGTTCCGTGTCCGTGGCGCAATCCTTGCTGACGCCGGAACAGCGCGACAAGTATGTGGAAGACATCGAACTCGACTACGCCCGCATCCGCGAGCAGCACGCCAACAAGAAGGCGCTGCCGATTTTGCCGCTGGCGCAGGCGCGCGCCAACAAGATGCTCGTGCCGTTCGACGGCCCGTGCACGCCCGTGAAACCGAAGTTCATCGGCCGCCGCGTCTTTAAAAACGTCGACCTGGCCACCCTGGCCAACTACATCGACTGGGGCCCGTTCTTCCAGACCTGGGACCTGGCCGGCCCCTTCCCCGCCATCCTCACCGATGAAGTGGTGGGCGACGCGGCCACCAAGGTGTACGCGGAAGGCCAGGCTTTGCTGAAAAAACTCATCGACGGGCGCTGGCTGACGGCCAATGGCGTCGTGTCCTTGCTGCCGGCCAACAGCATCAATGACGACGATATCGAGGTGTACACGGACGATACGCGCAGTAGCGTGGCGTTCACGTATTACGGCATGCGCCAGCAAGGCGTCAAGCCCGTGGTCGACGGCGTGCAGCGCCCGAACCAGTGCCTGGCTGACTTCATTGCCCCGAAGGAATCGGGCGTGAAGGACTACATCGGCATGTTTGCCGTCACCTCGGGCCTGGGCATCGAGAAATACGAGAAGCGCTTCGAGGATGCGCACGACGATTACTCGTCCATCATGCTCAAATCGCTGGCCGACCGCCTGGCCGAGGCGTTTGCCGAATACCTGCACGAGCGCGTGCGCAAGGATTTGTGGGGCTATGTGCCGGACGAGCACTTGAGCAACGACGACATGATCGGCGAAAAATATGTGGGTATCCGCCCCGCGCCCGGCTACCCTGCCTGCCCTGAGCATACCGTCAAGAAAGAGATGTTCGACGTCATGCAGGCGGAGGAAATCGGCATGCAGCTGACGGAATCGTACGCCATGTTCCCCGGCGCGGCCGTGTCCGGCTTCTATTTTGCCCACCCGGAGTCGAAATACTTCGTCGTCGGCAAGATCGGCATGGACCAGGTGGAAGACATGGCCAAGCGCCGCGGCGTCAGCATCGAGGACGTGGAACGCTGGCTGTCGCCCAATCTGTCCTGATCCAGACACACGGCGCGCGGAACTTATCGCGCGCCGCAGCGCACTAACGCTGTATGCCGGTCGGCATGCTGCATGCCCGCTCCGGCCCGTTCCCTGACTGGCTAAGGAGGATATATGGCAACCAATTTCAAACTGAAACGCTGGCAAGATCAAGTGATCCTGCTGCTGGGCCTGTGGCTGCTCGTCTCGCCCTGGGCCTTTTCCTATCCCGAAGGCTCGCCGCAGATGATCAATGCCTTTGTCTCGGGCCTGGTGATCGCCATCCTGGCCGCCTTCGACCTGTACAAGACGTATTTCTGGGCCGTCGTCGTCAACCTGCTGGTGGGCGTCTGGGTCGCCGCCTCGCCGTGGATCCTGCGGCTGGCCGAACAGCGCGTCGTCATGTGGAACGAGCTGATCGTCGGCATCGCCGTCGCCGTTCTGGCCCTGTGGGAACTGCGCACCGACCCCGAGCTGCACAAGCACTGGCCCGGCGCCGCCGCATAGCGGCGTAAAAAAGCCCTGCCACGGCGGCGCCGTGCAGGGCTTTTGAAGAGTGCGCCAACAATATTGTCGGATTACGTGCGGCGTTGCCGCCCTAATCCGACCTACAGCGCGTACCTGACAACGTTGTCGCTCCATTCATAGGCAGCCATTTCCAGCTCCACCAGGTCGTCCGGCGACATGGCCAGGTCGCGCAAGGTGGGCACGATCTCGCCTTCCATGTCTTCGATGCGTTCGATGCATTCTGCCAGGCGCAGCAGGTCGCCGTAGAAGCCTTCGCGCGACAGCAGCGCTTCGGCCACTTCGTCGATCACTTCGATCTGGCCGAGGATTTCCGACATCGGCACGCCGAACAGCGTATCCATCAGGGACATGATGCCGACGGTAAACGCGATATCGGCCGAGTGGGCGTGGTTCGGACGCAATTTATGCGCGAGCAATTCCAGCAAACGTCCGCGCGTGGTGGCCAGCATCAGCAGCGGCGTCATGCTATGGCCGCGTTTGCTTGGTTCCGCATACAGCATGATTTGCAGCCAGCGCTGCAATTGGCGGCGGCCCAGCACGGTCACGGCCTGGCTCAGCGAATCGATGCGCTGGCGCGCGCCCACGGCCGGCGTATTGACCAGGCGCAGCAGGTTCAGGGCCAGCGACACGTCGCGCTTGATGGCGCGTTCGATGTCCATGTTGTCGGCGTCCGACGTCACCAGGGTCATCAGTTCCATGACGGCCAGTTGCGACGGCGACAGCTTCTTGCCCGTCATGATGGCAGGCTTGGCAAAGTAATAGCCCTGGAAGTAATCGAAGCCCAGGTCCAGGCCCGACTTGAATTCTTCGCGCGTCTCGACCTTTTCCGCCACCAGTTTCTTGTTTTCCTGCTTGAAACGGGGCGCCAGCGCTGCCAGCACTTTCGGGTCGACCGTGCTCATGTCCATCTTGACATATTGCACCAGTGGCAACAGTTCCTGCACTTGCGACGTGTCGGACACCACGTTTTCCAGCGCGAAGGTAAAGCCGTGGCCCACCAGTTCGCTGATGCGTGCGCGCACTTCCGGCGTGACGGGCATCGATTCGACGATTTCCAGCACGACTTTTTCACGCGGCAGGAAAACGAAGATGTCGCTCATGATCACGTCGGCATCGACGTTGACGAAACCGAGCGCGTCGCCGATGACCTTTTCCATGCCCAGCTGGGAAGCGTGGGCAATCACGGACGCCGTGGCGGACAGGTCGCTGGTAATGTTGGCGGGACCGACCGGAGCGTTGCGGAATAGCAACTCATAGCCAAACAGGGCTTGATTGCGGTCAAGGATAGGTTGTCGCCCCAGATAGAACTCGCGCACGCGCAAGGGTTTCGGGGTGATGTCGTTGCTGGAAATATCGATCATTAACTCTTCATCAATCAGGTCGAGTGACACCGGCCGCGCGGCGCCCGCATCAAGGTTCACTATTGACAATACTTTAGCTGAATTTCGCCCGCACTGTGGGTATTTTGGCAGCAATCAAGCGTATTGTCGTCAACAAATTAGGCTACCGGCGTGTCTTGCACCATCCCGTCGACAAATAACTTCAATTCGCCCGGCGCAAACGCCGTCCATTGCTCATTCGTCGTCAGCGGCTGGGTAACGATCACGGCCACGCGGTCCTGGGGTGTCGTCACCTGGGAAAAGTCCACGCTCAGGTCTTCATCGGAGAGTTTAGCAGTTGGAAACGGATGTTGTCGCACCAGATAGTGCAAGCTGGTGGAACAGTGGGCAAACAGCGCTTCGCCGCTGGACAGCATCATGTTGAACGTGCCATGGGCCGCGATGCTGGGCAACAGCTCCGCCAGGGCCGCATGCAGTTGCGGCAGTGCCGGCGGGGCGTCGCCAAAGCGCGCATGCAGTTCCTGCAGCAGATAGCAGAACGCCCGCTCGCTGTCCGTGCAGCCGACGGGACGGTAGCTGCCCGTCAGCACGGGATGGAATTCCTTCAGGTCGCCATTGTGGGCGAACACCCAGTAGCGGCCCCACAGTTCGCGCACGAACGGGTGGCAGTTTTCCAGCGCCACCTGGCCCTGGGTCGCCTTGCGGATGTGCGCGATGACATTGCGCGACTTGATGGGGTAGCGTTTGATCAGTTCGGCCACGGGCGAGGCGATGGCCGCCTGGTGATCGACGAAATGGCGCACGCCGGCGTCCTCGAAAAAGGCGATGCCCCAGCCGTCATGGTGGGTATCGGTATGGCCGCCGCGCATGGCGAAGCCGGTAAAACTAAAGACAATGTCCGTGGGGACATTGCAATTCATTCCAAGAAGTTGGCACATGATCTGTTTGCAGCGGGATAACACGGCCACCATACCATGCCGTCCGGCGGAATGGTATGGCGACGATGGCCATCCGCCTAGTGCAACAGGACCGGCTGGCTCATGAGGGAATCGTAGCTGCCCAAAAATTCATCGATCTCTTCCATGCTGGGTTCGCTGGCGATCAATTCCGTGACGTCGCGGCGGAAATGCTGGGCAAGTACGCCCGCGATGAAGGTTTCGCGCTTGCCGCCCTTGTCGACGATTTCATAGCCGCCAAAACGCAGGGCTTCCAGGTCGACGTCGGCGCCGAATTCCACGACGCTATATTGTTCGCTGTTATAGATCAGGTTCATTTTGCATCCTTCGCTCAAGCAGGAGAATCTCCTGCGGTGTCAGAACAGAGGTGGGGTTGATACGGCGCCATTTCAAGCGCCATGCCACCCGGCGGGCTACAGAGTTGTAACGAGATGCAAATTGCGACTGCAGTGATGCAAGCAGGAAAACGTCAAAAAACGCGTTCAGGACACCACCACGTCTGCTTGCAGCGCCAGCAGGGCATCGTAGGGACTGGCCGTGAGCCAGGTGCGCAATTGTTCGATGTGCGAGGCGTCGGCCAGGCTGATGAACAGGAGCGCGGGTGGATGGCGCAGCAGACGATTCAATGTTACACGCAATACGAGATTGCCGCTGCAGCACAGGCAACCAGGCGCAATGCGCAACAGTTGTAGTGGAAACGATGGAGAAGGGGAAACTTGCTCGGCCAGGTCGGCCAGGATGCCGTTACCGTCAGCCAATCCCTCGAGGATCACGGCGGCCGGCTGGTCCGGCGGCAAGGCGCGCGCGATGGCCGCCTCGCGCCCGGCGGCGCTTCCGCCGCTGACCAGGGTCAGCGGCGTCGGACGCCGCAAGGCTGGCGTCACAGGCCTTTCTTGGCCAGCTTGCCCGGTTCGACGCCCAGCTGTTTCAGCTTGCGGTACAAGTGGGTGCGTTCCAGGCCTGTCTTTTCCGCCACGCGGGTCATGCTGCCGCCTTCGCGTCCCAGGTGGTGTTCGAAATACATGCGCTCGAACGCATCGCGCGCCTCGCGCAGCGGCAAGTCGAACGACAGGTTGTAGCCATGGCCTTCGGCCACCGCCGGCATGGCGATGCCTGGGCGCACCATCAGCTGTTGCGGCGCACTGCCGCCAAAGCTGGGCACGGGATGGCTGCTTTCCTCGGCCACCACGGGTGCCGCCGGACGGGGTGCCACGCTTGGCGCGCGCACGGTTTCCTGTGCCCGCGTCAAGCCTTGCTGGACTGCCTTCAGCAGTTTTTGCAGGGCAATCGGTTTTTCCAGGAAGTTCATGGCGCCGATGCGCGTCGCCTCGACCGCCGTATCGATGGTGGCGTGGCCCGACATCATGATCACGGGCATGGTCAGCAAGCCATCGCGCTGCCATTCCTTGAGCAAGGTGACGCCATCGGTGTCGGGCATCCAGATATCCAGCAATACCAGATCCGGCGCACCGGCGGCACGCGCTTCACGCGCCTGCTGCGCATTTTCGGCCAGCTGGATAGCATGTCCTTCGTCGCCCAATATTTCCGAGAGCAACTCACGGATACCCATTTCATCATCCACTACGAGTATGTTTGCCATTCGTGTCTTGCCTTCCTCATTTCGCCGGCCGTCGCGCACAAGATGCACACGGCGGACAACTATGATTTTATTAGTGTTTTAAATACTAAACCAGACCTTCATGCCAGGAATTCCTGGGCAGGAGTGTCGGGAGCTAACTTTAACAGCAAAATGACCACCGAAGCGCCATTGCCGTCGACCCGGTTCTCGATATCGATGCGTCCGCCATGTTCATCGATAATTTTCTTCACCATCGCCAGGCCCAATCCCGTGCCCCGCGCCTTTGAGGTCACATAGGGTTCGAAGGCGCGCGCCAGGATCTTTGGCGCGAAACCAGGGCCATTGTCGGTGATGGCCAGCCGCACGGCGATATTCACGCCGCCGTCCGCACTGCGATAATGAATTGCTTCCGTCCTTACGTCAATCCGCGGATGCGGCGAGTCCGGCGGCAGGTCCGCCATGGCGTCCTGCGCATTCTGCAGCAAGTTATGGATAACCTGGCGCAACTGGGTGGGATCGCCCATCACCATGGGCAGGTTCGGCGCCAGCATGGGGTGGATGATGTCGCCATCGTCGCCGCGCAGGTAGAGGTTCAGGATCTCTTCGATGAGCTCGTTCAAGCGCAAGGGCGTGAGCACGGCCGGCGGCGTGCGCGCATAGTCGCGGAAGTCGTCCACCATGCGCTTCATCGCATCGACCTGCTTGACGATGGTGGTGGTGGCGCGGCTGAGCAAGTCGGCATCCGGTTGCTCCAGCTTGCCTTCCAGCTTCATCTGCAGGCGCTCGGCCGACAGCTGGATGGGCGTGAGCGGATTCTTGATTTCATGCGCGAGGCGGCGCGCCACCTCGCCCCAGGCGATCGAGCGCTGCGCGGAAATCACGTCGGAAATATCATCGAACACGACGATGTAGCCGCTGCCGGACTCCAGCGGCAGGCGCGAACCGCGCGCCAGCAAGGTGATGTCATGCTCGTCGGCACTGCTGCCCACGCGGCGCGGAATCTCGATCTGGCGCTGCCAGTGCAGGCGCTGCTGGTTGCGGCCCGATGCCGATTGCGCGCTCTGCGCCGTGAAGGCGCTGATGATGGTGCCGCCAAACTCTTCCATCCCAGCAATATCGGCCAGCGGCTGGCCCACCATGCTCATGCCCGAATGCTGCAGGATGCGCTCGACCGATTCATTGCAGGTCACCAGCTTGAAATCGCCGTCGAGCACCATCACGCCGGCCGACATGTTCGCCAGCACGGATTCCAGGTGGGCCTTGGCGTTTTGCAGCGCGGCGCGGTTGCTTTCCACGGCTGTGCGCGCATCGAGCAGCTGGCGCGTCATGATGTTGAACGACTGCGTCAAGGTGCCCAGTTCATCCTTCGTGGCGACGATGGGGCGCGGCGACAGGTCGCCCTCGGCCACGGCGCGCGTGCCTTCGGCCAGCAGCAGCAAAGGCTGGGCCAGGTTGCCCGCGATCAGGAAAGCGCTGCCGATGGCGCCGAAAATGGCCAGCAGCAAGGTCAGGGTGAGGATTTCCATGTACATCTTGCGCAAGCCCACGCGCGCGACGAAGCGTTCCTTGTATTCGCTGTAGGCGGCGCGCAGCACCTCGCCATTCGTCGCCAGCTTGGGCGGCACCGCCTGCAGCAGTTGCAGGTAGCGGGGCGAGACGGAAGGGCCCGGCACGGCCACCAATACCCGCAGGCGCAGGCTGGCCGCCGGTTCCAGCGGCGCCGGCACGCCCCCGCGGAAACCGCCGCCGCCCGACTCCGTGCCATCGTCGTGCAATTCCAGGCCCCCTTCCGCTGAGGCATAGCCAGCCGGCAAGGCCGCCTGCACCAGCATGGCCGGCGTCGGCAAGTCGGCCGCGCTGTGCGGCCCGGCGCTGGCCAGCAGCACGCCGTCGCCGCTGACGATCATGACGTTCTGCATGCCCTCTTCGCGTAGCAGGCTGGTCAGCACGGCCGGACCGGCCACCGGATCGGCACCCAGTTCATCGACCGCCTTGTGGCCCCGGCGGTCAAGTTCGACCAGGGCCGCATCGAGGCCGGCACGGCCCAGCTCAATGCCCGATTCCAGCGCCGCTTCGATCTTGACGTTGAACCAGGACTCGATGGAGTGGGACACGAATTGCACGGAAACAAGGAAAATCACCAGCCCCGGCAGGATGCCGACGGCGGCGAACAACATCACCAGGCGCGTCATCAGCTTGGAGCCGAACTTGCCGCTCTTGTAGCGCGCGTACAGCCGGGCCAGGGAAATGCCCACCAGCGCCAGCAGGGATACGGCCACGGCCGCGTTCAGGCCCAGCAGCCAGGTGTAGTAACGGTCGAAAAAGCCGGAATTGTCGGATGCCGACGCCAGCAGGAACAGCAGGATACTGACAATGCCGCCGCCCACCACCAGCAGATAGCGCAATGCTTGACTCACTACTCCGCCGTATACAAGAAGGTTTTTTTATTCGAAGCCAGGCGCCAGTCGCTGTTATTGAAGGCATTGACCTGTATGGGCTTGGGCAGGTAATCGCGGTCCATGCCCATGCGCAAGGTGACGTTATACGTCTGCCCCACTTTCAGCTCGCCGCGCCGCGCCACCAGCCAGCGGCTGGGACGGCGGATCAGGAACAGCGCATCGTCGAGGGTGGGGAAGCTTTGCTGCAAGCCGCCGCCCGACACATGGTACTGGCGCGTCAGCACGTTGTACGACAGCTTGCTGGTCTGGCGCGCCACGATGGCTTTTTCATCGAACCAGTACCAGCGGGGCCGGGTCAGTTCGATTTCCGTCGTGAAATACAACGGCACGCCATGCTGTACCGCATCATCGAGGTCGTGATTGAGCTCGAAGGAATACGTGGCGGCCAGCTTGTAACCCTCTTCGCTCGACTCGATGTAGGCACGGGTGATCTCGACCATGTCGGCGGCATGCGCGCGTGGCATGGTACATACCAGCATCAGCAGCAGGGCCAGGAGTCGGAAGAGTCGTGTTGTCACAAGTGTGCCGGTAGTGTCCGTAGGAAAAGTATCGACGAATCGCTCAAGCCGCATTTTTTTGGAATAGCGCATAGAACAAACCGTCGTGGTCCTGCTCCGCGCTGCCAGTCGGCAACAGCTGGCCAGGCGCTGTCAATCGGGTCGCATTATTGCGCACCGCAAATGCCGCCGCCTGTGCCTCGGATTCCTGCGGCCACAATGAACAAGTCACGAACAGCAATTTACCATCGGGGCGCAGCATCTGCCACAGGTTGTCCAGAATTTTAGATGAAAGTGTTGCAAGTTGGAACGCATCTCCCTTGCGGCGCAACCAGCGGATGTCGGGATGGCGGCGCACGATGCCCGAGGCCGTGCACGGCACGTCGGCCAGGATGCGATCGTACTGCTGGCCGTCCCACCACGCGCTCGATTGCGCATCCTGCGCCTTCAGGGTCGCTTCCAGGCCCAGGCGCTCGAGGTTTTCCGCGATGCGCGGCAAGCGCTTGGCGTCCGCATCGATGGCCGTGACTTGCACATCGGCCAGTTCCAGGATGTGGCAAGTCTTGCCGCCGGGCGCCGCGCAGGCGTCCAGTACGCGCATGCCATCTTGCAAGTCCAGCAGCGGCGCGGCCAGTTGCGCGCCGGCATCCTGCACGGAAACGACCCCCTGCTCGAAGCCGGGGATCAGTGCCACGCCGATGGGCTTGTCCAGGCGCACGGCAAACGGTCCCACCTGGCGCGCGGCAATACCCGCCTCGGCCAGCACGGCCAGATACGCTTCGACCGTGCTCTTGCGGCGGTTCACGCGCAGGGTCAATGGCGGCACGGCATTGCCGGCCGTCAGAATGGCTTGCCAGTCGCGGGGATAGGCCAGGCGCAGCGAGTCGATCCACCATTGCGGATAATTCCATTGCGCCAAAGGTTGCTGCAAGGCCGCTTCCAGCAAGGATGCGCGCTCGCGCAAGAAACGGCGCAGCACGGCGTTGACCATGCCCTTGGCATGCGCCAGGTCAGGGTGCGAGGTGGCCACCGTGACGGCCTGGTCCACAACGGTGAATTCTTCGTACGGCTGCTCGCCCGGCTCGGCCGACATCAGGGCCAGCGCGCAGCACAGCAGCGCAGCGAGCATCGGCGGCTCGGGCGCCTTCGACGTCATCAGGCCGACCAGGGTTTCGCTGCGGCCCAGCTGGCGCATGGTGCGGTAAGAAATATCCTGGATGGCGCCGCGCGCTTGCGGGCTGGCGTTCGATTGCGTAAACACCTTGGCCAGCGCTTGCGGCAGGGCCGTGCCCGTGCGCACTTGCGCCACGGCATTGGCGGCGCCCAGCAGGCAAAACGCCAGCGAGTCGGCGCGCAAATCGGGTTGGAAGCCTGGCTGCAGGACCGGTTTCAGGTCGGGATGGTAGCTGGGACGCAATTTTGCGGCGGCAGGGGCGTGAGCCTGGCCTGGCGCCGGCTTGGTTTTCAATTTCAGCGTGGGGCGCTTGTTCATAGTTATCCGGTGTGGCTGCGCGCGGCTGGCGGCATGGTGGCAAGTACGCGGCCGCGCGTCATCAATAAAGGGTCGATTGTAGCGTTTGTGGCGCCCGCTGGCCCAAGCGATTGCAGCGATATGGGCAATTTCCGGCAAAAAACTGCATATATACAAGCAGAATGCACTGTGTTGATGTTTTCGCGCACCAACGTGACCATGCCGTCCTGATAATATCGTGAAAAGCGCCGGCACGGGCACACTGCCGGCCGGCGTATTGTTCCCGGCAGCAAACCAGTATAATTAACGCAGTCTGGGCGGCTTGGATACTTGCCGTCCGTTTTGCTTTTTGATTCATTCTATTCATTCTTAACGCGGTTCCACCGCCATCCTGCTCATGCTCGCCCAACAGAAACAAGAAATCATCGCCCTGTTCCAGGCCGCCCTCGCTCCCGTCCTGGCCGGCACTTCGCTTGCGCCTTCCGTGGTGCTCGAGCGACCACGCGATGCATCGCATGGCGACGTCGCCTGCAACATCGCCATGCAACTGGCCAAGCAGCTGAAACAGAATCCCCGCGAACTGGCGCAAACCATCGTCACGGCCGTGCTGGCCAACCCGGCCGGCAAGGGCCTGATCGAGGCAGTGGAAATCGCCGGTCCCGGCTTCATCAACGTGCGCGTGTCCGCCGCCGCCAAGCAGGCCGTGGTCAAGACCATCCTGAGCGAGGCCGACAACTATGGCCGCAGCACGGCAGGCGCCGGCAAGCAGGTCATCCTGGAATTCGTCTCGGCCAACCCGACGGGTCCGCTGCACGTGGGCCACGGCCGCCAGGCAGCCCTGGGCGACGCGCTGTCGTCGCTGTTCGACGCGCAAGGCTACAAAGTGACGCGCGAGTTCTACTATAACGACGCGGGCGTGCAGATCCAGACCCTGGCCAATTCCGTGCAGGCGCGCGCGCGCGGCTTCAAGCCGGGCGACGCCGAATGGCCCGAGTCAAGCTACAACGGCGACTACATCGCCGATATCGCCAACGACTTCATCGCCGGCAAGACCGTGTCGGCCAGCGACGGCTTGCCGGCGACGGCCAACGGCAACGTGGATGACATCGATTCGATCCGTCCGTTCGCCGTCACCTACCTGCGCAACGAGCAGGATATCGACTTGCAGGCATTCGGCGTGAAGTTCGACAACTACTACCTGGAATCGTCGCTGTACGCGGACGGCAAGGTCAACAGCGCCGTCGAAACCTTGATCAAGGCGGGCCACACCTACGAACAGGATGGCGCGCTGTGGCTGCGCACCACCGACTTCGGCGACGACAAGGACCGCGTCATGCGCAAGACGGACGGCACCTACACGTATTTCGTGCCGGACGTGGCGTATCACCTGGTGAAATGGCAGCGCGGCTTCGTGCAGGCCATCAATATCCAGGGCAGCGACCACCACGGCACCATCGCGCGCGTGCGCGCCGGCCTGCAGGCGGTCGACATGGGCATCCCGCAAGGCTACCCCGACTACGTGCTGCACAAGATGGTCACCGTCATGAAGGACGGTGAAGAAGTCAAAATTTCCAAACGCGCCGGCTCCTACGTGACCGTGCGCGACCTGATCGAATGGTCGGGCGGCGGCGACATCGCCAAGGGCCGCGACGCCGTGCGCTTCTTCCTTATCTCGCGCAAGGCCGATACGGAATTCGTCTTCGACGTCGACGTGGCGCTGAAAACCACCGATGAAAATCCCGTCTATTACGTGCAGTACGCGCATGCGCGCATCTGCCGCATCCTGGAAAACTGGGGCGGCGATGCAGGCACGGTTGCCAACGTCGACCTTTCCCCGCTGACGGCGCCGACGGAAGCGACCCTGCTGGCGACCCTGGCCGCCTACCCGGAAATGCTGGCGCGCGCGCAAGCGGAACTGGGCCCCCACCAGGTCGCCTTCTACCTGCGCGACCTGGCCGCCAACCTGCACAGCTTCTACTTCGCAGAAAAAGTGCTGGTCGAGGACGAAGCCGTCAAGATGGCCCGCCTGGCGCTCGTCGTCGCCGCGCGCCAGGTGCTGCGCAACGGCCTGGCACTGATCGGCGTGTCCGCGCCAAACAAAATGTAATCGCGAAGGTCAAACCGTCAATGAATCACGCTTCCTCTTATGCTTCCCGCGCCACGCCGGTCCGCCGCCAGCAGGGCAATACGCTGGTCGGCATCATCATCGGCCTGGTCATCGGCCTGGGCATCGCCGTGGTGGTCGCCCTGGTGATCACCAAGGGTTCCTCGCCCTTCACCGACAAGTCGCCCAAGGCCGGCAAATCGGCCGAACCGACGGCCGGCCAGATCGCCGACCCGAACAAGCCGATGTACGGCAACAAGGAAGCGGCCAAGGAGGCGGCGCGCGACTTCTCCAAGGAGCCACGCGAAATCACCACACCGACGCAGCCCGCTGCGCCGGCACCGGCGCCAGCTCCCGTGCAGCAGCCGAAGGCGCCGCCGCCGGACGCGCTGCAGGAATTGATCGGCACCCTGAAGGACAAGCCGACGCCGAAAACGCCGGCGGCCGCCCCCGCGGCACAGGCCAAGGCCGAGACGAAAGCCGACGCCAAGGCCGATGCAGCCGGCGACAAATGGATTTATTATCTGCAGGCCGGCGCCTTCCATGACATGTCGGACGCCGAAAGCACGCGCGGCAAACTGGCGCTGCTCGGCTTCGAAGCGGCCATCAGCGACCGCAGCACCGATGCCGGCGTGCTGCACCGCGTGCGCATCGGGCCGTTCAACCAGCTCGAAGCGATGAACCGCGCACGCACCAAACTGTCCGAAAACGGCATCGATGTCGCCGTCGTCCGCAACCAAAAATAAGGAACCAGCATGCGTTTTCTGAAGAGAGTCCTGTTCGCCGCCGCCCTGTGCACCGCCGCCATGGGGGCATCGGCCTCGCCGGCCGAGCCGAAGAACGGCGTCGAGTACGAAACCCTGGCCACGCCGCAGGCGACGGAATCGGGCAAGAAGATCGAAGTGACGGAATTCTTCGCCTATTACTGCCCGCATTGCAACGTGCTCGAGCCGCAACTGGCTGCCTGGGTCAAGAAACAGGGCGACAACATCGTCTTCAAGCGCGTGCACGTGTCGCGCGATGACAGCGTGGCGCCGCAGCAGCGCCTGTTCTTCACCCTGCAAGCCATGGGCCTGATCGACAAGCTGCACACCAGCGTCTTCCACGCCATGCACGTGGAGCGCAACCGCCTGAACACCGACGACGCCGTCTTCGACTTCGTCGCCAAGCAGGGCGTGGACCGCCAGAAGTTCATCGACACCTACCGTTCGATGGGTATCTCGGCCCGCGTGCGCCGCGCAGATGCCATGATGCAAGGCTATAACGTGACGTTCTGGCCCATGATTGCCATCGACGGCCGCTACATCACCTCGCCATCGCAGGCGGATCAAGGCAGCAAGTCGGCCAAGAACGAAGAGCAGCTGAACGCCCAGGCGCTCACCGTGATGGACGTGCTGGTTGCGAAAGCCAAAGCGGAAAAGAAATAAGCATGTCTACCTCCCTGGCGCAGCCCCGGCACGCGCGCATCGCCTGATGCACAGCGTTTTCATCACGGGGGCGTCGAGCGGACTGGGCGCCGCCCTGGCGCTGCAGTACGCGCGCCAGGGCGCCCGACTGGGCCTGCTGGCCCGCCGCGGAGAAACCCTGCAGCAACTGATCGCCTCCCTGCCCCACCCTGAACGCCACCGCGCCTACGCCGTCGATGTGTGCGACCACGCGGCCCTGAAAAACGCGGCGCACGACTTCATCGCTCATGCGGGGCGCGTCGATGTCGTCATCGCCAGCGCCGGCGTGTCGTACGGCACCCTGACCGAACACGCGGAAGACCTCGACGCCTTCGCGCGCCTCATCGCCATCAACGTCACGGCCACCGTCGCCACCTTCGCCCCCTTCATCGCCACCATGCAGCGGCAAGGCAGCGGACGCCTGGTGGGCATCGGCAGCGTGGCGGGCATCCGCGGCCTGCCCGGCGCCGAAGCGTACAGCGCCTCGAAGGCGGCCGTCATCAGCTACTGCGAATCGCTGCGCCTGGAATTGAAGCCTGCTGGCGTCAAGGTCGTCACCATCACGCCCGGCTACATCGACACGCCGATGACGCGGCATAACGCCTACCGCATGCCCTTCCTGATGCCGGCCGAAAAATTCGCCGCACGCGCCGCGCGCGCCATCGCCGACGGCGACAGCTACCGCGTGATCCCGTGGCAGATGGGCGTCGTCGCCAAGCTGCTGCGCGCGCTGCCCAATGCCGTCTACGACATGGCCTTCGCCAACGCGCCGCACAAGGCGCGCAGCAAGCCATCCGGCGACAGCCAGTAAAAAACCATCTCCTCACCATGACGAAGCATTCAGACCTGAACAGCGCGGCCATCGCCGCCCATTGCGCCACGGGCGCCTCCCACGTGGCCATCGAAGTGGTCGATGAAACGGGATCGACCAACGCCGACCTGCTGGCGCGCTGCGCCACCCTGGCCGGCCCCACCTTGCGCATCGCCGGCCAGCAGACGGCCGGACGGGGGCGCGCCGGACGGCCCTGGGTGTCGCAGGCGGACGCCAGCCTGATGTTCTCGCTGGCCTGGCGCTTCAAGGGGCCGCTGCACGGGCTGGTCGGCCTGCCCCTGGCCGTCGGCGTGGCGCTGGCCGAAAGCATGACCGCGCTGGGCGTGCCGGTGCAATTGAAGTGGCCGAACGACATGCTCAAGGATGGCCACAAACTGGCCGGCATCCTCGTCGAAACGCAGCAGGCAGCCGACGGCGGCGTGTGGGCAGTCATCGGCTGCGGCATCAATTTGCTGATGCCCGATGCGCTGGAACAGCAGATCGGGCGCAGCGTCTCGGCCGTGCCCTGGCTGGCGCAAATGGAGCGCAACACGCTGGTCGCGGCGCTCCTGAGCCGCCTGGCCGGCGTACTGGCCGAATTCGACGACACGGGCTTCGCGCCTTTTGCCGAACGCTGGAACCTGCTCCACGCCTGGCAGGGCCAGCACGTGAAGATCCTCGACAACGGCCAGCTGCTGCAGCAAGGCGTGGCGGCCGGCGTGGACCACCTGGGCCGTTTGCTGCTGCGCACCGATGGCGGCCTGCAGGAAGTCATGTCCGGCGACGTGTCCTTGCGCCTGGCGGGGGAGTAAGCGCATGCTGCTGCTGATAGACGCCGGCAATACGCGCATCAAATGGGCGCTCGTGGCCGCCGATAGTGCCGCCGGCGGCTGGCTGGCCAGCGGCGCCGTCGCGCATGCGCAGATCGACACCCTGGCCGCGCAGTGGGCCGGCCTTGCCATCAGTGCAGCGCTGCTGTCGAACGTGGCAGGCGCCGGCATCGGCATGCGCCTGCGCGCCATGCTGCCCGTAGCGCCCTGCGACTTCAGCTCGCAGCCGCAGCTGGCGGGACTGAAAAACGGCTACCGCACGCCATCGCAGCTGGGCTGCGACCGTTTTGCCGCCGCCATCGGCGCGCAGGCGCTGGCGCCTGGCCAGGCCGTCATCGTCGCCAACTGCGGCACCGCCACCACCATCGACGCCATCACGGCAGATGGCGTGTTCCTCGGCGGGATGATCTTGCCGGGACTGGGACTGATGGCCAGTTCGCTGGCACGCAACACGGCACAGCTGCCGCAAATCGCCAGCGACGCCATGCTGCCGGCCGGCTTCGCCGACAACACGGACGACGCCATCCTCTCCGGCTGCCTGGCGGCGCAGGCGGGCGCCATCGAACGGGCCGTGCGCATGCACGGCGCCAGCGCCTGCCTGCTGTCGGGCGGCGCCGCGCCGCGCATCGCGCCGGCACTGGCGCTGGCGGTACCGCTGCACCTGGTGGACAATATCGTCATGATCGGCCTGCAGGCGGCCGCGCGCACCGGCGCAGCGGGAACACAAGGAAACCACGTATGCTGAAATTCGTCTTCTGGCTGCTGGCCGGCGTCAACCTGCTGGTGCTGGCCATCGGCCAGGGTTATCTGGGCAGTTTTCGCAGCGAGACGCGCGAGCCGGCGCGCCTGAAAAACCAGCTGCAGGCAGGCAAGCTCACCTTGCTGACGCAGGAGCAGGCCACGGCGCCCGCCGCGCCGCCGGCCGCCGACGACGCGGCGACACCGGCCACGCCGGCGACGGCCGCTCCGGCCGCTCCCGCGCCGCCGCCATCGTATGCCTGCACGGAGGTAGGCAATTTCCTGCTGGCTGACGGACGCCGCTTCGAAGCGCAAGTGGTCGCGCTGGACCTGGGCGACCGCCAGTCGCGCCGCAACGTGGCCGGCCAGGAGATTTCCAGCTACATGGTGTACATCCCGCCGCAGGGCAGCAAGGAAGGCGCCGACCGCAAGGCGGGCGAATTGAAGCAGCTGGGCGTGACGAATTACTTCATCATGAACGAAGGCAGCCCGCAGCGCTGGGGCATTTCATTGGGCGTATTCAAGTCGGAGAGCAGCGCGCAAAGCCAGCTGGCAGCGCTCAACAAGCAGGGCGTGCACAGCGCCCGCATCGCGCCGCGCTACAGCGCCAGCAAGCAGATGGCCTACCGCTTCCGCGACCTCGACGCCGCCACGCGCGTGCGGCTGGAAAAGATCAAGGCGCAGTTCCCTGACCAGGAACTGCGCAACTGCAAATAAGCACCGGACCAAACCTGCTGCGCGTCGCGCCGTGCGCACCTGCGATGCGCGCTGCGGTTCAATCCCGTGCCTTATCGTTGGATGACGATAGGCTTGATGCCGGTCGATTCCGGCAGATTCGCCGCCGCCCGCGCCGCTTCGGCGCGGCTGGAGAACGGTCCGCCGTACAGGCGGAACAGATTACCGGCCTGCACCACCCCCAGCGTTCCCAGAGCCGCCGCGTAGGGCGCCAGGCGCGAACGCCCCATTTCCGCATTGTCGGCGCGCGAGTAGGCGCCCAGCTGCAGATAGAAGCCGCTGGCCAGCGCCGCCGGGGCAGGCATGGCCACCGTCGCATCGACGGGCAGCATCTGCGTCGACACTTCCGGCTGCACCACGGCGCCCGTTTCCACCGGCGTATCGATGGAGATGGCGACCACGGAAGGCACCGGCTTGGGCGCCGCCCTGGCGGCCAGGATGGCATCGATGTCGGCCGGCAGCAGCCGCTCGACGACCACCTGATGGCTGCCCTTGCCCAGGAAGCCCAGCTTCAGCGCCGCCGTGTAGGACACGTCGATCACGCGCGTGGCGTGGAACGGACCGCGGTCATTGATGCGCACGATCACCTGCTCGCCGCTGTCGATGCTCGTCACGCGCGCATACGATGGAATCGGCAAGGTCGGATGGGCCGCCGTCATCTTGTACATATCGTAGATTTCGCCCGACGAGGTGCGCTGGCCATGGAATTTCTTGCCATACCAGGTGCCCGTGCCCGTCTGCTTGAACGGTTCGTTGTCGGTGATCGGGGTATACGTCTTGCCAAACACGACATAGGGACGGTTCGAGCGCGTCGAATACGGCTCGTTGCGCACTTCCGCATCGGGCACGTCGCGCAGGTTGGCGGGCGGATTGTCGCCCGGGCCGTCACCCTTGTAGTAGCCGCCGCGCCCGGAGCCGGCGGCCGGCAGCGCGGGCAAGGTGGGGTCCTGGCGCACGGGGGACTTGACCTTGCCGCCCGGCGGCATGGGCACGTTGGCCGGCGGCTTTTGCGGCGTGGTGCCGCAGGCGGCCAGGGTCAGCAAGACCGCCAGCAGTGTGGCAACATTCAGCCCGCGCATGGCGAAGGTATCGACAGGCGCGCGCATCAGGTCTGCACCAGCTTGCGATGGCGCTGAATGCTCATCAGGATACCGGTGGCCACGCCCAGGGTCAGCAGCGCGGTGCCGCCGTAGCTGAGGAAAGGCAGGGGCACGCCGACCACCGGCACGATGCCGCTGACCATGCCCATGTTGACAAACGCATACGTAAAGAAAATCATAGTTATCGCTCCTGCCAGCAGGCGAGTGAAAAAACTGGGGGCGTTGGCGGCGATCATCATCCCCCGTCCCACCAGCAGCAAATACATCAGCATCAGGATCAAATTGCCCACCAGGCCAAACTCCTCCGAATACACGGCGAAGATGAAGTCGGTCGTGCGCTCCGGGACGAACTCCAGGTGGGCCTGCGTGCCGTGCGTCCAGCCCTTGCCCGTCATGCCGCCGGAACCGATGGCGATGATGGACTGGATGATATGGAAACCCTTGCCCAGCGGGTCCTTGGTCGGGTCGATCAGCATCATCACGCGGTCGCGCTGGTAATCATGCAGGTGCGACCAGGCGATGGGCAGGCAGGAAACAAAGGTGATCAGCAGGCCGGCGAGCACCTTCCACGACAGGCCGGCCAGGAAGATCACGGTAAAGCCGGCCGCCACCACCAGCAGCGCCGTGCCCAGGTCGGGCTGGCGCGCGATCAGGTAGACGGGCACCAGCAGCAGCACGGCCGCCATCAGGAACGACTTCCAGCGCAGGGCGCCCGCATTATGCTGGAAGAACCAGGCCAGCATCAGCGGCGTGGCGATCTTCAGGAATTCGGAAGGCTGGATGTCGATCACGCCGATATGCAGCCAGCGCCGCGCACCGAGCTTGATGGTGCCGAACAGCGCCACGGCCACCAGCAGTATCACCGAGACCGTATACGCGGGCACGGCGATGCGCATCATCATCTGCGGCGTGACGTTGGCCGCCACCCACATGACGAAAAAGCACAGCAGGATGTTGCGCAGGTGATCCTCGATCTTGCCGGGAATGCCGATGCTGGCCGAATACAGGGTCAGCAAACTGGTGCTGAGCAGCATCAGGATGATGATCATCAGCGGCGGATCGAATACCGCCAGATAGGGTTTGGCGCGCCGCCACAGCGAGCGCCTCTCGTTTATGGGCATGTGCTTCCTTATTGCCTTGGGGTCTGGCGCACCGCCATGGCGAGCGCCTCTCGTAACAAGAAACGTTTCATTATTGTCTGGCAGGCGCCGCCGGGGCAGCCTGCTCGTCGGTGATTTCTTCCAGGGTGCGCACTTCGTCGACATCTTCCTTGGGCACCTTGGTGGTGTCCTTTTCCTTGTCGCTCGGGCGCTTGCCCAGCAGGTAGTAGTCGAGCGCCTTGCGCGCGATCGGCGCGGCCACGCCGGCGCCGAAGCCCGCGTTTTCCACCACGATGGCAATCGCGATACGCGGCTTGTCGGCCGGCGCGAAGGCCGTGAACAAGGCATTGTCGCGCAGGCGTTCGGCCAGCAGCTTGGCATTGTACTTCTCGTTTTTCTTGATGCCCACCACCTGCGCCGTCCCCGTCTTGCCGCCCACCGTGTACTGCACGCCGGCGAAGATGCGCGCGGCCGTGCCGCCCTGTTCGCTGGTCACGCCCACCATGGCGCGCTTGATGGTGTCGATGTTTTCCTGCTTGAGCGCGATGCGGTAGCTTTCCTTGGGCACCGTCAGGGTGCGCGCGCGCGTGCTGGCGTCTTCGATGATCTTCACCAGATGCGGCTTCATCACCACGCCGTTATTGGCCAGGTTGGCCGTCGCGTGGGCGATCTGCAGCGGCGTATAGGAATTGTAGCCGGAGCCGTTACTCACCGAAATCGTGTCGCCGCCCACCCATTTTTTCTGCTGCGGCGTCTTGAAGCGGTTGCGCTTCCATTCCGTCGACGGCAGCACGCCCGTCTTCTCGTTATTCAGGTCGATGCCCGTCAGCTGGCCGAAGCCGAACGGCTTCATGAAGTCGTGGATGGCGTCGATGCCCATGTCGCGGCCCAGCTGATAGTAATAGGTATTGCACGAGACGACGATGGACTTGTGCATGTCCACCGTGCCATGGCCGCCCACCTTGTCGTCGCGGAAGGTATGCCCGCCCAGGATGAAGAAGCCGGGATCGGAAATCGACTGGCTCGGCGTGCGCTTGCCCAGTTCCAGCGCGGCCAGCGCCATGAAGGGCTTGAAGGTCGAGCCGGGCGCGTAGGTGCCGGACAGGGGACGGTTGACCATCGGCCGGTCCAGCGAGGTATTGAGTTCATTCCAGCTTTGCTGGTCGATGCCGTCGACGAACAGGTTCGGGTCGTAGCCGGGCTTGGATACGTAGGCCAGGATGTCGCCCGTGGCCGGGTCGATCGCCACGGCCGCGCCGCGCCATTCGCCGAACGCTTCCTCGACCACCTTCTGCAGTTCGATGTCGATCGACAGGATCAGGTTGTTGCCAGGCGTGGCCGCCGTGCGCGACAGGGTGCGCATGGCGCGCCCGCCGGCCGACACTTCCACCTCTTCGTAGCCGGTGGTGCCATGCAGCTGCTTCTCATAGCTTTTTTCCAGGCCTTCCTTGCCGATATGGTCGGTGCCGTTGTAGTTGGCCGCGTCCTCGCCCTCTTCCAGCGCCTTGGCTTCATTGCGGTTGATGCGGCCGATGAAGCCCACCACGTGCGATGCCACTTCGCCCATCGGATACTGGCGGAACAGGCGCGCCTGCACCTCCACGCCAGGGAAACGGAAACGCTGCGCCGTGAAGCGCGCCACTTCTTCGTCCGTCAGGCGCGTGCGCAGCGGCACGCTGACGAAGTTCTTCGATTCTTCCAGCAGTTTCTTGAAGCGGCGGCGGTCCTTGATGTCGACCTGCACCAGGGTCGACAGCTCGTCGATCACCGAGTCGAGGCTGGCGCTCAGTTTCGATGGCGTGATTTCCAGCGTATAGGCCGAGTAATTGCGCGCCAACACCACGCCGTTGCGGTCGAGGATCAGGCCGCGCGTGGGCACGATGGGCACCACGGCGATGCGGTTGTCTTCGGCCTTGGTCGCATAGTCCTCGTGCTTGATCACCTGCAGCCAGATGAAGCGCGCCAGCAGCAGCGAAAAGCAGACGAAGACGAGGCCGCCCAGGATGGTCAGGCGCATGCGGAAAAAATGCAGTTCGCGCTCGGTGTTCTTCAGTTCAGTCATGGCAGGCGCCCGTCAAATCGGCCGGTTGTGGTCACGGTCCACGGCGCGGCGCTGCGGCGCCAGCAGGATCCACGTAACGAAGGGCCACAGGGCCACGGCGACGAAGCTCTCGATGAAATTGAGCCAGCCGGGGAAGCGCCCGGAGACGATCAGGCGCGTCAGCAATTGCAGCGCCTGCGTCAGCAGCAGCAGCGGCAGCACGTGCAGCGCCTGCGTCAGGATGGGGAACCACAGCACGCGACGGTGCATCATGATGGCAAAGTAGGACAGCAACGTGTAGGCCAGGGCATTCTCGCCCAGCAGGGTCGAGTCGTGCACGTCCATCATCAAGCCCATGAAGAACGCCACGCCGATGCCGACCTTGCGCGGCTGGTGTATACCCCAGAAGACCAGCACCAGGGCGACGAAATCGGGTACGCCGACGAACTGCCCCCATGGCAGCAAATTCAGCAGAAAAGCGCAAAGCAGGGAAAAGCCGATGAACAGGGGACTGACCGGCAGCAGGATGTAATGCGGGCGGTTCATCGTGTCGCCTCCTTCGGTGGCACGGCGGCAGGCGCGGGCGCAGGTGCAGGCGTCGCCGGCTTCGGCGCCGGCGCGGTGCCAGCCGGCGCTTTCGCGGCCGGTGCGGCTGCGCCATGCGCGGCCGGCGCCGGCGCCGCAGCGGCGGCAGGCTCCTTGGCCGGGTCCTTGATCGGCGCCATCTTGCCGGCGATCTTGCGGCCCGTCTTGATATCTTCGGCGGGCGGACGTGGAGGTATCTCGGGCGACGTCATCAAAATAAGGAGCTGGGTATTGCGTTCGATGCCGGCCAGCGGCTGGCACACCACGCGGCCGAACGGGCCGTGCGCATTGCGCTCGACCAGAGTCACGCGCGCCACGGCCAGGCCGGCCGGATACAGGCCGTCGAGGCCCGAGGTAATGACGATGTCGCCGATCTGGATGTCGGCGCTGGGGGCCGTGAAGCGCAGCTCCATGGTGCCGGACTTGCCGCGTCCGATGGCCACGCTGCGCACGCCGTTGCGCAGCAGCTGCACGGGAATCGCCTGCTCTTCATCGGTCAGCAGGGTCACTTCGGAGGTGAACGGGAACACGCGCGTGACCTGCCCCACCACGCCCAGGTTGTCGATCACGGGGCGCCCCAGTTCGACGCCGTTCTGGATGCCGCGGTCCAGCACGATCTTGCGCGTGGCCGAATCGCGCGTGTCGTACAGGACTTCGGCCATCAGGGTCTTGACGGGCACGCGCTCGCGCGCCTCCATCAGTTTGCGCAGATGGTTGTTTTCAACGATATTAAGCTGCGCCTGCTGCAGGATCTGCGCCGAGGCGATCTGTTCGTGCTTCAGGTCGCGCACCTGTTTTTCCAGGGCGGACAGCGAAGAAAAGTAGTTGCCGACGCCGAGCGCCACGTCGCGCGGCACCAGGGCCGCCATCTGCACCGGATACAGCACGGTGCCGACGGCCTGGCGCACGGCCGTCAGCGCGTGCATGCGCGAATCGACCAGCAGCAGGGCGATAGAAATGCCGGCGAACACCATCATCTTGACGCGGGCGGAGGCGCCTTGTTTGAAAAGTGGCGGAGGACTGTATTCCATGACATCCAATAATCAGGCGCAGTGCGCCAACGTGCAAGCCCCGGTCAAACGCCGGCGCCAAAACCAAAAAAAGGCCGGAATGGTTTCCGGCCCTTCTGTCAGATTATTCGTAGGAGAAGATCGAGCCGAGCTTGTCCATACGTTCCAGTGCCATCCCGGAACCGCGCACCACGCAGGTGAGCGGGTCCTCGGCCACCAGCACCGGCAGGCCGGTTTCCTCCATCAGCAGGCGGTCCAGGTCGCGCAGCAGTGCGCCGCCGCCCGTCAGCATCATGCCTTTTTCGGCGATGTCGGCGCCAAGTTCCGGCGGCGTCTGTTCCAGCGCGTTTTTCACGGCCGAGACGATGTTGTTCAGCGGGTCGGTCAGCGCTTCGAGGATCTCGTTGCTGGAAATGGTGAACGAACGGGGGATGCCTTCGGACAGGTTGCGGCCCTTGACTTCCATTTCCTTCACTTCCGAACCGGGGAAGGCCGAACCGATGGCTTTCTTGATGGCTTCGGCCGTCTGTTCGCCGATCAGCATACCGTAGTTGCGGCGGATGTAGTTGACGATGGCTTCATCGAACTTGTCGCCGCCCACGCGCACGGAACCCTTGTAAACCATGCCGCCCAGCGAGATGATGCCCACTTCGGTGGTGCCGCCGCCGATGTCGACCACCATCGAACCCGTTGCTTCCGACACGGGCAGGCCCGCGCCGATGGCCGCCGCCATCGGTTCTTCGATCAGGTACACCTGCGAGGCGCCGGCGCCCAGCGCCGATTCGCGGATCGCGCGGCGTTCCACCTGGGTCGAACCGCAAGGCACGCAAATGATGATGCGCGGCGATGGACGGAAGAATTTCGAGTCGTGCACCATGCGGATGAATTGCTTGAGCATCTGCTCGGTCACGGTGAAGTCGGCGATCACGCCATCTTTCATCGGACGAATCGCTTCGATATTGCCCGGCACCTTGCCCAGCATCTGCTTGGCTTCCTTGCCGACTGCCTGAATGGTCTTCTTGCCATTCGGACCGCCTTCCTGGCGGATGGCGACGACCGATGGTTCGTCCAGGACGATACCGAGGCCGCGCACATAAATAAGGGTGTTGGCCGTGCCCAAGTCAATGGCCAGATCGGTGGAGATATACCTGCGTAAAAAACCAAACATGAGTGTCCTGTAGCGCATCGAGCTGCGCAAAAGCTGTTTATGGGGAGTTTCAAAGCGGGCGCTTTCAGGCACCCTGAAAATCCAAAAGGCGATTTTTCCGGGTTTCGCTTGGCGCTTGCGCAATCTTTTCTATGCTGCGGCAGCAGTCCATCAGCGCCGGCAACGCATTAACCCGCCATTCTACCTTATAATTTGAATGCGATTTGCTCAAAAACCATGGAAAAGTGCGACTCTTGCAGCCGCGAGTTACGCGGCATTCCTCGGCTTTTGTGAGCAAAAGAGCAGTAAATACCCGCGTTTTATCAAAACGCCAACTTAATACTAATGCGCGGCACTCCGCGCCATTCGCCATGTCCCTGACACTATCCGACGTAAAACGCATCGCCCACCTGGCACAACTTGAAATGGCCGACGACCAGGCCGTCACGTCTTTGGCCCAATTGAACAAGATTTTTGCACTGGCCGAACAAATGCAAGCCGTCAATACCGATGGCGTGGCCCCCCTGAGCCACCCGCTGGCCGCCCACATGGACAATATCGCCCTGCGCCTGCGCGAGGACATCGCCACCGAGCAGAATCGCCGCGACGCCTACCAGGCCGTGGCGCCGAAAGTCCAGGATGGCCTGTATCTCGTACCTAAAGTGATCGAGTAACTGGCACCTGACATAAGCTGCTGCGCGTCGCGATTTGCGGCCTCCGATGCTCACTGTGCCAAAGCACAGCTCCGCTTCTCGGCCACAACTCACTTCCGCTCGCTACGCTTCTGTCAGGCGCTAGAACGGCGCAGTGCACAAAAAACAACCCTGCCGAATAGATAAAAATAGAAACGCCATGCATACAAAATCCATCAAACAGCTGTCCACGCTTTTGCAGAACAAGGAAATTTCCGCCGTTGCACTGGCGACGCATTTCCTCGACCGCATCGAAGCGGACACCTCGAACGCCTTCCTGCACGTCGACCGTGCCCTGACCCTGGCGCAAGCGGCCGAAGCCGATGCCCGCATCGCGGCCGGCACGGCCACGCCACTGACGGGCGTGCCGATCGCGCACAAGGACCTGTTCGTGACGAAAGGCTGGCGCACCACGGCCGGCTCGAAAATGCTGGCCAACTACGCCAGCCCGTTTGACGCCACCGTGGTGGAAAAATTCCAGGCGGCCGGCATGGTCACCCTGGGCAAGGTCAACTGCGACGAATTCGCCATGGGTTCCGGCAACGAGAACTCGGCCTTCGGCGCCGTGCAGAATCCGTGGGACAAGGCCGCCGTGCCAGGCGGCTCGTCCGGCGGTTCGGCCGCCGCCGTGGCGGCCGGCCTGACGCCGGCGGCTACCGGCACCGACACGGGCGGTTCGATCCGCCAGCCGGCCGCCTTCTGCGGCATCACCGGCATCAAGCCTACCTATGGCCGCGTCTCGCGCTTCGGCATGATCGCCTTTGCCTCGTCGCTGGACCAGGGCGGCCCGATGGCCCGCTCGGCCGAAGACTGCGCCCTGCTGCTGACGGCCATGGCCGGCTTCGACGAGCGCGACTCGACCAGCCTGTCGCCGGAACAGGGCGGCGTGGCGGAAGATTTTTCGCGGGAACTGGGCCAGCCGCTGACGGGCCTGCGCATCGGCGTGCCGCGCGAATATTTCGGCGAAGGCCTGGCCAAGGACGTGGAAGCGGCCGTGCGCGGCGCGCTGGCGCAATATGAAAAGCTGGGCGCTACCCTGGTCGACATCTCGCTGCCGAACACCGCCCTGTCGATTCCCGCCTACTACATGATCGCGCCGGCCGAAGCGTCGTCGAACCTGTCGCGCTACGACGGCGTGCGCTACGGCCACCGCGCGGCCGAGTACAAGGACTTGCAGGACATGTACAAGAAGTCGCGCGCCGAAGGCTTCGGCCCCGAAGTGCAGCGCCGCATCATGGTCGGCACCTATGTGCTGTGCCACGGCTACTACGACGCCTACTACCTGAAGGCGCAAAAGATCCGCCGCCTGATCGCGCAGGATTTCGACGCCGTCCTGAATGGCCCGAACGCCGTTTGCGACGTCATCATGGGCCCCGTCGCGCCAACCGTCGCCTGGGACCTGGGCGACAAGACGGACGACCCGGTGGCGAACTACCTGGCCGACATCTACACCCTGTCGACCAGCCTGGCCGGCCTGCCCGGCATGTCGATCCCTTGCGGTTTCGGCGAAGGCGAGAAAAACGGCAAGCGTCCCGTCGGCCTGCAAATCATCGGCAATTACTTTGGCGAAGCCAAATTGCTGAACGTGGCCCACCAGTTCCAGCAAGTGACGGACTGGCATACGCGCAGCCCTGCCGGCGTTTAAGAGCAGACCAAGAACAGATTTGCGCCGCGGCTAGCGGCGCTACCAAAAATAAGCGAGAACACTATGCAATGGGAAGTCGTCATCGGTCTTGAGAACCACGTGCAGCTCACGACCGAATCCAAAATTTTCAGCGGTTCGCCGATCAAGTACGGCGCCGACGCCAACACGCAGGCCAGCCCCGTCGACCTGGCCCTGCCAGGCGTGCTGCCGGTGATGAACAAGCAGGCCGTCGACCGCGCGATCCGCTTCGGCCTGGCCGTGGGCGCCACCGTCGCGCCGCACTCGGTCTTCGCGCGCAAAAACTATTTTTATCCGGACTCGCCCAAGGGCTACCAGATCAGCCAGTTCGAGGACCCCGTCGTCATCGGCGGCGCCCTGACCTTCGGCTATGAAAAGGATGGCGAATTCGTCACCAAGACAGTCAACCTGACGCGCGCCCACCTGGAAGAAGACGCGGGCAAGTCGCTGCACGAAGACTACGCCGGCATGAGCGGCATCGACTTGAACCGCGCCGGCACGCCGCTGCTGGAAATCGTCTCGGAACCGGAAATCCGCAGCGCCGCCGAAGCCGTGGCCTACGCCAAGGCCCTGCATTCGCTGGTCATGTGGCTGGGCGTTTGCGACGGCAACATGCAGGAAGGCTCGTTCCGCTGCGACGTCAACGTTTCCGTGCGCCCCGTCGGCCAGAAGGAATTCGGCACGCGCTGCGAGATCAAGAACCTGAACTCCTTCCGCTTCATCGAGGAAGCCGTGCACGTGGAAGTGCGCCGCCAGATCGAACTGATCGAAGACGGCGGCAAGGTCGTGCAAGCAACGCGTTTGTACGATCCGGACCGCAAGGAAACGCGCGAAATGCGCAGCAAGGAAGACGCGCAGGACTACCGCTACTTCCCGGACCCGGACCTGCCGCCGCTGGTCATCTCGCAAGCGTGGATCGATACGGTCAAGGCCTCGATGCCGGAACTGCCGGCCGCCATGCGCGCCCGCTTCATCAGCGAATACGCGCTGCCGGAATACGATGCGCTGGTGCTGACGCAATCGAAAGCCATGGCCACCTATTTCGTCGCCGTGGTCGACAAGGCGGGCAAGGAAAACGCCAAGGCCGCCGCCAACTGGCTGATGGGCGACGTATCGTCGACCCTGAACCGCGAAGGCGTGGACCTGGACGAGGCACCCGTCTCCGCCGCGCAGCTGGCCGCCATGCTCAAGCGCATTGCCGACGGCACGATCTCGAACAAGGCGGCAAAGGAAGTCTTCGCCGGCATGTGGGAAGCCAAGTCCAGCGACGAGAACCTGGTCGATACCGTCATCGACGCCAAGGGTCTGAAGCAGATCTCGGACACGGGCGCACTGGAAGCCATCGTCGATGAAGTACTGGCGGCCAACGCCAAGTCGGTGGAACAGTACCGCGCCGGCAAGGAAGCGGCCATCAACGCGCTGATCGGCCAGGCCATGAAAGCGTCGAAAGGCAAGGCCAATCCAGCCCAGCTGACGGAACTGCTGAAGGCCAAGCTGGCGGGATAATTTTCCTCCCCCCCAAAAAAAGACGCTGCGGCGTCTTTTTTTTCGCCTGTTCAGCATACTTCTAAACAAGCTTGTCTATATTTTCCAGCATGCATGTCAGGCGCTTATGCGGTATTGAAAATTAAATCTTTGTCTACAATAATTATTCCAACCTTATTAAATTTCAGGCAACATGGAACAGCATGGCAAAGACGCACGACATCCCGAAACCGACGGCAGCCGAACTCGATCTGCTGCAGGCACGGTCACCATGTCCTTCGATGTCGATGCCACTGGCAAGGTCCACGGGTCGAGCGTGGTCAAAAGCAGCGGCCATCCGGCCCTCGCTGGCGGCAAGCCAGTCAGCGCCAGCGTCAAGGTGCAATACGCCTGGCGCCTGAACTAATGCAGTAGCGGCGGCATCGCAGCGACATTGTTGCAGCGCTGCCGCCGCCCGCTTGCGGGTATGATCATGGATTCTTCCACGCACCTGTGAATACGCCATGAACAAGATCAAAACCGGCCTGGTGGGCTACGGCTTTGCCGGCTCCACCTTCCACGCGCCCGTGCTGTCCGCCATCGACGCCCTGGAACTGACGGCCGTCGCCTCCAGCAAGCCGGACCTCGTGCACCAGGATTGGCCGCAGGCCACCGTGTATGCGGAACCGGCGCAGCTGTTTGCCGATGCTGCCATCGAACTGGTCGTCATTGCCGCCCCCAACGAAGCGCATTTCAGCCTGGCGCTGGCGGCCCTGCAGGCGGGCAAGCACGTGGTAGTCGACAAACCTTTCACCATTTCCAGCGCCGAAGCGCAAACCCTGATCGCCGTGGCGAAGGAGCGCAAGCTGGTGCTCAGCGTGTACCACAACCGGCGCTGGGATGGCGATTTCCTCACCATCAAGGCGCTGCTGGCGCAGGGCACCCTGGGGCGCATCGCCAGCGTCGAATCGCATTTCGACCGTTTCCGCCCCGAGATCCGCCAGCGCTGGCGCGAGTCCGGCGCGCCGGGCGGCGGCCTGCTGTACGACCTGGGTCCGCACATGCTGGACCAGGCCATGCAGCTGTTCGGCATGCCGGAAAAACTGTCTGCCGATATCGCCCTGCAGCGCGATGGCGCGCAAGCCGTCGACTATATCCACATCGTGCTGTACTACGACCGGCTGCGCGTGGTGCTGCAGGCGGGCTGCCTGGTGAAGGCGCCGACGGCGCGCTTCGCCGTGCATGGCGACAAGGGCAGTTTCGTGAAATTCGGCCTCGATCCGCAGGAAGACGCCCTGAAGGCGGGCGGCAGGCCGGGACAGCCCGGCTGGGGCGTGGACCCCGTGCGCGGCGCGCTGCACCTGGGTACGCAGCCGGACGGCCACGTCGAACACCTGGAGATACATGCGGGCCGCTACCAGGACTTTTACCAGGGCATGGCCGACGCCATCCGCCACGGCGCAGCGGCGCCCGTGGCGGCCGAGGATGCGGCAGCGACGATACGCCTGATCGAACTGGCGCTGCAAAGCGCCGCCGAAGGCCGCGTGCTCGCGGTCGGCTGATCCGATGCCGGCTGGCCCGGTTCAGTTGATGACGAAGGCCAGCACCACGGCGCCCAGCGCCAGCAGGGCCAGGCCGCAAATGAACAGCAGTTCGCCCCACCACTCGTAGCGCAAGCGCGGCTGGCCGGGGCGCAGCGACATGAACGAGAGTACGGCGCTGACGAGAAAGACGATGGCATCGACGGCCAGCAGCTTGTCGATGGCCACGCGCATCTCGCCGCGCGGCGCCAGGTGGCCGATCGACAGCACCGTCATGCACACGCCCACCATCGTCGCCGACGTGGGCAGGATATGGGCAGACAAACCGCGCGCCGGCACGCCCCGTTCGGGCGCCTTGCCGTCGCCCGGCATCAGGTCCGGCCCTGGTTCGTTCCCGCCGGCCAGACCAGCTCCACGCGCGCCGAGCTGCCCGCCTTGACCTGCACCTTGCGTTCCAAGGTCTTGCCGGCCAGGGTGGCGCGCAGGCTGTAGCTGCCCGGCGCCAGTTTCGCCAGCAGGAATGGCCCGCTGGCCGTCGTCTCCAGCACCTGCGCGCCCTTGGCGTCGCTGATCTGCAGCTTCACGTCGGAGGCAAATTCCGCCTTGCCCGGCGCCTGCACGGAAAACACCAGGCTCAATGGCCAATGCCGGCTGGCGCTCTTGATGGCGGTCGACTCATCGAGGCCGATGCCGCCGCTCAGGTATTCCACCGCCCCGCTCTTCTGCACGGGCGGCAGCGCACTCTCATTCTGTGCCTGCGCCGCACTTCCCAGCAACAGCCCGGCGGCCAGCATTGCCGCCGCCAGGCTCAAGGTACCGCGTCTGTCTGATGCCATCTCACTCTCCTCGTGTCGGTTGAATCAAGATAGGAAGCGCAGCTTAGGCAGGACTTAGGAAACCATCAACGCCGGCGCATGGCCTCGGCGATCTTCTGGTCCGTCTTGAACTGGCTCAGCGCATACACGGCCCAGATCGTCGCTGGCAGCCAGCCGATCACGGTGATTTGCAGGATCAGGCAAATGATGCCGGCGATCGGACGGCCGATCGTGAAAAAGGTCAGCCACGGGAGTATCAGGGCAATCAGCAAGCGCATCGTTCGTTCCTTCAGTATTCCCCTGCACCGCGGGGACCGGGCCGGCATGCCGGCGATAAAATCCATTGACCTGATTATAACGATAGCTGCGCCTCACGCGGCGCGGGCGCCAGTTGTTTTTCCATCCACGCCAGGATGGCGGCGAAGATCTCCTCGCGGTTCAGCTCATTGAAATTCTCGTGGTAATTGGCAGGATAAAAATGGTAGTCGAGCAAGCCATCGGGCACGCTGCGCAGCATGCTTTCCGTGGCGCGGCTGTCGGCCAGCTTGTCGTCGCCCGCCACCACGGCGAACAGGGGGAAGGTCCAACCCGACAAGCCGCCCGCCAGTTCCTTTTGCGCCGACGTCAGCGCGTGGGCGAAACGCACCGACGCGGCACTGGCGCGTATGCCGTCGCGCTCGTCCTGGAAATGGCGCGCGGTGATGGCCTGGTCGTGCGTCAGCAGCATGGTCAGATTGCCCAGCGGTACCTGCATCGTGGGGAAGCGCCTGGCCAGCCAGCCCGACAGCATCTGCAGCACCTTCGGCACGGGAATCGCATTCACGTAATACGGCGAGGAGAGGATGAAGCCCCGGATGGCCGGGTCGCCCGCAAAGCGCCGCAGCCCCAGATGCGTGGCGATCAGGCCGCCCATGGAGTGGCCCATGACGAAAACCGGCACGCCGGGGTACGTCTGCCTGACCCAGGCGAGGAACAGTTCCTCGTCGTCGAGGAAGGCCTCGAACGAAGGAATATCCACCATGCGCTTGCCGTCGTGGCCCACCATGTCGAAGCTGACGGTGGCGATGCCGTGCTGGCGGAAGTACAGCGCCGGCGTGACATAGTCGCCAGCATGCGCCATGCCGCCGTGGATCGCCAGAATCACGGCGCGCGACTGTTGCGGCCCTGGCGGCTGCCAGATGTGGATGGGCCGCTCGACCTGGTCGCTGCACAGCAGGCTGGCCATCTTGTCTTCTGAAAAACGCATCGCTGCTCCTGTCATGCCCTGTCACGCCTTCAGGTGATCGATCAACTGGCGCGCATACAGGGGTAATTCACTGAACTGGCGCACGCAAATCGTCAGATTGCGTACCGACCAGGGATCGGATAATTCCAGGCAGCGCAGCGCCATCGTCTGCTGGCAGCGGCTTGCCGCCGCCAGCGGCACCACGCTGATGCCCACGCCGCTGGCCACCATGCGGCACACGGCATCGAAGCTGCGCAGGCGCACGCGCACCTTCAGCGGGCGCCCCAGGCGCGCCGCGTGCATGCCCAGGTACTGCTGCATCGCGCTGTCGTCGGCCAGGCCGATGAAATCGTGATCGAGCACGCTGGCAAAGTCGACGACGCCATCCTGCCCCAGCGCGCGGTGATGCACGCCGTCGGCCGCCGCGATCACCACCAGCCGGTCGGGGCGGAACAAAAACGTCTGCAAGCCGCGCATGTCGACCGAGTCGGACACGATGCCCATGTCGGCCAGCCCTTCCGAGACGGCCTTGACGATATCGTAACTGAGGCGCTCTTCCAGGTCGATGGTCAGGTTTGGATGGCGGTCGAGAAAAGCGCCGAGCGCCTCGGGCAGGAATTCGCTGAGGGCCGCCGTATTGCACAGCAGCCGCAACTGCCCTTTCAAGCCGCGCGCAAACTCACCGAGCTCGCCCCGCATTTTCTCCATTTGCAGCAAAACGAGGCGCGCGTGATGCAGCAGGGTCTGGCCCACCGGTGTCGGTTCCACGCCACGCCGGCCGCGCAGCAGCAGGGGCATGCCCAGCATCTCTTCCATGCCGCGCACGCGCGCACTGCTCGAGGCCAGCGCCAGATGGCTGCGCGCGGCGCCCGCCGTCAGGCTGCCCGCCTCCACCACGTTGACAAACAGCTGCAAGTCGACCAGATCGAAACGCATGACAGCCCTCCTTTTTTCCCATCTTACCAGCCTTCGTCCACCACTGAGGCTGGCTCAAAATAATCCACCTTGGCGAAATCCGCAAGCGCGCGCAAAATCCACGCAAAATCACTGTGGAATAAAATCATGGAGACGTCATTTCTGCTGGCCGTCGGCGCCAGTTTCCTCGTCGCTGGCTTCGTCAAGGGCGTAGTCGGCCTAGGCTTGCCAACGGTGGCCATGGGCACGCTCAGCCTCGTCATGCCGCCCGTGCAGGCGGCGGCCCTGCTGATCGTGCCGTCGATGGTGACGAACGTATGGCAGCTGGCGGCCGGCCCGGGCCTGCGCGCCCTGCTGCGGCGATTGTGGCCCCTGCTGGCCTGCGTCATGGCGGGCACCCTGGCGGGCGGCGCCCTGCTGCCGAAGAACAGCGGCACCTGGGCCGTCGTCGCGCTGGGCATGGCGCTGATGCTGTATGCGCTGGCGGGACTGTTCACGCTGCAGCTGCGCGTGCCGGCGCGGCACGAAGCGTGGCTGGGGCCCGTGGCGGGCGCCGCGACAGGACTGGTGACGGCCGCCACGGGCGTGTTCGTAATTCCCGCCGTGCCGTATCTGCAGGGACTGGGCCTGGCGCGCGATGCGCTGGTGCAGGCGCTGGGCCTGGCGTTTACCGCATCGACCGTGGCGCTGGCGGCCAGCCTGGCCCTGCACGGCGACTTCAGTCCCGGCGCGGCCGGCGCTTCCGCGTATGCGCTGCTGCCGGCGCTGGCCGGCATGCTGGCCGGCCAATGGCTGCGCGGGCGCATCGCGCAGGCCGTGTTTAAACGGTGCTTTTTTGCCGGGCTGTTCGCCCTGGGCCTGCATGCGGCGCTCAAACCATGGCTGGCGTGATGCAGATAGACTGGCAGGGGGACAGCGCGCTGTGCGCATGGATCGACGGCCAGCAGGTGGCCATGCTCGACTTCAGCAGGAGCGCGGACGAGGTCACGGTGAACATGCTGTTCGTGAAACCGCCATTCCGGCGGCGCGGCATCGGCGGAGCGCTGCTGCGGCGGCTGTTGCAATGCTACCCATCGGCCAGCGCCGCCTGCAGCGACCCGCGGCTGCGGGCGCTGCTGGAAAAGTAGAGCGATTTAAAGTGCTCAGGGCAAGGCGCAGCGCCGCAGACAGCACGCTAATGCGGCAACGCGCTGCAACGCCGCCATGGGCGCTTCAAATCCCGTAGCGCGCGCGGTAGGCGGAAACGGCTTCCTTGTGCTTCAGCAGTTCCGGATCGGCGCCCGCGCCGTTCAGGTAGCCGAACAGGTCGTCCAGGTTGCCGATCGAGATGACGGGAATGCCGTACTGTTTCGACACTTCCTGCACCGCCGAACTTGGCGACAGCTGGCCGTCCGGGCCCGAACGCTCCATGCGGTCCAGGGCGATCAGCACGGCGCATGGCTCGGCGCCGGCGGCGCGGATCATGTCGACCGATTCGCGCACCGAGGTGCCGGCCGAGATCACATCGTCAATGATGACAACCTTGCCATGCAGCTTGGCGCCGACGATGGTGCCGCCTTCGCCATGGTCCTTGGCTTCCTTGCGGTTGAAGGCGAACGAGGTATTGCGGCCCTTGCCGGCCAGCGCCACGGCGGTGGCCGACGCCAGGGTGATGCCCTTGTAGGCGGGGCCGAACAGCATGTCGAATTCGACGCCCGAGTCGAGCAGGGTCTGCGCGTAGAACTGCGCCAGCTCGGCCAGGGTGGCGCCGTCATGGAACAGGCCCGCATTGAAGAAGTACGGCGACTGGCGTCCGGCCTTGGTGGTGAACTCGCCAAACCGCAAGACTCCCTTGGATACTGAAAACGCGATAAACTGCTGGCGTAAATTATTCACATTAGCCTCATTTTTTAAAAGTGCCTGTATTTTAATCCGCGCGCACCGGCGAGACAATCGCCATGCCGCGCCCGCCGGCCCCGTCCAGCCCCGCTGGCGCTCACCATTGACTCTCGACCTATGCCAAAAATTATCTCCGCCAACCTGAACGGCATCCGTTCCGCCGCCAAAAAAGGCTTTTTCAACTGGATGGGCACGCAAACGGCCGATTTCATCTGCGTGCAGGAATTGAAGGCGCAGCTGCCCGACATGACGCCGGAATTCCTCAACCCGCACGGCTATCATGGCCATTTCCACTACGCCGAGAAAAAAGGCTATTCCGGCACGGGCGTGTACAGCAAGGTGGAACCGGACGCCGTGCATATCGGCTTCGGCAGCCCCGAATTCGATGCCGAAGGCCGCTATGTGCGCTGTGATTTTGGCAACCTGTCCGTCATTTCCGTGTACTGCCCGTCCGGTTCGTCCGGCCCGGAGCGCCAGGAAGCCAAGTTCCGCTTCATGGACCTGTTCCTGCCGCACCTGCTGGAATTGAAGGCGCTGGGACGCGAAGTGGTCATCTGCGGCGACTGGAACATCGCCCACCACGAAATCGACCTGAAAAACTGGAAGGGCAACAAGAAGAATTCCGGCTTCCTGCCCGAGGAACGCGCATGGCTGACGCGCGTCTTCGACGAAGTGGGCTTCGTCGACGTGCACCGCGGCCTGGACAAGCGCGAAGACCAGTACACGTGGTGGAGCAACCGGGGCCAGGCCTACGCGAAGAACGTAGGCTGGCGCATCGACTACCATGTCGCCACGCCCGGCATCGCGGCGCAGGCGCACACGGTCAGCGTCTACAAGGACGAGCGTTTTTCCGACCACGCGCCCTTGATCATCGATTACACGCTCAAAGGCTGAAACTCCCGTGGGTCGGATTAGCGCAGCGTAATCCGACAACATGGTTGACACGTCAACGGTGGCGTCGGCTTACGCTCTACGCGCCAACCCGACCTACGCAAGCCTGCGCCGGCTTTCAAAACGGCGCGGCGCGCCGCTCAACGGGTCAGTGAAATCGATGGCGCGCGCCAGCAGCTGCAAGGGCTGCGACATGTCGTCTTCCTTGCACGGCAGGGCCACCGGGTAAAACGCATCGTTGACGATGGGGATGCCCAGCGACGCCAGGTGCACGCGCAGCTGGTGCTTGCGGCCCGTGTGCGGATGCAGCCGGTACAGGTTCAACTCGCCGCGCCGCTCGATCACGTCGATGACGGTTTCCGAGTTCGGCTCGCCCGCCTCTTCGCGCATCAGGAAAAACTTGTCTCCGTCGACCATGCGGCTGCGGTAGGTGAACGGAAAATCGCGGCCATCGAGGCGCGGCGCCAGCGCCTCGTATGTCTTGCGCACTTCGCGGCGCTGGAACAGCGACTGGTAGGCGCCCCGGCTGGCTACCTGGCGCGAAAAAATCACCACGCCGGCCGTCTCGCGGTCGAGGCGGTGGATGGGCGTCAGGTCGGCACTGTCGAGCCGTTTCTTCAATCGCGTCAGCAAGGTCTCCTGCACGAAGCGCCCGCCCGGCGTCATGGGCAGAAAATGGGGCTTGTCGACCACGATCAAATGCGCGTCCTGGAACAGGATCTCTTCCTGGAACGGGATCGGCGTTTCGCGCTCCAGCTCGCGGTAGTAAAAGATGCGCATGCCGCGCTTGTAGGCGCTGGCGGGGCCCAGCACGGCGCCGTCGCCATCGACCACTTCGCCGCGCGCCATGCGGTCCTGCCATTGCGCGGCGCTGATCTGCGGATAGCGCGCGACGAGAAAGGAGAGCATGTCCGGCCACTGCCCCTCCGGCAGCCACAGATAGCTGGGGGCGACGCCGTCGCGCATGGGCAGCGGCACGGAACTGCTACGGGCAGACATCCTAGCGCGCGGCGATGGCGTTGCTGCGGTATGGCGGCAAGGCGTCCACGCTGACGCCCTTGCTGCGCGCATACAAGGGCAGCACTTGCGCCATGTGGCTGTTCATCTGCGAGATGCGGTCGCTGCCCGACGGGTGGGTCGAGAGGAATTCCGGCGGCGCGCCCTTGCTGACTGCCGCCATCTTCTGCCACAGCACCACGCCGGCGCGCGGGTCGAAACCGGCGCGCGCGGCCAGGTCCATGCCGATCAGGTCCGCTTCGCGCTCGTCGTCGCGCGAGAACTTCAGCATCACGCCCTTGGCCGCCATATTGGTGGCAGTGCTGGTCAGGTTCGGATCGACGCCGAGCCAGGCCGACAGGCCGGCGCCGGCCAGCTTGGCGCCCACGGCCGCCAGGTTGCCCTTGCCTGCCTGCGCCTGCGCGTGTTCGCGCAAGGCGTGCGAAATTTCATGGCCCATGACGACGGCCACTTCGTCATCCGTCAGGTTCAGTTTATTCAGGATGCCGCTGTAGAAGGCGATCTGCCCGCCCGGCATGCAGAAGGCGTTCACCTCGTCCGAGTTGAGCAGGTTGATCTGCCATTGCCAGCTGCTGGCGGCGTCGTTCCAGCGTGCCGCGTACGGGATAATGCGCTGGGCGATGGCGCGCAAGCGTTTCACCTGCGGATCGCTGTCCGGCACCAGCGCATTTTTTTCCTTGGCCTCGCGCACCAGTTCCGCATACTGCAGTTTCGATTTCTCGTTGAAGTTTTCGCCGCCGGCGAAAATGCGCGTGCCCGACAAAGGGCGCACCTTGATGCCATCCTGCACCACCTGCTGTTGCGAATGGGCGGACAAGGGCGCCAGCGCGGTGGCGGCGCACAGGCTGGCCAGGACGGCGCAGCGTTTAAGGGATATTGGTGCCATTGGCAGACCTCCATGGAGCAATTTTAGGCAGCATCATCATGGCCGGGAAGGCCAGGAAGAAGCAAACAATGAAAAACAAGAACCAGCCCAGCTCGGCGACGAGAAAACCCACCGAGGCATTGATCAGGGTGCGCGGCACGGCGCTCAGGCTGGAAAACAGCGCATATTGCGTGGCCGTGTAGCGCGGGTCCGTGGTGCGCGACAGGAACGCGACAAACGCGGCCGCCCCCAGGCCCAGGCTGGCAAAGGCTTCGAAGCCGATCACGGCGCTCAACAGCATGGTGTTCGGCCCCACCTGCGCCAGCCAGGCAAAACCCAGAATCGCGATGGCCTGCAGCGCGCCAAACACCCACAGGCCCCGGTTGATGCCCAGCTTGAGCATCCACACGCCGCCCACCACGCCGCCGGCCAGGCTGGCCCAGAAACCCGTGGTGTTGGCGGCCAGGCCGATCTGCGTCATGGAAAAACCCAGGTCCAGGTAAAACTTCGTCGCCAGCGCCGTGGCCATGCTGTCGCCGATTTTGTAGAGTAATACGAAGGCGAGGATCCACATTGCGTTACGCCAACCATCGCGCGCGATGAATTCCTGGAACGGCAGGATGATCGCTTCGCGCATGGTCTTCGGCGGCGAACCGTACACGGTGGGCTCCCTGATCAGCAAGGTGCAAACGAGACCAGGCAGCATGAAGGCGGCCGTGATCCAGAACACGGGCTGCCACGGCATGCGGTCGGCCAGGATCAGCGACAGCGCGCCCGGCACCATGCCCGCCACTTTATACGCGTTGACGATGACGGCGGCCCCCAGGCCCTGCTCGTTATCACTGAGGATTTCGCGCCGGTAGGCGTCGATGACGATGTCCTGGCTGGCCGACAGGAAGGCCACGCCGCCCGCAGCGGCGGCGATCAGGCCGATCTGCGTGAGCGGATCGAGCATGCCCATGCCGCCGATGGAAAAGAACAGCGCCACCTGCGTCAGGGCCATCCAGCCGCGCCGGCGGCCCAGCCCCAGGATGCGGTAGCGGTCCATCAGCGGCGCCCACAGGAATTTCCAGATATACGGGAACTGCACCAGGGCGAACAGCCCCAGCGCCTTGACGTTCAGGCCCGACTTGGCCAGCCATGCCTGCAGCAGATACAGCAGGATGAACAGGGGCAGGCCGGAACTGAAGCCCAGCACCAGCACGGCCAGCATGCGGCCATTGGCATAGGAACGCCAGCCTGGCGCCGGGCTCGTGCTCATCAATGCACCGCTTTTTTACGCAGGCGGAAGACGGCCAGGTCGCCACGCAGGTTGGGCAGCACGGAAACCATCCTGCCTTCGGCCAGGGCCACGCATTCGATCACTTCCAGGCCGCATTCCTCGGCCAGCTCGCGGAAGTCGTTGATGGTAGCGCAGCGCACGTTGGGCGTGTCGTACCACTGGTAGGGCAGAGATTTCGACACGGGCATGCGCCCTTTCAGCAATGCCACGCGGTGCGGCCAATAGGCGAAGTTGGGAAACGAGACGATGGCTTCGGCACCCACGCGCACGATGTCGCGCAGCAGCGGCTCGACCTGCTTCATCATCTGCAGGGACGACAGGCACAGCACCGTATCGAAGCTGTTGTCGCCAAAGACGGCCAGGCCCTTTTCCATGTCCTGCTGGATCACGTTGACGCCGCGCAGGGTGCTGGCCAGCACCTTGTCGTCGGCGATCTCGATGCCATAGCCGCTGCACTCCTTGTCGCTTTGCAGGTACTGCAGCATCACGCCGTCGCCGCAGCCCACGTCCAGCACATGCGCGTTGTCCGGCACCCAGTGGGCGATGAAGGCCAGGTCGGGGCGCAGCGCGCTCAATTCGTCGAAAGTCATGCGGTCTCCTTGGCGCCCTGGCGGACGGCGGTGTTCTGTACTGCGGCGGGCGCGCCCGCCGTGATGTCATGCCATACCTGGCCGTAATAGGCGCGCACCATGTTCATGTAGCGCGGGTCTTCCAGCAGGAAGGCGTCGTGGCCGTGCGGCGCGTCGATCTCGGCATACGTGACCTGGCGGCGGTTGCAGACGAGCGCTTCGACGATTTCGCGGCTGCGCTCGGGCGAGAAACGCCAGTCGGTGGAAAACGAGGCGAGAAAGAACTTGGCCTTGGTGCCCGACAGGGCCTTGGCCAGGTCGCCGCCATGCGCGCGCGCCGGGTCGAAATAATCGAGCGCCTTGGTGATCAACAAATACGTGTTGGCGTCGAAGTATTCGGAGAACTTGTCGCCCTGGTAGCGCAGGTACGATTCAATCTCGAAATCGATGCCGAAGCCGAATTTGTAGTCACCCGTCTGCGCCGCATCGCGCAGCTTGCGGCCGAATTTCTCGGCCATGTCGTCGTTCGACAGATAGGTGATGTGGCCCACCATGCGCGCCACGCGCAAGCCGTTCTTCGGCACCACGCCGTGCGCATAAAAGTCGCCGCCGCAGTAATCGGGGTCGGACAGGATGGCCTGGCGCGCCACGTCGTTGAAGGCGATGTTTTGCGCCGACAGCTTGGCCGTCGAGGCGATCACCACGCAGTGGCGCAGGCGCTCGGGGAACATGATGCTCCACGCCAGCGCCTGCATGCCGCCCAGGGAGCCGCCCATCACGGCGGCGAACTGCGTGATGCCCAGTTCATCGGCCAGGCGCGCCTGCGCGCTGACCCAGTCTTCCACGGTGACGACGGGGAAGGAGGCACCGTACGGCTTGCCGGTGGCGGGATTGGTGTGCATGGGTCCCGTCGAACCGAAGCAGGAACCCAGGTTATTGACGCCGATGACGAAGAATTTGTCGGTGTCGAGCGGCTTGCCCGGTCCCACCATATTGTCCCACCAGCCCGTGCTTTTCGGCTCGTCCGCATACACGCCGGCCACGTGGTGGGAGGCGTTCAGGGCGTGGCAGACCAGCACCGCATTCGATCTGTCGGCGTTCAGGGTGCCGTAGGTTTCATACATCAACATATAGTCTTGCAGCGAGGCTCCGCTTTGCAGCTGCAAGGGTTGCGCAAAATACATGGTTTGCGGCGAAACGATTCCAATGGATGACATGTGTGTCGGTTTATAAAAGGGGGGCGGCCCCACGGGCCATGGTCGATGCAGCACCGCGATGATAGGTGCTGCAACTTTAGCACCAGGACACCTCTTGCCGCGCGCGAGGTGTCCTGATGCTGATAAAACGACAGTTTACATGAGCTGCAACTGTTGTACGGCTTCCGCGATCACATTTGGTTCCATGGAACGCATAATTTTGCGCATTTGTGGCGCGATCAGGCCCAGGTCGCTGTTGAGGATCTCTTGCTTGACCGCCAACAGTTGCGCCGGGTGCATGGAAAACTCGCGCAAGCCCATGCCCAGCAGCAAGCGCGTGAGCTTCACGTCGCCCGCCATCTCGCCGCACACGGCCACGTCGATGCCCGCCTTGTGGCCGGCGGCGATCGTCATCGAGATCAGCTGCAGCACGGCCGGATGCAGCGGATTGTACAAATGCGCCACTTCGTAGTCGACGCGGTCGATGGCCAGGGTGTACTGGATCAGGTCATTCGTGCCGATCGACAGGAAATCCATGCGCTTGACGAACATGGGCAGGGCCAGCGCGGCGGCCGGGATCTCGATCATGGCGCCCACTTCGACCTCGTCGTCGAACTTGACGCCCTCCTCGCGCAGGCTGGCCTTCGCTTGCGCGATCATGGCCAGCGACTGGTCGATCTCGAACGCATGCGCCAGCATGGGAATCAGAATGCGCACCTTGCCGAAGGCCGAGGCGCGCAGGATGGCGCGCAGCTGCGTCAGGAACAGCTGCGGCTCGGCCAGGCAGTAACGGATGGCGCGCAAGCCCAGGGCGGGATTCAAGGCCGTATGGTCAGACTGGTCGAGCGGCTTGTCGGCGCCGATGTCGAGCGTGCGGATGGTCACCACGCGCCCTTTCATCGATTGCACCGTGTTGCGGTAAGCCTCGAACTGCTCGTCCTCGGTGGGGATCTTGTGCGCCCGGCCCATGAACAGGAATTCGGAGCGGAACAGGCCCACGCCGCTGGCGCCCGATTCCAGCGCGAACGGGCAATCCTCGGGCAGTTCGATATTCGCCAGCAGCGTAATCGGCGTGCCGCACTTGGTGACGGCCGGCGTCTTTTTCAGCTTGCCCAGCTTTTTGCGCGCCCGCTGCATGGCCACCTGGCGCTCGCGGTACTGCTCCAGCACCAGGGGACTGGGGTTGGCGATCACCACGCCCGCGTCGCCGTCGATGATCAGCCAGTCGTCCTGCTCGATCAGCATCGAGGCCTGCGACATGCCGACGGCGGCCGGGATATCCAGGCTGCGCGCAACGATGGCCGTATGCGAGTTCTGGCCGCCCACGTCGGTGATGAAGCCGATGAAGGAGCGGTCGCGGAACTGCAGCATGTCGGCCGGCGAGATATCGTGGGCGACGACGATCATCTGCGCCAGCAATTCATCGTCGGCCGCCGCTTTCGGCAGCAGCTGTTCGGTGCCCAGCAAGACCTTCAGCACGCGCTCGGCCACTTGCTGGATATCGGCCTTGCGCTCGCGCAGATACGGGTCTTCGATTTCGTCGAACTGCGCCGACAATTCATCGATTTGCGTCAGCAGCGCCCATTCGGCGTTGTAATGGCGCGAACGGATGATGTCGAGCGGCGCTTCGGCGATCATCGGGTCCGACAGGATCAGCGCGTGCACGTCGATGAACGCGCCCAGTTCGGTGGGCGCATCCTTCGGCAGCTCGTTCCACAGGGTTTGCAATTCCTTGTGGACGGCCGCGATGGCGTTTTGCAAGCGCTGGACTTCCGCTTCGATCTGTTCCTGGGCGACCAGGTAATGTTTGACGTCAAGGGCGGCCGGCGCCAGCAGATGCGCGCGGCCAATGGCGATGCCGCGGGAGACCGGGATGCCGTGGAGCGTGAAAGATGCCATGGGGTGACCTGTCGGAATGCGGCTGCGGCTGCGTTCGGCGGGCATTACTCGCCTTCGCCAAACCTGTCATTAATCAGGGCGGTGAGGGCATCGACACATGCCTGCTCGTCATCGCCCTCGGCTTCCAGGGTCACTTTCGCGCCCTTGCCGGCGGCCAGCATCATCACGCCCATGATGGACTTGGCGTTGATGCGGCGCGCGTTGCGGGTCAGCCAGACGTCGCTCTTGAACTTGGCGGCGAGCTGGGTAAATTTGGCGGAGGCGCGTGCGTGCAGTCCCAGCTTGTTGATGATTTCGAGTTCTTTTTGAATCATTTTTGTATGGTCTCTATCCCTGAATGCACTACGCTGATGACAATCTTGGCCTATAAAACCCGCCGCCTTCAGGGCGGCGGCCATGCACTTCCTTATTCGCCTACGCGGATGCGGTTATCGACGCGCACGGCGCCGCTTTGCGCACCGGCCAGCGCCATCTCCACCACCACGTCGAGCGTATCGCGGCGATACGTGATGGCGCGCAGCAGCATCGGCAGGCTGATGCCGGCGATGACTTCCACCCGGCCCGCATCGGCCAGCTTGTTGCAGCAATTCGACGGCGTGCCGCCCTTCACATCGGTAATCACCAGCACGCCGGAGCCGTCGTCGAGGCGGCAGATGGCTTCCGACGCCAGCTTCTGCACTTCCGCCAGGTCCTGGTCGGCGACGACGTCGATGGCTTCAAAACGTTCCGTTGGCCCCCGAAACACATGCGCGCAGGCGGCGATGAATGCCTGTCCCAGCGGTGCGTGTGTCATGAGCAAAATCCCTACCATGGTCATTTCACCTTCTGGTGCTGCTGTGCTTGCGCAACGCCATGCTCGACGGCGTCGACAAACATGGCAGCCACATCAAAACCCGTCTGCTGCATGATTTCCTGGAAGCAGGTTGGACTGGTGACGTTGACTTCCGTCAGATAGTCGCCGATCACGTCCAATCCTACCAGCATCAGGCCACGCGCGGCCAGGACAGGCCCCAGCTTTTCAGCGATTTCCAGGTCGCGCGCCGTCAACGGCTGCGCCACGCCCGTGCCGCCGGCGGCCAGGTTGCCCCGTACTTCGCCCGCCTGCGGGATGCGCGCCAGCGAAAACGGCACCGGTTTGCCGCCGATGACGAGGATGCGCTTGTCGCCCTTGACGATGTCGGCGATGAAACGCTGCGCCATGATGGTCTGCGCGCCGTTGTCCGTCAGCGTCTCGATGATGGCGCCCAGGTTCAGGCCATCGGCCTTGACGCGGAAGATGCCCGTGCCGCCCATGCCGTCCAGCGGCTTGAAGATGACGTCCTGGTGCTTGGCGTGGAAGGCGCGCAGGCGCGCTTCGTTCGACGTCACCAGGGTCGGCGAAGTGAATTCGGAAAACTGCGCAATGGCCAGCTTTTCATTGTTGTCGCGGATGGCGGACGGCTTGTTGAAGACGTGCGCGCCCTGCTTTTCCGCCAGTTCCAGCAGATACGTGCCATACACGTATTCCATGTCGAACGGCGGGTCCTTGCGCTCGATGACGGCGTCCAGGGCCGACAGGCGCACTTCCTCGGTGGAAACGACCTTGTACCAGTCGTGCTCGTCGCCCGTCAGCTCGATATGTTTCACCAGTGCCGTGACGATGCCCTCTTCCAGCGCCATGTCCTTCTGCTCGAAGGCGTAGACGGCGTGGCCGCGCCTGGCCGCCTCGCGCATCATGGCGAAAGTGGAATCTTTGTAAGTCTTGAAGCCTGCCAGCGGGTCGGCAAGGAATGCAATTTTCATGGTGCGTCCAATCGGGGAGCCTGGATAAGGAATGCTTGATTCTAGCCGAGATCGCCAGGCACAGTCGTCACCGCGCCCGGCAAGCCGCAGGGATGGATCAATACACCTCGGGATTCGGGTCCGTGCGCTCCATTTCCAGCGACGCGGCCAGCAAGGCCAGGCGCGCCACCACGCCATACACATAGAAGCGGTTCGGTGCAGCCGTGCCCGGCTTGGCCTTCAAGTCCGGCACGGCATGCTGCTGGGCAAACGCCAGCGGCACGTACTGCGAACCGGGCGCGTTCAGGTTCTGGTCCACGCCCCGCTCCGCATGCACGCGGTAGAAGCCGCCCACCACGTAGCGGTCGATCATGTAGACGACAGGCTCGGCCACGGCATCCTTGATGCTCTCGAAGGTCGGCACGCCTTCCTGGATGATCACGTCCGTGACGACCTTGCCATCCTTGACGATGGACATCTTGTCGCGCTGCTTGCGCGACAGGTCGCGCACTTCGCTGGCGTCGCGCACCGTCATGATGCCCGTGCCATACGTGCCCGCATCGGGCTTGACGATGACGAAGGGCTTTTCCTTGATACCGTATTCCTTGTATTTCTTGCGGATCTTGGCCAGCAGCACGTCGACGCTGGCGGCCAGCGCATCCTCGCCCTCGCCTTCCTGGAAATTGACGTCGCTGCACTTGGCGTGGAAGGGATTGAGCATCCACGGGTCGACATCGATCATCTTGCCGAATTTTTTCACCACTTCATCGTAGGCCGTGTAGTGATTGCTCTTGCGGCGCAAGGCCCAGCCCGCATGCAAGGGCGGCAGCAGGCTTTGCTCATGAATATTTTGCAAGATATCGGGTATGCCGTCCGACAAGTCGTTATTCAGCAAGATCGTGCACGGGTCGAAATCCTTCAAGCCCAGGCGGCGGCCGTTGTTCAGGCGCACGAGAGGCTCGATGACGAGCATGTTGCCATCTGGCAACGCCAACGGTGTCGGCTGGGTGATGTCGGGCGACCAGGAACCGAAGCGCACGTGCAGCCCCGTCTGGCGGAAGATCTGCATCAGGCGCGCCACGTTCTGCAGGTATTGCGGCGTCGTGTTGTGCAATTCCGGCACGATCAGCAGGTTGCGGGCATCCGGGCAATACTTGTCGATGGCGGCCATGGCCGCCTGCACGGACAAGGGCAGCATTTCCGTGGCCAGGTTATGGAAACCGCCTGGGAACAGATTGGTATCGACGGGCGCCAGCTTGTAGCCCGCATTACGCAAGTCTACCGAGCAATAGAAGGGCGGCGTGTGCTCTTGCCACTCCATGCGAAACCAGCGCTCAATGGCCGGCGTCGCGGCCAGAATCTTTTTTTCGAGGTCGAGCAGCGGTCCGGTCAGGGCCGTGACGAGATGGGGAACCATAGTTACATCCTTAAATTATGTGCAGTATTCAAAAAAGCACACAGAACTGCCGACTATATTACCGTGTAAGTACCCCAAATCGGGGCAAAAGCCTTGTTTTAAAGACCTTTTCCATTCCCATAACGAAAAAAAGGCGCCTCAATGAGGCGCCTTTTCCAGCAGGACACGCCGCGCCGGAGCGCTGGGGTGCCAGATGATTAGCATTTAGCCATGATATGCCTGCTCGCCATGGCTGGTGATATCGAGGCCTTCGCGCTCCTCTTCTTCCGGGACGCGCAAGCCGATGACGATGTCGACCAGTTTATACGCGATGACGGAGACCACGGCCGACCAGAGGATGGTGGTGCCGACCGCTTGCGCCTGCACCCACACCTGGTGGCCGATCGAGTACGGGTCCGCCGACATCTTGTTGGTGACGTAGTCGAAGATGCCCTGGCCGCCCAGTTGTGGCGCCGCAAACACACCCGTCAGCAAGGCACCCAGGATGCCGCCCACGCCATGCACGCCGAACACGTCGAGCGAATCGTCGGCGCCGATCAGGCGTTTCAGGCCATTCACGCCCCACAGGCAGACGACACCGGCCAGCAGGCCGATGACCAGGCCGCCCATCGGGCCGACAAAGCCGGCCGCCGGGGTGATCGCCACCAGGCCGGCGACGGCGCCCGATGCGCCACCGAGCATGGATGGCTTGCCTTTGCTGATCCACTCGCCAAACACCCACGACAGGGTGGCGGCGGCAGTCGCCAGCAAGGTATTGACGAAGGCCAGGGCCGCCACGTCGCCCGCTTCCAGCGAGGAACCGGCGTTGAAACCGAACCAGCCCACCCACAACAGGGAAGCACCGATCATGGTCATCGTCAGCGAGTGCGGCGCCATCGATTCACGGCCGTAGCCGACGCGCTTGCCGATCATGATGGCGCCCACCAGGCCGGCGACGGCGGCATTGATGTGCACCACGGTGCCGCCGGCGAAGTCCAGCGCGCCTTTTTGCCAGATCCAGCCCGCCTTCAAGGCTTCGCTGGCCGAGGTGGCGGCGTTGGTGATCAGGTCAGGCCCGGTCCAGAACCACACCATGTGGGCTGCTGGCAGGTAGGCAAACGTGAACCACAGCACGACGAAGGCCAGCACGGCGGCAAACTTGGCGCGCTCGGCAAAGGCGCCGACAATCAGCGCGCAAGTGATGGCGGCAAACGTGCCCTGGAACGCCACGAAGACGAACTCGGGAATGACCACGCCCTTGCTGAAGGTGGCGGCGGCGGCAAACGTGCCCTTGGCCGGATCCCAGATACCGTTCAGGAACAGGCGGTCGAAGCCACCGAAGAAAGCGGTTTTTTCCGTGAACGCGATCGAGTAGCCGTAGATGCACCACAGGACGATGACCAGTGCGAACACCATGAACACCTGGATCAGCACGGACAGCATGTTCTTGGAGCGCACCAGGCCGCCGTAGAACAGGGCCAGGCCGGGGATGGTCATCAAGATCACCAGCAGGGTGCTGATCATCATGAAGCTGGTATCGCCCTTGTTGGCGACAGGGGCGGCGGCTGGCGCGGCTGCGGCAGGGGCCGGCGCGGCGGCAGCTGGCGCGGCGGCCGGTGCCGCTGCGTCAGGCGCCGGCGTCACGGCAGGGGCGGCGACGGCCGCAGTCGTGGCCGCTTCCGTCTTGGCGGGGGCATCGGCAAAGCTCGGCGCGGCGACGCCGAACGCACACAGACAGGCTATCCCAGCTAGCAATTTTGTTATATTTTTACGCATCGATATTCCCCTTAGAGCGCTTCGTTGCCGGTTTCACCGGTACGGATACGGATGACTTGTTCCAGGTTGTAGACGAAAATCTTGCCATCGCCGATTTTACCGGTACGCGCGGCACCTTCGATCGCTTCGATGGCCTGGTCGACAATGGCGTCATCGACGGCCGCTTCAATCTTCGTTTTTGGCAAGAAATCGACGACATACTCGGCGCCACGGTAGAGTTCCGTGTGGCCTTTCTGGCGGCCGAAGCCTTTGACTTCGGTGACGGTAATGCCTTGCACATTGATAGCCGACAAGGCTTCGCGTACTTCGTCCAATTTGAACGGTTTAATGATTGCAGTAATCATTTTCATGGCTGTCTCGCTTAAAAGGTTTTGGACACGGTCAGCACGAGACCGGATTTCGCCAGATTCTTGCCATTCGGCGCCAGCGACGTGATGTTGGCCCTGACTGCTGCCAGGGAAACGGTCGCCATGCCGAAGTCCTTGGTCACGCCGATCTTGTAGTCGCTGTAACTGAGGGCATCGTTGTGCTCGACCTTCTGGCGGCCCGCATGCAGGTTCAACATATAACCATCATGCACTTCCACGTTGGCGCCCACATCGAGGTAGCCGCTGTTCTTGCTGTCCGGTACGCCGAACAGATTGGTGGTCGAATGCGAGTACTTGATATACAACGGACCGTAGCCCAGCTGGCCGTACAGCTCGAAGGTATTGGCATTGGTGCTCAAGCCATTCGATGGGTAGAAGTAATACAGGCCGCCCACGTCATAGGTAAAATCCTTGCTGAACTCGCCCCGCTTGCCGCCGTAGATATCCCATTCCACATTGGTATCGCCGCCGCCGTCCTTGATCCATTTGATGCTCGACAGCCAGGTACCCACATACAGCCCCGTCGGATTGTGGGTATAGTCGGCGCCGCCGCTGATGGCCGGCTCCAATCGGCTTTGCGACACGCCGCGGTAGCGGTAGTCGCTGGTCAGCGCCACGTTATAGCTCACCACATTGTCGGGCACGGCTTCGGCCGCAGCAGGTGCCGCCACTGCATCCTGGGCCATGGCGCTGCCGCTCAAGGCGGTCATGGCCAGTGTCAACGCTGCAGCTAAAGTCATGTTCTTGGACAGATTCTTCATGGCGATTCCCTTTTATTGAACTTTTAAAGCGGTTGAGGTTTAAAATCTTGGCTGGAGATCACAAAGCGTTCATAGCTTCTTTAGCAGAATACGTGCCAGCTCTCTTGCCACCTTGACAGGTGCATTTCCGTCCATACATAGCCTGCAAGCCGCCAGGACTGCGGGAACGGGCTGCTGAAGCACAATGAACCGCCCAGCTTCGCACCAGATTAACGCCGCTGTGCACCGCAATGGTGCGATGCACAGGCCGCACCATAAAAGGACTGACCATGGACATGAATACCTTCTTTAACGACTTGCAAGGCAAGATCCATCAAGCCATCGAAAACTCGCCGGCCAAGGATATCGAGAAAAACGTGAAATCGATGATGACCCAAGGCTTCGCCCGCCTCGATCTCGTCACACGCGAGGAATTCGATATCCAGGCGCAAGTGCTGGCCAAGACCCGCGCCAAGCTCGACGCACTGGAATTGCGCCTGATCGAACTGGAAACGCGCCTGAACGATACCAAAGCGTAAAGTGCGGCCAGCCAGGCCCCGTTATTGACGGCCTGGCTGGCATAGCTCAAGCCTGGCGGCGCTTCCAGCGCTAGACTGATCCTGCCCGCGCCCGCGTTACGGGGGAGTCTGATGAGCCTGGCCGTCCTGAAAAGCCGCGCCCTGGCCGGCATGGAGGCGCCCGAGGTAAGTGTCGAAGTCCACCTTGCCAATGGTTTGCCCTCGTTTACGATAGTCGGCCTGCCGGATACGGAAGTGAAGGAATCGCGCGACCGCGTCCGCGCCGCGCTGCAAAACTGCGGCTTCGAGATGCCGACGCGGCGCATTACGGCCAATCTGGCGCCGGCCGACCTGCCCAAGGAATCGGGCCGCTTCGACCTGCCCATTGCGCTGGGCATCCTGGCCGCTTCGGGCCAATTGCCGGCCGATCAATTACACCACTATGAATTCGCGGGCGAACTGTCGCTGTCGGGCCAGCTACGCCCCATCCGCGGCGCGCTGGCCATGACCTTTGCCATGCAGCGCAGCCGGGCCGGTGCACCACGCGCCTTCATCCTGCCCCAGGCGAATGCGGACGAGGCGGCGCTGGTCGGCGATGCCTGCATCTATCCGGCCCACAGCCTGCTCGAGGTCTGCGCGCATTTTGCCGCGCACGCCAGCCAGCAGACGCCCCTGCAGCGCCATCAACCCACGCTGGCGGCGCACGCTTTCCCGTATCCCGACTTTGCCGATGTGCAAGGACAGCAGCAGGCGCGGCGCGCCCTGGAAGTGGCGGCCGCGGGCGGCCATCATGTCCTGATGGTGGGGCCGCCGGGTGCGGGCAAGACCATGCTGGCCAGCCGCTTTCCCGGCGTGCTGCCGCCCATGAACGATGAAGAGGCGCTGGAATCGGCTGCCGTGCATTCGCTGGGCGGCCATTTCAAGGTGGAACACTGGAAACGCCGCCCCTACCGGGCACCGCACCAGACGGCGTCCGGCGTGGCACTGGTAGGCGGTGGCAACGTGCCGCGCCCGGGAGAAATCTCGCTGGCGCACTGCGGCGTGTTGTTTCTCGATGAAATTGCCGAATTCCACCGCCGGGTGCTCGATGTCCTGCGCCAGCCCATGGAATCGGGGATGATCAGCATTTCGCGCGCGGCCCGCCAGGCCGAGTTTCCCGCCCGCTTTCAGCTGATCGCCGCCATGAATCCCTGTCCGTGCGGCTATCTGGGCCACGCTTCCGGTCGTTGCCGCTGTACGTCGGACGCCGTGCTGCGCTATCACAACCGCCTGTCCGGTCCGCTACTCGACCGTATCGACCTGCAGATCGAAGTGGCCGCCATGCCCCCGGCGGCGCTGGGGCGGCATGCAGGCGCCGGCGAAAGTACACAAGCCATCGCCGCCCGGGTAGCGGCAGCCTTTGCCCTGCAGCTGGCGCGCCAGGGGAAATCGAACCAGCGCTTGAGCAACACGGAAATCGAACAGCATTGTCGCCTGGACGCACATGGCGAGCAGTTGCTGCTTGGCGCCATGGCGCGCCTGCACTGGTCAGCGCGTACTTACCACAGGGTATTGCGCGTGGCGCGCAGCATTGCGGACCTGGCGGACAGCACCGCCATCACGCCGCCGCATCTGGCCGAAGCCATCCAGTACCGGCGCGTACTGCGCGAGCTATGAGGCTGCCAGCCAAGGCCCATACGTGCACGATTGCGCGTGGCTGGCGGCGCTGCTACCATCTGCTGATGAAAAAACCATCACTTGCCATCTTCCTGGCCCTGCTCGCAGCTGCGTGCACGCTGTCCGCCTGCAGTCCGAAATTCGACTGGCGCGACTATCGCAGCCCCGACGCCCAGTTCACGGCCCTGTTTCCAGGCAAGCCGGCCGTGCTGACACGCGAGATCGATCTCGATGGCAAGAAAGTGAGCCTGACCATGACGGCGAGCGAAGCCGATGGCAGCACCTTCGCCATCGGCAGCGCCGTGCTCGACAGTGCCGAACAGGCGCAAGCGGCCTTGCCCGCCATGCAGACAGCCCTGCTGAAAAATATCAACGGCACTGTACGCAGCGAAAAATCCGTCTCGGCGGCCAGCAGCAGCGCTGCCGGCACGCAGCAGCGCAGTTCGCGCAGCATCGAAGCCGGCGGCACGCAGCAAGGCAAGCCTGTGTTGCTGGTGGGCCGTTTTGTGGCGCAGGACAAGCGCATCTTCCAGATCGTCATACTCGGTGAAGAAAACAAGTTGTCACGCGACACCATCGACACCTTCATGGACTCCGTAAAACTGGATTGAGACTTAACGATCGCTTAAATGGCGGTTTTCACGATCAGCAAGCCCTTGTAAATACGTGCGTTGTCCAACAGATGGCCCTATCTGGCTTGCAAATGTGCAATCCGGATAATTGGACGGCCTGTGCGACATTTCAAGTCGTGATATTGTTTCGACACTAACAACAAGTTCCAGAAAGCGCTTATGTTGATCTCATTCAAATCCAAATCCTCCCCTGAAGTGCTGATGTACCAGGAACATGCCCAGCGTATCCTCGACATCCTGCACAAGAACCCCACGCGCGGCGTCATCACGCCAGCGGAAGCGGGTGATGCCCTGGCCCTGCTGGAAAAAGAGGTCGCGGAAAGCAAACTGCATCCGGAAAATGACATCGAACACGATGCACATACGCCGGAAACGCTGGAAGAAGGCGAAACGGGCGCCCATGCGCGCGCGCAAAAAGTCCATTTTTCGCAGCGCGCCTATCCGCTGATGGAAATGCTGCGTTCGGCCAAGGCAGAAGGTGAAAGCATCACCTGGGGCATCTAGCTCGATGAATGCTGCAGACGAAAAAAAACCCCGCACACACGGGGTTTTTTTATATAACAAGCCTGACGATAACCTACTTTCACACTGGTTGCAGCACTATCATCGGCGCAAAGTTGTTTCACGGTCCTGTTCGGGATGGGAAGGGGTGGGACCAACTTGCTATGGTCATCAGGCATAACT